>JANNWQ010000403.1:0-1547 GCA_031408595.1 Acidobacteriota bacterium | reverse complement strand
ACCGACGGCGGCGCCGAGGCGTTGTGGCAGCGCAGCGAGGCGCGTTGGCGCGAAGCCCACGCCATCGCTTCCGCCGATCCACGCCTGGATCCCGGAGACGTGTACCACGCGTTGAACTGCCTGGATCTGACACCCGCCGAGCGCCTGCGCCGAGGACTGACCCGTGTTCGACCTCGTATTCACACCCGCTGAGCGTGCGCTGCTGCTGGCCCTCGACGCGCTGGGCGTGCCGTACCTGGTGGTGGGCATGAGCGCGGCACTCATCGAGGGCGCCCCGGGCACGACGCAGGATCTGGACCTGTGGTTCGGCGACCTCGACGCCGAGAAGATGCGGGAGGCGGCAAGGCGCGCGGGCGGCGTGTACACCTCAGGGTTCGGCGTACAGCCGCCCGCGGTTGGGGGTGAGGGCCTTGACCGCATCGACCTGGTGCTCTCGGCATCCGGCCTCGACCACTTTGCCGTCGAGCACAGCCGCGCTCGCGAGTACGAGTTTGATGGCCTCCTCATCAAGGTGCTGCCCCTCGAGCGCGTCGTCGTGAGCAAGCGCTCGGCGAATCGACTCAAGGATCTCGCGCAGATTCCCATGCTCGAGGCCGCGCTGGCCGCCCGGCGTGCGAGAGATAGCCAGTCGCCATAGTCTCGCGACGGCCGTCTGGCGTGCTCAGTCAGCGTCATTGCTCGTCCAACGCATTCGCAACAGCCGCTCCGCTTCCCGAGCGGGATGGGCCCCATGGAAGTGGGCCCAAACGGCCGGAGAAAATGGGGCGACGTGGACATGTCCAACCGAGAGCTCGTCATCCGCGCCGAGAAGGCCAAGACGCGCCGCGCGCGACGGCTGCCAAGTCGACCCGGTTGCACGCGGTGCTCCAGATGCGCCGCACCGGCGCGGATGGCGTGGACCTCGGCCCCGAGGCGTATATCTTCGGGGACGCGACCGGGCAGCGAGTGACGTCGATCCGCACGGCCTGGAAGACCGCGCGCGAGCGGGCTGGGCTGGCCGACCTGCACCTGACCGACCTGAGGCATGAAGCCGCATCGAGGCTCGAAGATGCGGCGCGCCCACGACCTGCGTCTCCAGGTTCCTGGAACACAGGAATCTGTCGACGACGACCCGCTACCTGAACGCGACGATCCGCGGGCTGCGACTGGCCGTGGAGAAGCTGGAGGAATCGCGCAGGAAGGCGGCGCGTGATGGCAAGAAGTCCGCTGGGCTTGCAAACGGCTTGTAAATCGCCGCCGCTCGCCGCTCGACGTGGCGACTCGTGCCGGCTGCCTGAGTTCCCGAAGGGAGGACCCGAACCCCCACGATATTGCTACCGCCAGCCCCTCAAGCTTGAGGACATCGTGACCGTTGATGGCCGACCCCGGAAAATCGGGGTCGGCTGTCACGCATCGTGGCCGACCGTGGCCCTTAGAAGACGCGCGTCATGGCGTCGCTTGCAGATTCTTGCGGAGCGCACCAGCCGCGGTCGCCCGGCTCTAACCTTGAAGCGCGCCAGGAGGTTCGGCAGCCCCGAGCAGGGCTCGCACCTCGGCGGCCAGGGCCG
>JANNWQ010000402.1:0-19224 GCA_031408595.1 Acidobacteriota bacterium | reverse complement strand
CGGGCGATACTTTGCCGAGCGTGTCGAAGTTACGCATCGAGAGGTGCCAAAGGCTTCGGGCGACAATGTTCCCGACTATTCCACTCTTATGGCCGACGCACGAGGCGGGCAAACATTTGCACCTGAACGCCCCAACCTTGTCTGGAGCGGCGAAGGCGGCAGTGTTGGCCTCGGACATGTGCATCTCGGACGCCGTATCGTCGAGCTGATGCGCGAGGGCCGAACTGACGCCGCTATTGACGAATATTTCGAAAGAGAAAATGTTTACCTGTCTCCAAGACTTCTGCGTCCCGAGATTTTCGAAGCGGTCGATGGAATCATACCTCAGGGTGTACGCGAAGAACTCGCCGAGGTCACGGCATTTTATCGAACTCCGGTCGGTAAAAAGACCGCGGCCTTTCTACCGACCTTATCCGCAAAGGCACAAGATGCGTTTATAGCGGTAGTCTTGCCAAAATTTCGCGAATTAGTTATGCCGGTAGCGAGTGCCGAGACAGAAAAGCTGAAACAAAAGATCTCGGTGATCAAAAAGAAGAGTTCCTCAAACGAATAATTTAGCCCTCGCAAACTCGTTATACGATAGCTCATGGCGTGGCTTCACGCTCGTATTTATCTTCGCTCGCGTTCGGGCTTTCGGGAAACGCTTTGGTCATTGCGAGGCCGAAGTGATCGACCTGGACGGCACCGTAGCGGTGCATGATGGCGGCGGCTGCGTCCTGGCGTGCGTTCTTGTGGATGTGTACCATTAGCACGCAGTGGCCGTCGCGTAAGGCGGCCTGATAGCGATCCATGATGACACGGTCGAAGGTTATGCTACGAAATTTCCGCATAAACATCGCCGCGAGACCGTGTTCGTCGCCAGAGAAATCGTAGGTCTCGGCTCCGGGAACGCCGCAGAATAGTTCGATATCATCCGCGGCAAATCCATTCGCCTTAAGATCCTCAGCCGCCGATACGCCTGCCTCCGAATCGTCGAAGACTCCCATCATTTTGAAAAGCGGGTCCGGCGTAAACGCCTGTTCATTGTTGATGCCCACGACCTGTGATGCTTTTGCATTTGTATTCATATCGGTTCCTCCAATGCGTTAACTTTCTTCGATCATACTCCTATTGGTCGCAAGGTCTGTACGTTTGAATACTTTGGGGTGAGAAAATTGGGGCGTTGACTTAGCGACGGAATAGGTGTACAAAATTCTTGTTCCTTTCTCTACAGCCATGCGAGCAATCCTATTTGGGCTGATAACACTTACCTTAGCTACTGCGGCCTCTGCGCAGAGCCCTAAGAAAATGATCTTCTGGAGCGGCGATGCAAACTGCGGCTTTAAGAGTCGTGCGGTTACTTCTCGGGAAACTATAAAATGTGAGCAAATAACGACCGATCGCGGACCCGTAAGTGCTATCACCTACGAAGGCATCACACTTGCCGTTGCGTTCCTGGATGACGACGACAAGATAATAGTTGGAGCGCGGATAGCGAACGCTACTGACGAGGTAGTCGGGTTTGACTCAGATCTGTGGGGGGCGGCGCATTTCAAGACAAAGGCGGGGTTCTACGCCGGCGAAAAACCGATCGAAGCCGAAACTTCGCTGCCGACGCGTGAAATGCTTCGTAGCATTGCTTACGGTGGCAGGGAGACGAATTCGGTCGGAGAATTTATCGCGGATCACCAAATGACCGCAGAGACCCGCCGTATAAGACGGCCCGACGGCACAGAATATACGGTGACAAAGATAATCCCGGATAAGGATGCAAAAGAGACTGAGGCCCGTCAGCAGGTTAGTCGAAACGAAAGTCTTACAAAGGAACAGCGACGCATTCGTGACAATGCGTTGACATCGAAATTTGTATCACCGCGCGGCTTTGTTGTAGGCCTTGTCTATTTTCGTATGGTGAAAAAGGCTGAATTTGTGGTTTACTCGCTCAGTGTGGGAGACACTATGTTTGTTTTTCAGTTGCCGAGGGAAAAGAAGTAGCCTACCGTCTCACCAGATTTTCATCGTAGAGCTCGCGATACATCCGATAGTTGGTCATTACTTTAAAGACATAGTGCTTCGTCTCAGCAAATCCAACCTCAGCAGCAAACACTCCAGGCTCTTTTGGTTTTGAACGGTTCAACCAGCGCGCCGCGTTGTCTTCACCGCCGTTATAACTTGCCGCGATTGCTTCGTAAAGCCCGCCAAACTGATTCTTTAGATCTGCAATGTATTCACAACCAATGGCGATGTTTACGGACGGCTTGTAGAGATCGTCCGCTTCGAAAGAAGAGTAACCCGCTTTCTTGTTGTATTTAAGAGCCGTGTCATAAACGAGCTGCAACAGCCCACGCGCTGCTGACGGAGATTTCACCGCCGGGCGAAACGAGCTTTCCTGCTTCATAATCGCGAGTACGAAGCGCGGATCAATCTTGCGTTTGCGGGACTCACGCAACACATCTTCGGTAAATACAGCAGGAAAATCTTTCTGTGAGATCGCTGCCGTAGGTTTGACGCGATTTCCCTGAACCGCCAATCTATCGGCGGCAAGCCCGCTGTAATAAGATGTCCATGAAGCCGGAATTGAGGAATAAGCCAGTGCCGCCTCGGATTTCTTTCCCGCCTTCTCGAGAGCTAACCCTTTGAGGAACTTTGCCTCGTCTGAGCTCGTCATTGATCCGGAGAACTTACCGACTGCGATCATCGTGTCGGCCGTAACGGCGGCTGCGTCCCATTGGCCGCGATGAATTTGCATTCGCAGGCGGCCCTGCAATGCGTTGACCTCGGTCGGCATTCCAGAGAATCTTGCACGAGTTTTATCAACCCAGGCATCAGCCTCGTCATATTTTCCGGCTTCTCGAAGTGCGTCGATAGTATTTGTATGTGCTGCGTCGATCCGCTCGCCGGTTGGGTACATCACCGTGTACTGCTCGTAGATCTTTGCCGCTTCGGCATGTTTCCCAAGTCGGACATTACAGGCACCTTTGAAAGAAAGCCCTTCGCGACCATCTTTTGTTGCAGGAAACTCACGTGCCGCTCGGTCGAGATAAGGAATTGCGCGGGCGTAGTCGCGTTCCCAATAATAGGAACGCCCAGTCATGAAAAGGGCTCCCGACATCGCAGGATCAGTCGGAAAATTCTCAATGATCTTGTAAAAATGATTTCGAGATTGAGGAAATAACCGGTTATCAAAATATATCTTACCTCGCTCCAGATGCTCTGTGGCCGAAAGTAATACGAGTTTGCCGGTTGCGTCGCTGCTCAAACGGTCTTTCTCAGTAACACCGCGAAGAGCAGAGTCTGAGGCTTGCGCGAAAAGAGCGATCTGAAACACAAGAACAATAGCGACGGCAAAAACTAGTTTCATAAATAATTTCGAGCACGATGGCGAGACTGAGACTAAGCTTACCGATTTTTAGACGAGCGGGCAATCATTTCGGTTGTTGGGATATTTTTTTTCTTGTGTCGATAAAGACAGCGTTCTTTGATATATTCATTGGTGTTAGGCCAAAGCGAATATGAACCCCTGTCAGAACTGTGGAAAACTCAATGCGGCGGAGAGCCATTTTTGCCGTTTTTGCGGCACTCGAATGACGTCTCCTCAGCAGGTTGTCGTTCAGAATCCGTACGACCATCCACAACCGCAGCCTTACGGTTGGAAAACGGATGAGCTGCGAACCAATAACGAGTCACGCCGCACAAACGCAACCGGTCACATTCAACCGCAGACGAGTCAGTTCGACTCTCAGTCGCCGCAGTATCGACCGGCACCACTCGCCTATCAACAGCCCCAGCAATTCGGCCAGCCATTTCGTTGCCCACATTGCTCAAGTCAGATGGTTCCGCGTATCGAAAGACGCATCTCAACGGCTGGATGGGTCACATTCGCTGTTCTGTTAGTCGTTTTCTTTCCGCTATTTTGGATCGGCTTGCTTATCAAAGAGGACGTTCCTGTCTGCCTGGCATGTAATTCGAAACTCCAGATCGGTCCTTACCGGTAATAGTAACCTTTCGGATGTTCGATCTTTACTTCGGGATTAGTGCTGGTAACGCTGATCTTGTAGTACGACTTTTTCATATTCGTCGACAGATAAGTGAGCAAGAATTGGCGGTTGAGCGAGAGCACCAACTCCTTAAAGAACGGCAGGTAGCTGATAGGAGCAATCGAGCCTTGATAAAACGAGCGGCCGCCGGTCTCGTCCGAGAGTTTGGCGAGAGCACCCTGACCAGCCAATACCAACAGCGAACTGCCATTTTCCGAAGTAGCGGTTGGCGAATAGAAAGAATAGACGGGAACGCTTCTACGTTGGGCTCTTAAGATCGCCTGATCAAGTTCAAAGCTCTGCGAGATCGATGCGAGATTAGTCCCTTGTGAAGTGTCGAGACCATCGGAAAAAAGCAGCAAAGCACGCCGTCCCGTCGGAACGCCCTCAAAACGTCCCATGATATCCGAGACGCCGTCAAAGGGACTTCGTGGGCCGAATGTTGAACTTCCAATTACGATTCGCAGGGATTTGGCCGCTTTTTCGAGATCGTCGGTAAACCGCTGTCTAATATCCAACGAACCTGCTCGAGAATACGCCACCATGACTCGCGTACCTTTTGGCAGCCGCCGAATGAAATCCTGAATATCCTTTATCTGTAGGTTAAAAGTTCCAGCGAGATCTTCCTGAATCAGCAAAGCGATCGCCATCGGCGATTCGCCAACGCTACGGATCGACAATATCTTCTGTTCAACATTGCCTTCCTTTACGATCAGACGATTGGTTTGGACGATCTCCTCGAGGCGGCCTTCCTTCAATTCTTGCTTTGTAAGGATCGATATCGGAATTGACACGGTACGCACGGCCTGTTTTGGAAGGTTCTCAGACGGTTGGGCAAATGAGCAGAGACTACCCAGTAACATCACTGCGATTACCAACAAATAATACCGTCTGAGATCCATACTGTTAACCGTTTTCTGAATAATAAACTATTTTGCAACAATAACGGAACGTTTTTGCTGCGGAAACCATATTAGTGGTTTTACGCGATTACCAACCGGCTGCGCTAGACTCGTATCAAGTTACGCTATGGCGAGAGAAACGGATATCGATTTAAGACACGGCAGACGGCTCAAGTACGGTGCGATCGCAGCTCCTATTCTTATGCCGGTCTTGCCGGTCGTTGTGACATTTGTGTTGCTCCTGCTTGCTGCAGGTGGGCCGCCGGCGGCGGTCGTGATCTTGTTTATCGGTGTTGTTGCTTCACTTCTGGCTTTCATCGCCGGTCTAACGGTTTCTTTAGTTTTAGGGCGAAGGTATTCGCGTTGGACGCGTGAGACTCGCGAACTCATAGCCGCAAATGGCATTCGCCCGGAGGAGTTGCACTGGTTTCGAAACGAACTAAAACCTGCCGAGAAAAGGGCATTGAAAGCAGTCGAGGCTCGTGATCTGCTGCTCGCCGATGCTTATCGCGAAACATTAGCCTCGCGACTGACCGCGACACGCATTCAAAAATCGTCGAAGAGGGAACTGCAACTCGCCAAAAGCCGCCAGAGCAGTCTCAAGCAGCTAAAGAGTGCTCGCAAAGACGATTTCGGTGCACAGATAGAGCAAGATATCCAGAAGATATCTGGTATCAACGAAGAAGCAAAACTAATGCTCGTCGAGGCCGAATCACGGCTTCACATGATCGAGGCTGCGGCGAGCCGCGGGGGTTCGCTTGCTGACAACGAGCTGGCCCTCAAAAAGCTATCTGCAAGATCTAAAGAGCTTCCATTAGCTCTGGAGGCCGCGAAATTCGCTGATGAGATCAGACGCGAATTCGAGGCTGAAGACGACGAGATCCAATAAAAAAAGACGCCCTACGAGAGAACGCCTTTTCGCATATATTGTGGCGAAAGAAACCGCCCAGCCGTGCGGGCGTATGAATTGAACCTGTAGATTACAGGTGGGTGGCTTTCTACTCGCCAATAGCGTGTATCGAAGCCGGAGTCTATGGCTCGTCTCCGTAAAGAAAAGCACCGACGACCGGCATTGGCCTCCCGGCATTCATATGTTGGCTCAATTGTAATTGCGCCCGTGAACGAGAAACGCAGTCGAATTCGTTCGCCAGTGAGAATGTTAGCACACGGCGACGTTTTGGGAAATGGAAAAGCCTATTGTGGAACCGCGATCTCCTGCGGTTCACGGTTCTTGAGAATTCGGTCAAGCATATCCGAGCATTCCGAGCTCCGTGCGGCCAATTGGGCGTCGCTCTGAGCCTGGGAGCTTTTCAGCTGATAATATTCGTCAGCAATGTGCAGGGCCGCCAAAATTGCTACTTTGAGCGAATCCACCGTCATCGTGCCCGACGATATCTCACGCATTTTCGAATCGACGTACTGAGCTAGATCCTGAATGTACTCATTATCACCGTCCGACCTGATGCTGTAGGTTTGGTTGTATATCTCAACACGAATCGTTTGTTCCGACATAAGTTATCCGTTACCGGCCAACGGCCTCCGCGACATCGGTATCTATCAGAGCGATGGCATCAAGCATAGCTTCGACCTTTAGTTGAATGGAATCACGCTCGGCGAGAAGGGCATTGAGCTTGTCTTCCGCAACCTGCTTATCCGCAAGGGCATTTGCGGCCTCGCGGCGGAGCCCGTTTGCCTCTGCTTCGAGCCTATCCCGCTCGAATCGTACCTTCTTGGCGAACTCGATCGTCAAATAGATCTTATCCTCAAGGTGCGAGAATTTTTCCATTCCAGTAAGCTGGTTCATGAATTCGTGTCTCCGGAGCGTCTGTGTTTCGACCTGTGGAAAAGATTATCTTTAGTTTCTGAGAAAACTTCAAGTAAAGCGTGAGGATTTCTTACGCGCGGTGTGAAATATCTAGTTTTTTCTCGATCCCGGCGACTATCTGTGAATGTACACCTTCAACTTCTGTTTCAACCAACGTTCGCGCATCACTCCGATACTCTAGCCGAATGGTAAGCGAACGTTCGCCCTCAGCCAAACCTTTACCTTCGTAAATATCGACGTAATTCGTACTGCGGCACAATTCGAAATTTATTTGAGAAACCGTGTCGCAGATATCGACAAAACTGACATTTCGTTTCACCACGAATGAGACATCTCGCACTATTCCGGGATAAATCGTAAGAGGGCGGTACGCTAGCGATCTTTGTTCTTTCGCCAGAATTGTTTGTAAGTCAACCTCGGCAACAAAAACTGGTTGCCGAAATTTGTAAGTTGTTGCCAGATCATCAGTTAGTCGACCGAGTGAACCGACGTTAGTTCCGTCGACATGAATCGAAGCTGCTTGGCCTTGTCGCAAATGACGAACCACCGCCGGGACAAAGGCGACGGTATCAACACCAACTGCGGCCAAAGCGGCCTCGACGGATCCTTTGATATCGTAAAAATCCAATTCACGTTCAGGAATCGCCCTGTTCTGCCTGATCTCGCCCCCTGTGATCACCATTGTAAGCAGTTTTTGCTCTTTTGGCGGCGTATTCTCGCCCGCCGCGGCCGCAAAGACCTTTCCGAGCTCGAAAAGTTTTATATCGCGACGCTGATGGTTTAAGTTTAGCCGCACGGCGTCAAGCAAGCCCAACAAAATGCTCTGACGCATTCGCACTGCACCATCGATCACGGCATCCTGAAGAGTAATAAACTGTTCGGTTAAATCACCAACAATCAATCCCGGGACCGTTTCAAAAATCTCATCGTGCTTCGTATCAATAAAGCTATAGGAAAGAGCCTCATCAAAGCCCATATCCGCCAAAACACGCCGCACACGCTTCTCACGCGGCTCATTTGGCTGATATTCACCTGCGCCGTATGCAGGAGGAAGTTCGGCAGCGATATTCTCGTATCCGGCGTGGCGAGCGACCTCTTCGACCAGATCTTCTTCGATCGCGATATCGTGACGCCATGATGGGGAAACGAATATTTGAGATCTCAAATCTGAAATTTCAGATCGCTCTGCGGGGATAATGCCTAAGGCCGAGAGAATTCTAATGCATTCCCCGGTTTCGACCGTCAATCCGGTCAAACGCTTTAAAGAGGCCGAAATGTCAACTGATTCAACGGTCCTCGGTGTGAAGCTCGTCGGGTAAACGTCGATAGATTCACCCAAGGTACCGCCAGCTAGTTCGCAGATAAGCTCAGATGCGCGGTTTGATGCTCGAATGACATTCTCGATATCGACCCCGCGTTCGAAGCGATAGCTGGCTTCAGTCGCCAGACTGAGTTTTCGAGACGTGCCCCTTATGTTTGCTCGATCAAAATACGCAACCTCAAGTAATACATTAACCGTGGAATCGGTAATACTGGAGTCCAACCCCCCCATCACACCGCCGATCGCAACGGGCTTTTCAGCGTCGCAGATGACGAGCATGGATTCGTCCAGAGTGCGTTCGAGATCGTCGAGCGTTTGTATCGTCTCACCCGTTTTTGCACGGCGGACAACGATGCGGTTGTCGGTCAACTTGTCGAGATCGAACGAATGCATCGGCTGCCCGAGCTCGTGCATAACGTAATTGGTGATATCCGCGACATTATTGATCGAGCGTTCGCCGATCGCCTCCAATCGGTCAACCAACCACTGCGGCGAAGGGCCGATCTCGACGCCGCGGATGACGCGGGCCGTGAAGCGGTGGCAGAGATCCGTATCAATAACTATTACCAAGCTCGGATCGGCGTCGCTCCGGGCCTCAGGATCGCCACTTGCGATCCCAAGTTTCTGACTGACAGCCAGCTCTCGTGCGATTCCAAGGTGCGATAGGCAATCGGGCCTATTCGAGGTCAGATCGATGTCAAACACAAGATCATCGCCGTGTGCGTGAATGCCTTCGACCGCGAGCCCAACGCGCGTCAGTTCGGCCGCGACCTCATCTGCTGTGAGGGTGGTTTTTACTAGGTCTTTTAGCCAGTTGTAGCTGATGTCCATTTAAATTCTGAACGGCGTTCCACCGTTCCATAAATCTCGCACAGGGATTATGAGAATTGTTCTAGAAATCGCACGTCGTTCTCAAACATATGTCGAATGTCATCTATCGAATACATCAACGCTGTCATTCGCTCAAGGCCAAAGCCGAAGGCGAAGCCTGAATACACCGTAGGATCCACGCCACAGGCTCTCAGCACGTTGGGGTGCACCATTCCTGAGCCGCCAAGCTCGATCCAGCCGGAACCTTTGCACGGCCGGCAGCGCTCGCCTTCGAAAACGCCCGTTCCACCGCACTTAAAGCAAGAGAAATCAAATTCCGCTGAGGGCTCGGTGAAAGGGAAGTACGACGGACGAAAGCGGGTGACCGTGTCAGGGCCGTACATTCGCTTGAGCCATTCGGTGACGGTGCCTTTGAGATGGGCCATCGTGATGCCTTTGTCGACGCAGAGGCCCTCGAGTTGGTGGAACATCGGTGTATGCGTCATATCCGGCGTGTCGCGGCGGAAAACACGCCCCGGAGCAAGAATTCGCAGAGGAACGCCACGACGTTCCATCGCACGGATCTGGACGGTCGATGTTTGCGAACGGAGAGCAAATCCCTCGGTCGTGTAGAATGTGTCCTGAGATTCCCGAGCGGGATGTCCCTCGGGAATGTTCAACGCATCGAAATTGTAATAATCCGTTTCGATCTCGCGGTCATCCTCGATCGCATAGCCCATTGAGACGAAGATATCTTCGATCTTTTGACGAAGGATGGTGATCGGATGCAGGTGGCCGGTACGCGGACGGCGTCCCGGGATCGTTACATCAAGGCTCTCAAGTTCGATCTTAAGCGACGTAATACGGCTACTCAACCCATTCTCTACAGCACTGATCGATTCAACGATGCCTCTCTCGATGGCCTGGACGAATTGTCCAAAAGAACCACGGTCTTCAGGCGGAACCCGGCCGATCAGCTTCATGGCTCCCGCGATCGGTGATTTCTTGCCGGTGTGAAGTATCTTAAGTTCAGAGATCTGATGCAATAGGCGCTCGGCTTCGTTCAGAGCTGTTGACTCCAGTTCGATTCCGCCAAATCTAGCAAACTCTGTCTCAAAAGCGATTTTGATCGCCTCGACTGAATTTCGTTCTTCAGACATAAACTAAGAGGATATCAGTTTGTGATGGAAAACAGTGACTGAGCATCTCCAATTTTATCAGTCAATGGTTCTCTCGCAAAACCACAGATGGTTATAAGAACTACCCGATTTTTTGTCAGGTCGAAGTGCGGTGTTATCATCAGATTAGACAAAGTTATATCCTCCGGAAAGGGTAAATTACATGAAAGCGATCGTTAAAAGCAAGGCCGAAGAAGGACTTTGGTTAGAAGATGTTCCAGAACCGTCGATCGGCATAAATGACGTACTTATCAAGATCAAAAGGACCGGTATTTGTGGTACCGATTTACATATTTGGAACTGGGACTCGTGGGCTCAAAGCACGATCAAAGTTCCAACTATCCTCGGGCACGAACTTGTCGGAGCGATCGTCGAGGTCGGCTCAAACGTCAACGATTTCTACGTCGGCGATATCGTCAGCGTTGAAGGGCACCTAGTCTGTGGCCGCTGCCGCAATTGTCTCGCCGGTCGGCGTTACAAGTGTGCGAATACACTGGGTTACGGCGTGAATACGGATGGCGGTTTTGCCGAGTATATGGCCGTTCCGTTTACGAACATATGGAAGCATAACAAGGGGATCGATCTCGACGTCGCCGCGATCTTCGACCCATTCGGCAACGCGGTACACACAGCACTAGCATTCGAGGTCTTTGGTGAAGACGTTTTGATCACCGGAGCGGGGCCGATCGGCATCATGGCCGCGGCGGTCGCAAAACATGCCGGAGCCCGGCATGTTGTCATCACCGACGTAAATCCTAGGCGGCTCGAGCTGGCGCAGAAGTTTAGCGTCACGCTGGCAGTTGATGTTCGCGAAAAGTCGATAGAAGACGTAAAAAAGGAACTCGGTATGAAGGAGGGCTTCGACGTCGGCATGGAGATGTCTGGGAATCCGAACGCGTTTCGCGATATGCTCGCAAATATGACTCACGGAGGCAACGTCGCATTTCTAGGTATTCCTTCGGACGAATTCGCGATCAACTGGAAGACCGTGATCTTCAACATGCTCACGATCAAGGGTATTTACGGCCGCGAAATGTACGAAACATGGTACCAGATGAGCGTTCTGCTTGAAGGCGGCCTCGATATCTCGCCTATAATTACTCATCGATTTCCCTACAAGGATTTCGCAAAAGGCTTTGAAGTGATGCGAGAAGGAAATAGCGGAAAGGTCATTCTCGATTGGAGCGACGTCTAGATCTAACTGGAACAATTACTAGCGGTGCGAAAGAAAAATTATGTACGGCAAAGTCAAAGAACACCTGGAAAATACCTTGAATGATATCCGCGAAGCCGGGCTTTTCAAGAACGAACGTATCATCGAGAGCCCCCAAGAGGCCAGGATCGAGGTCGGCGGACGCAATGTCCTCAATATGTGCGCAAATAACTATCTCGGCCTGTCGGACCATCCCGCGATAGTAGAGGCGGCACACCAAGGACTAAAAGACTGGGGATTTGGGCTTTCTTCGGTGCGGTTCATTTGCGGGACTCAGTTGATCCATAAAGAGCTCGAGGCGAAGATCAGCGAGTTTCTCGGCACCGAGGACACAATTCTCTACACCTCGTGCTTCGACGCGAATGGTGGTTTGTTTGAAACAGTATTGGGTGAAGAAGACGCGGTGATCTCGGATGAATTGAATCATGCGAGCCTCATCGACGGAATTCGTTTGAGCAAGGCACAGCGTTTTCGTTATAAGAACGGTGATATGGCCGATCTCGAAGCGAAACTACAAGAGGCCGGTTCGGCGCGTTTCAAGATGATCGCGACGGACGGGGTTTTCTCTATGGATGGCTATATCGCCAAGCTCGATCAGATATCCGATCTTGCCGAGAAATACGACGCGATGGTGATGGTGGACGATTCACACGCGGTCGGTTTTATTGGTGAGAGAGGTCGTGGCACACATGAACATTGCGGCGTCCCGGGCCGCGTCGACATAATAACTGGAACGCTTGGAAAAGCGCTTGGCGGAGCTAGCGGCGGCTACACAAGCGGCAAGAAAGAGATCGTCGATCTTCTGCGTCAACGTTCTAGGCCTTATCTCTTCTCGAATTCCGTTGCTCCGCCTATCGTCGCGGCTGCTATCGCCGCGATCGATATGCTGACCGCCTCAACCGATCTTCGCGATAAACTTCAGGAGAACACTCGTTATTTCCGCGAAAAGATCACTGAGATCGGTTTAGACGTTTTGCCGGGCGAACATCCGATCGTGCCAATTATGTTTGGCGAGGCGAACCCGGCCGTCAAGATGGCTGAGGCTTTGCTCGCGAAAGGTGTCTATGTGATCCCGTTCTCATTTCCGGTCGTGCCGAAAGGGAAGGCCCGTATTCGAACTCAGGTCTCAGCCGCACATTCGAAAGACGACTTGGACTTCGCGATCGCAAAGTTTGCAGAGGCCAAGACTGAAGTTGGAATATAGAAAAAAGGCGTGACGATGAATATCATCCTCACGCCAATTCCTCTAGACGGTTCTCCGCTAACCTCTGCCGCCAAATAGTTTGACCATTTCAGCGGAAGTAACGACCGGAACGACCTCGAAATCAACGAGGTCACCCCAATTTGTGATCCATTCCTGCAAGAGAGCAGGGTCGTCGGTTTCCATTACCTGAAAACAGCGGTCCATTCCAACTTCGATCCAGCTATTTACATAGCTAAGGCCTTCGGGCATCAGTCGCCCTTGCTCGGCAAAGCGTTTGTAAACCGGTGCCGGATCGCTGTCTTTGAAATGTTCGACGACCATGAAAAGCATCGATGCTTAGGCTGCTACTTGCTGTTTGCTGATCGCGTCGCGTGCCTGTCCGGCAACGGCTGCGAACGCCTCGGGCTGTTTGACGGCCATGTCGGCGAGAACCTTGCGGTCGAGTTCGATACCGGCAAGATTGAGGCCGTGAATGAACTGCGAATACTTCATGTCATTCAGGCGGCAAGCGGCGTTGATACGGACGATCCACAGTTTGCGGAAATCACGCTTTTTCAGCTTACGGCCTGTATATGCAAAGTTTAATGCACGTTCGACCGACTCTTTGGCCGAGCGATACAGCTTTGATTTTGTTCCACGATAGCCTCTGGCTAAGGCTAAGATTTTTTTGCGCTTCTCGAGGCGCTTATTACCACGTTTTGCTCTTGGCATTGTTCACTCCTTTGTCGTAAAAATGAGACCGGATAGTGTCCTAGATTCTCAGTTTTCAACTATCAAATTCTCAATTAATTACGTCCGTACGGCAGCATCTTTTCGACGCGTTTCTGATCGCCTTCTGACACCAAGCAATCGATATCCAGATTGCGTTTACGTTTGCTGGTTTTTTTCGTCAGGATGTGACGAGCGTGGCTGTGGCCGCGTTTGAATTTGCCCGAGGCTGTCGAGCGAAAACGCTTGGCCGCGCCTTTGTGTGTTTTGAGTTTTGGCATAACATTTCTCCCATGTAAAACAGGCTTTCTAGCCTGTTTCTCCTAACTTGATCGATACGATCAACAGACTGGAAAGTCTGTTGTACTTTAAAAAATCTCGTCGTCGTCCTTCGGCTCTTCTTTTGCCTTCTCGACCGGCTTTTTGACCGCCGCTTTCTTCGGCTTCTCGGGCTCGTCTTCCTTGTTGGGAGCAACCGATGTATGTTTGGTCACCGTTGCAACTTTGGCCTTTTTCGGCGAAAGGATCGTGAACATCTGATAGCCTTCCATCTTCGGTGCGACCTCGATATCGGCGAGATCCAGCAGGTCTAGGGTCAGACGCTTGAGGATCTTGGCCCCAAGTTCGCGGTGAGACATCTCACGACCGCGAAAGGCAATTGCGGCCCTAACTTTATCGCCTTCGCCCAGCCATTGGCGAGCGTGTTCCATCCGATATTGGTAGTCGTGATCGTCGGTGCCAGGGCGGAATTTGATCTCTTTGACCTGGACGGTGACCTGTTTCTTCTTGGCATCGTGGGCCTTTTTCTTCTGCTCGTAGAGAAACTTACCGTAATCGATGATCTTACAGACTGGCGGCTTACCGTTTGGCGATATCTCAACCAGGTCGAGACCGCGTTTTCTGGCCTCTTGGATCGCGTCGCGCGTGTCCATCACACCCAAGGTCTCGCCATCATCGGTCACGACACGCACGGACGGAACCCTTATCCGCTCATTCGTACGGTGAAGAGGTTCACGAAACCGCGGCTTAAATCTATTTCCACCAAATCTTCTAGCGATAAATGCCTCCTGTGTTAATTGCCATTCTACGAAGCCCGGCTCGAACGCTCGGCCGTGATCTTCTCTTTAAACTCTTCCAACGACATCGCACCGATATCACCCTGTTTACGCTCGCGAACGGCAACCTGCCCGTTTTCGAGTTCCTGATCGCCAAGGATCAGCATATACGGTATCTTTTGCATTTGAGCATCCCGTATTTTCGCCCCGATTTTATCAGATTTCGTGTTCGACTCCACACGGAAGCCTGATTTTCGCAATTCCGCGGCAACCGAATCAGCATAATCATTGATTCGATCCGTGATCGGCAGCACCGCAACCTGAACTGGAGCGAGCCAAAGCGGGAATGCACCGGCGTAGTGTTCGATCAGCACGCCAAAGAACCGCTCAATAGAACCAAACAATGCCCGGTGGATCATGAATGGACGATGTTTCAAATTGTCGTCGCCAGTATATTCCAGCTCAAAACGCTCCGGCAGATTAAAATCAAGCTGAATTGTTCCGAGTTGCCAGACACGTCCAATAGCGTCCTCGATCTTAATATCGATCTTCGGCCCGTAAAATGCCGCCTCGCCTTCGATGCGTTCGTATGAAATATTTCGCTCGCGAAGAGCCTGAGCCAGCGATTCTTCCGCACTTGCCCAATCTTCGTCGGCACCGAGATAGCCCTTATTCTCGGCACCGCCGCGAACCGAAAGCTCAAACTTAACCTTATCAAACCCGTAGGTGTCAAAAACCTTGATCGCAAAATCGAGACAATCCGAAACTTCCGTGCTGACCTGATCGGGCCGCACAAACAGATGTGCGTCATCCACAGAAAATCCGCGAACACGCATCAATCCGTGAAGCGTTCCCGACAGTTCGGCACGATAAACGGTGCCCATTTCAGAATACCGTTGCGGCAGATCGCGGTACGAACGCGGTGACGACTTGTAAATGCCAATATGGAACGGACAATTCATCGGCTTGAGCCGATATTCCTCGTCCTCAATGCTCGTCGGGGCGTACATTCCGTCGGCGTAATTCTCTTCGTGCCCGCTGATGGTCCAAAGCTTTCGCTTGGCAATGTGCGGCGTGAAAACAAAACTGTATCCACGCTGCTCGAGCTCTTCCCGCAGCAGCCGCTCCATCTCCATCCGAACGATACCACCTTTCGGATGCCAAAGGATCAAACCCTGTCCGTAATCATCGTCGATCGAAAACAGATCCAGTTCCCGACCTAACTTGCGGTGATCGCGCTTCTCAGCCTCTTCTCGCTGTTTCACCCAGGCATCGAGTTGCTCTTGCGATGCAAAGGCAGTTCCGTAGATGCGCTGCATCTGCTCGCGTTCGGCATCGCCCTTCCAATAGGCTCCGGAAAGAGCTAAGAGCTTGAATGCTTTGAGTTTGCCGGTGTGTTGAACGTGCGGCCCGAGGCAGAAATCAATGAACGGCGAACCGTCGATGTGATATATCGTTGCCGAACCTTCAACTTTCTCGTCGATCAACTCACATTTAAGCGGCTCTTCACGGCCTTTGAAAAGATCTAGGATCGCCGATTTCTCAACGACCTCGCGACGGTAGCGAAGATCGCCCTTCGCCATCTGTTTCATCTTTTTCTCAATGACAGGCAGATCGTCTTCAGTCAGATTTCGCGGAGCGATCAGGTCGTAATAGAACCCGTAACGCGGATCTTCCATCAAAGCTGGCCCGACGCCGAGCTTTGTTCCCGGGAACAACTCCAAAACAGCAGCAGCCAGCAAATGAGAGGTCGAATGGCGTAAAACCTCGAGACCGTCACGAGTGTCGGAAGTGATCGCCTCGATGAGAAGAACTTCGTCCGTCGCCTCAAGCTCCCGATTCAGATCGACTTCCTCGCCGTTAACCTTAGCTGCCAGCGATTTCTTCAACACGTCGCGATCAAACGCCTTAATAGCGTCGAGCACCGTCGCCGGCGCAGGTATAGACCGCTGGTCGTTACCGAATTTTACGTTTAGTTGGCTCATAAGAAAGTAAATAGTGAATGGTAAATCGTGAATAGAAGTCTTCTATCAGCGATCCATTTCTAAACAAAATAAGTCGCAACGAAAACGATTCCGTCACTCCTATCTATTCACTATTTACGATTCACGATTTACTCGTGCCACTACTACTAAAATAGATTTGATCCGATAAGAGCGACTTTGCTTTGCAGTATCCAAAGGAAACCGCGATTGTCACGCCATTAGAAGCGTGTCGTAGTAGTTATAAAAACAGCAAAGTTCTTCGTTAGCATCTTATCAGAATGTCGAATTACGAATATCGAATGATGAATTGCAAATTATTCTGCATTCATCATTCTAAATTCATCATTTCAAAAAAATGGTAGTCTCTAGCAGACTCGAACTGCTGACCCCTACCTTGTCAAGGTAATGCTCTACCAACTGAGCTAAGAGACTACACCTCGTCTTTTCAAGAGAAAAGCGAACCTAGAGGATGCCAAACGGCAACATCAGTGTCAAGTTCTAGTTGGGCTCTTTTCCTTTCAGGGCCTTATCCTTACGACACGCTGACAGCGGTTTACTGTAGGAGGAAACAATCTTGGTGATCCTCTCTTCCGATTTATTGGAATCGACCTTCATACAGGCGCAGCCGTGGCCGTAGTTGTTGTTCGTTTTGACCCATTGTGAGTCTTTGAATGAGGGCCAGTCGCCTTCGGTTTGGTAGCCACCTTGGGCGGCGATGAGCCATTCGCCCTGTGCGTCGATCAGCCAGGCGTTGGCGGGCGTTGGATTGACGAACCAGCCACAACGTGTCTCCGACACAGCGGCGGCGGGCGGCGTCCAAATAGGGGAGGCCGACGACGTGACCGCCAGAATGACGGCGGCAAGAATTGCGAAAACAAGTTTCTTCTTCATGATCTGCTCCAATTTTGATTTTTACAGATAGTACGACAGACTTGCTCTTCTGTCGAGTCGCATAACCTCAGCGGCGTCTGCGTTGTGATGATTTTATGCGTAGGCCACCGAGTTTGGGCGCCGAGTCTGATTGCAAAATGAAAAGTTTCGGCACGCTCATAAAAATCTCTTAAACTATGTTCCACCTTCGACGATACTCCATATCTGTGATTCCGGGATGAAGATCGGCTTATCCAGGATCTCGAGAGTGAGAACTTCGACAGCTTCGTCGTAGGTTGCTCGCATTTTTACGCCGAACGGGGCTTTAATTTCGACGTCGTCACCGTCAGGGACTTCTACACCAAACTTCTTCATTTTGACGCGGAAAGCGTCGAGCTTTTCGCGAGTGATACCTGTCAATTCTTTTATATTTGCCATTAAGTTTTTTCCGAGTCGAACTAAGCGATGCCTGTACAAAACCGATGCATTCCGATCGCGACGAGTTTGGTTGTGCGGTCGTCGATATCGAAGGTTGGGTTTACCTCGGTGAACTCGATTATCTTGGTATTGGCCAGCGAAGCGGCGTATTTTACTAATTGAATAAATTCTCCAGCGCGCAAACCCAGCGGCGAGGGTCGCGATGTGCCCGGGGCGTCGGCGGCTCGGACGGCGTCCATGTCGAATCCGAAGAAGGTGTTGAGCGAAGCGCTCTGTCCGATAAACTTCTGCCTGATACTCTCTTTCAATTCTAGATCAGCCTCGGTACGAGAACGCAGGATCTCGAGGCTGATGCGATTGACGCCGAGGTTTCGTATGTAGTCATAGTAGATCGGCGATGCGAAATGTGATTGGTAGCCGACCTCGTAGAAATAGTCGGGCCGCAAGTGCTTTTCTTCCAATAGCTGTCGATACGGCGTACCACTATTTCGCTCCTCGGCTATTCGCACGTCGAGGTGAGCGTCGATATTTACCCCGATCCACCAGTCCGGCCCAAAGACCTCCGCCATCGCGCGTCCATCGGCATAGGAAATGTCATTCCCGCCACCGAGAACGATCAGACGCTTGCCGTCCGACAGAATTTGCCTGACGACCGACGTTATTGTGTCGTGGGTCGACTCTAGCGTCTCGCTGATCGTGATATTTCCGAGATCGAAGACCCTTTTCTTGACATTAAACGTCGTCAGCTTATAAAACTGTTGCCTGATCGCATCCGGAGCATCGGCGGCGCCGACGCGGCCGTTGTTACGCCTGACGCCTTCATCCTGCGGGCAGCCGAGGATCACTATATCGGACGACTCGTAATGCTCGGCCGTAGTCTTCACGACTTCGCCGAGACGCGGGTCGTTGGGGTCGTTCCGCGTAGCAAACAGCTCGCTACTCGGTCGGCTTGTCATTTCGAAGATTTCGTTCACGCCCATATCTTATACCTAAAATCGTCCCATCCGAAGCCTGCGCGGTTGGTTGGCATTGACGTCGGCGGTACAATGCCATTTAGAGCAAAATATCGTGCCGCTTGAGAGAAATGTTTCCTTTCGTCAAAACAGGTTTTATCGTTATCGCAATCTTGCTCTCGGCAAATGTCGCGAGTGCTCAGCAGGCTGATGAGATCTGTAGCGGCTTTGGCCTTCGCCCGTCTTTTGACGAGCCTGGATCGAAGATCCCGTATGTCTACGGCCGTATTTCGGTTCGTGGACTTGATCCGACGGCCAAATCTCCAAAGATAACGGCAGTTTTTCTCGACGCACAGCAGTCGCAGGGTCGATTGACGATCGAAAGGTCCGGTAACTATTGCTTCCGTCGGAGCAATAGCGGTGGCGGAACGCTCATAATCGAGGTCGATGGTGTCGAGAGCGCCCGCAAGGCCTTTTCGACTATTGGCCAGGTTCAGAGCCGCGAAGATTTTGAGGTTTACCTCACTAAAAGGCAGGAGACCGTGGCGCCGGGCGTGGTTTCTGCCAAATTCAGGCGTACCCCAAACGAGAAAACCGAGCAACTCTATCAAAAAACCGGTGAGGCCGAAACTAACAAAAATCTTGCTGCGGCCATTAGATTCGCAAATGAGATAGTCGCTATCGACCCGGAAGATTTTGTTGCGTGGGCAAAGCTCGGTTCGCTTCACGCGGCTAAGGGGTCTTAC
>JANNWQ010000401.1:0-3980 GCA_031408595.1 Acidobacteriota bacterium | reverse complement strand
GTCTGCTCGTTCTCGCCGTCGGCAGTGTCGAGGATCAGATTCTCAGGCCGCAAGTCGCGGTGGAGAATTCCCTCCTGATGAGCTTCGCTCAAGGCACCGGCGATCTGCTTGATCACGCGTGCCGTCCGCTGCTCGCTAAACTGGCCATGGATATTCAGGATATCGGCGATCGAGAGCGCATCGACAAATTCACTAACCAGAAACTCTTTGCCGTTCGTAAATGTTCCAGAGTCGATAAGCCGGGCAATATTCGGATGGCTGAAGTGTGAAAGCGAAACGCGTTCCTCGGCCAAGATGCTGCCAATGATCTCGTCGGCCGGATCTTCGAGCAGAATGCGAACCAATACCTTACGATCTTCGATGATCTTGTCTTCGGCCAGAAATGCGATTCCCGATTCGTCGCCCCCCAGAAACTCCGTTACCTTGTACCGCCCCTTCACGATGCGGCCGACAAAGCTCTCAGGATCTTCCTCATCAAAATCTAACGAAAACGGTACTGCACGATCTTCATCGAGATTCACATGGCCCGCGGGAATCTCGTAAGGGTTGATCTTTCTGGCAACTGGCCGTGGGGCAACGTCGATCGGCTCGAGTATTTCAAACGGCTTGGCTTGCATAGGTTCGATGTCACGCAGAGTGTCGATGTCCATTTCATCTTCAGTATCTGCGGCTTTTAAGTCATCGAGATCATCGAGTTCGAAAAAGAAATCGTCGTCCACGTCGACCGGTAGCGGCGTTTGGCCGATCTCGGGCTCGGGATCTTTGATAATAAAATAGGGTACCTCAGGCAAAATTTCGTCAAACTTGTCGTCCGTCTCTATCTTTGGGAGCAAATTAGCAAAAATGCCGGTCGCAGCTTGGCCACTGACCGAATCTGAGATCAGGCGCGCACCATCTGTCGGACAGAATCGTCGCGAGCCTTCCTCGAAAGTTTGTTTACACTTCGGACAATACATTATGAAATAAGGAACGGGAGCATTTAATATTCCTGACCGTCAGCCACGAAATACGGCTTCAGTTCCTACTCGAAAAACACGTAATACAGGGAGATTTTCACGAAACGCGCGGTAAAATCGTTGGCTGATCAGCCTGTAGTTTTGCCAGGGAGCCTAGCTTTCTCTCTCGAGGGCTTTGGCTTGTCGATACACACGAGCAGCATTTTCGGTTAGGCCCGCTTTTTTGTAACCGTCGCCGACCTGTTGGAACTGCGTCGCGAGTTGTCTCTTTTCCAGGGGCGAGACGTATTTAACTGCCTGCATCAGGGCACTTTCGGCCTGATCGAATTTGCCCTGACGCCAGTAGAGCGAGGCAAGCAGACTGTTCGGCATAAAGGCATTCGGGCTGACGAGAGCGCTTTTTCGAAGTGTCTGTTCCGCATCTGAATACTTGCTCTGGGCCGTCAAAGCCCGGCCCAAAAGCAACAGCGCCGCAGGATTCTTCGGATCGCCATTGACCGCTTTCCTCAACAAAGGCTCTGAATCGGCAAATCGCTGCTCGGACTGCATGACCTCAGCGACCAGGATCATAGTCGGAACGTCGGTCGCCAGTAAGATCGCCTTGCGATACGCGCCTGCTGAATCCTTGGATAGCCCGCGACGCCGAAGCAATCGTCCAAGGTGGGCGTGCGCCGGAGCAAAAGACTCGTCGAGTTGAATCGATTTCTTGTACGCATTCTCAGTTTCCGCACCGATCAGGCCACGAAGCTCCATTGCTACGCCAAGCTGGTCATAAGCAAGAGCATTCTTCGGATCGAGCTGTATCGCACGACGCCCGAGACGCTCGGCCTCGGCATAACGCTCGCCGAGATCCGGTGCTGCGATCGGCTGTGTTAGCACATAGCTGAGTGCGATATGTGCAAAGACGTTGGTCGGTTCGATCTTCAACGACCCACGATATGCCGTCTCGGCATCTTCCCAACGCTGTTGGTCGCTATACAGATTCCCGAGCCCGTAAATGGCACGCGAATCACGTGGCTTTAAGGCCTTTGCCTTTAGATACGAGTCCTCGGCTACAGCGTAGTCACGATAGTCACGCGCCATATTGCCGCTCTCAATAAGATTTTCGTATCGCGATTCGCTGGCAGCAGAGGTCTTGGGCGGTGTGGAAATGACCGTAGTCGCTGGCTTAACGGTTGCAAAATCTCTGAATTTTGTGCCTGCGGTCTCGGTTGTTTTCGTCGGCTCAGTTTTTGTTGTTGTTGGCTTCGCCGCCGGGTTTTTTGCGGTCGAATCTGCTTTCGGAGCTACCTTTATCTTTGCGGGAGCAGCCTTCGGCTTTGATTTCGCAACCGGCTTCTTGGCGGCGGGCTTTCTCGAGCTTGCGACAGGTTTCTTGAGGGTTTTTGGCTTTGAAGTCGCCGCTGGCTTTTTGCCACCCGCACCGAAGAGCTTATTTGCGCTCCCCAGATCTTGCCCGGCTGCGGATGCTACAAGAGCTATAAAGGTAATCAATAAGGCGGTTATCCTCATTCTCTTGCTATTTTTCATCACGGATCGCCCTCTCTAATTTTCCTTGACGACGCGAAAGCCAAGGGATTTGTTCTTTATGTCTTTCTCTAAAGGGGCCCGAAACGTTGAACTTACTCGTTCCTCTGGTTTCGACTGATTCTCGCTGGCTGATCCGCCACGAATCATGAACATACCCTTAAATTTGGCCAGATCCTTTGCCGGCACTGTGACCCTACTTTCGTTGCCGGGATAACGGTAAAACTCCGTACTAGTCCATTCGAAAACGTTACCAATTAGATCCAGAACTCCCCACTGGTTAGCCCCTTGCGGCCTAGTTCCCACATCCTGTGGTTCGGCATCACCTCGGCCAAGTACAGCGTTGCCGTCAACAAACTGGTTACCCCACGGATAAATGTTGCCTTTTGCCCCGTTCCTCGCGGCAAATTCCCATTCCTGCTCGGTCGGCAAACGATAGGTACCTCCATCGATGGTCGAGCGCCACTTCGCATAAGCCTTTGCGTCATCAAGCGAGACAAACGTTACAGGTCGGTTTTCGGTTCCCGACAAAGGCAACCCACTCGACCAGTTTGACGGCGGTACATACTTTGTTTCCTTAACGAATTCAAGATACTGAGCATTTGTGATCTCGGTCTTGCTCATTAAGAAATTGCCAACCGTAACTTCGTGTCCCGGAAACGCTGTCGGCTCACCGTCATCGCGACCCAATAGGAACTTGCCACCCTCGATAGGGATCATTTCAAGCTTGCCGGCAGTCGATCCCGGCGATGCACCCGGCGACGGCGTCGGCCTGACCGTGTTATTCCCTGGCGTAGTTGAGCCAAAGACTCCGGCGAAGTACGCTCCGCCAATACCTAATATTCCGATGACAAAGAGTGCTAATACGCCGCCTATTCCCAAAAGAAATGCCTTACGGCTGGATTTCGAGGAGGTAGGGATACTTGTTACCTGAATTCCGGTCTCGCCCGGTCGCCAGTTTTGAGCAACCGTTTTGTCCATGTCGCCGTGGACGTCAACCATCGTATTCGGCGGCTTAGCCATCGTTCGCTGGCCGCCGCCGACTGAATTATCAGGTCTTGGTATCGCAACGCCCGAGTCGAATGTTCCCCCCGTTAGATCGGCAACAACCTCGACCGGCTTGCCGTCGCAAACAACGTCACCGAGCCAATCGTGAAAACCGTCATGGCTGATACGCAGGTTGTGATTGCCGCTCTGAAGCCCCTCGAGCAGCATAACGCCATTGTCACGGGTCTGACCGACCGAAACGTTATCGACGAAAACCGAAGATTTTGGCGGCTTGGAAAGTATCTTGAGCGTCGAAACGGGCAAGGCCGCTCCCATCGTGCTATGGATCGACTGCCCGCCCGGATGAATTGCCGACGCAAGCTCGCCCGCGAAGACCTCGACTGTCGGCGTGCGTTTGTCGGGGTTCTTTTGCAGGGCGTGAGCGATCGCGAGTTCAAGCGCAGGCGAGACCTTTACACCAACGTCAGCCAATGTCGGAGCCGGATCGGA
>JANNWQ010000400.1:0-9871 GCA_031408595.1 Acidobacteriota bacterium | reverse complement strand
GGCAGAATGGTACCGGTTGGATCGAAGTGATCGCTGGTTCGATGTTTTCAGGCAAGTCGGAGGAGCTGATCCGAAGGCTCAACCGCGCTCGGATCGCCAGGCAGCGTGTGCAGGTCTTTAAGCCCGGCATCGATGAGCGATATTCGGTAGAAGAGATCGCATCGCACTCGGGACAGAAGCATCTTTCGATTCCTGTTTCGTCGACGGACGAGATGATGAAACAGGTGCTCGACGATACAGAGGTCATTGGGATCGACGAGGCTCAGTTTTTTGACATGGCGATCATCGACGCCGCGAATGAACTCGCCGAATCTGGCAAGCGAGTGATCATAGCGGGCCTGGATCAGGACTTCATGGGTAAGCCATTCGAGCCGATGCCGCAGTTGCTGTCAATAGCAGAATTCATCACAAAGACCCACGCGATCTGCGTGAAATGCGGTTCGACCGCCAACTATTCACAGCGGACGGTTGAGTCAGAGGAACGCGTCGAGGTCGGTGCGGCCGATAAGTACGAGGCACGTTGCCGAATGTGCTTTATCCCTCATGCCGATGCACCGACGCCAATGTAAAACAGGCTTTCCAGCCTGTTTATTGTTGTCCGTAGCTCGATGAACAGGCTAGAAAGCCTGTTCTACTTAGTCGCCTTCATCGAGTACAATATCGCCGGGAAATCGTCGCTGTGCTTTCCAAAGTTTGAGCCCTTGGTCGAGGTCATCACGTTCAGCTGCTGTGTCTGTCTGAATATTTGCGATATGCGATCCACTGATGGCGGCGCGGATCGTCCTTGCCGGCCGGTGGAGCCTCAACAAACTCAACGCCAGTAATGCCGTCAATCTCGACCATTTTCACGGACTCGTACTTACCATTCTTGAGTTGCTGCATTGCCTGTTCGTAATACGCTTTCAGACTGATATCCATTGGGAAGCTGTCGCCGAGCGTTGAGATATTCACGAGCAAAAATGCATTGTCGGGCGAATTGTAGTTGAACGAATCTTTGCCCGCAGACATCTTTTTCCAGCCCGCAGGCAACTTCCACGAAAGCCCCTGATTGTCCCATTTTGTCTCACTAGCTCCGTCAATGATCGCCTGCTGCTGCGCGTTTGGCTTAGCCTTTTCAGCACTTGGCGCGGCCGAATTGGACGAAGAATTTGAGCCTGTCGTTGCAACGTTCGCATTCGACGGCGTCGATCCGGTCAAACCCTTGAGCCTTTCCTGCAGACCGCAAAACGTAAGTGCAAACGATATCAATCCGAGTGTCAGTAGCGATTTCATCTTTTCCTCCGGAGCTGTGTTTTCGAGTTGCCATATTGTCACCGCAAACGCCGAAAAATGCAATCTAGCCAAAATTGGTGCAAGAAACATCTGACGATGCGTTCAACAATCAAACGGCGATACTCTCCAAAAAAAGCAAAGGAGTTACTTTATGAGATTTCAAAGAACAATTAGCATCTTCGCGGCACTAATAATTACGCTGATCGGCATCGGAGCCGTGTCGGCCCAAACCGGTGCGTACCGTATTTCGTCGCCGTATTCGCACAAGAATCTGACGATCTTTCTGATCCACGGCAAGGACGAGAACAAGAAAGGCAACATCATGACGCTACAGGAAGCGATGGAGCGAAAGCTTTTCGTCGTTTATGAAACGTCAAACGTCAACGAACTCGAGGTCGAGAACCTGTCGAAGGAACTCGACGTTTTCATCCAATCCGGCGACATCGTAAAGGGCGGCAAACAAGATCGCGTACTCGCGATCAGCATCATCATCCCTGCACGATCGGGCCGCGTCAAGATCGAGGCATTCTGCGTCGAATCGGGCCGTTGGAACAAACGCGGTGGAGAGGAAGCCGGCAAATTCTCCAGCTCGAATGATCGCATTGTGACCAAAGACCTTAAGATCGCCGCGAATTC
Organism: Acidobacteriota bacterium; assembly: GCA_031408595.1. Classification (GTDB taxonomy): domain Bacteria; phylum Acidobacteriota; class Blastocatellia; order Pyrinomonadales; family Pyrinomonadaceae; genus OLB17. The sequence continues at coordinate 7,963 of JANNWQ010000400.1, read as the reverse complement.
AACGCGTTCGCAGCAAGAGGTTTGGGCGAAAGTTAGTGAAGCCCAAACGCAATTGAGTCGAAATGTCGGCGGCTCGGTCGCGGATAGCGATTCAGCGTCAAGTCTGCAACTCAGTCTGGAGAATAAGAAAGTTGTCGCAAACATCGATGATTACGTCCGTGCCCTCTCCTCGGCCCCAAACGGCAAGTCGGATGTGATCGGCTATGCCTTTGCAATCAACGGCAAGATCAACAGTGCCGACATCTACGTCTCCAATGCCCTCTTCAAGAAGATTTGGATGAAGAACCTCAAAGCAACCGCGACCGAGGCCGTTGCCGAATCACGCGGAGTCCGCATCGCCGGAACGGTCAAGGCAGAATCGATAAAAGACTTCCTTGATGATTCCGAGAAGGCAAAGTCGAGACCGACAGATGCCCCGAAGTCGGGCGGCCGTCTCGTAACCCGTGAGGACAAAGAAAACGTCATGGTCGAGGCCCGCGATGCCAAGTCGGATGCGGTCGTTCACCGGACTTATGTGAAGAAGAACTAGCTCAAGGCCTTCCACTTTCGGGCCGGGCATCGAGAGAATGTGGCTTCGTCGCTGTGCCACATTCTTTCGGAAGCCTGGCCCGAATTTTTTCTCAGCCGCCAGCGGTCCGTTTTTTTCCCGTCCCAGGAATTTTTCAAGGCAAAGTCGCCAAGAAGCAAAGACTCCAAGGAAGGGGCAACGCGAGTTTGTGTCGGTCGGCGAGCACGTCCCCGGACCCAGGTCGGTCGGTTTTCGCTCGGGCTGACGGCTAGTCGAAACTCTTGTCGCCAACGGCGACGGATATTAAAGCCTAGGGTGCAGCGAAGCGGAACCCTAGGTGTCGGTCGTTATTGGGTTTCGCTCCCTGAAGGGGAGCCACACATGTGTCGCCCTTCACGTCCCAGAATTTTCAAAGATCGATGTCGTTCCGCGTTTTATGTGTCGCTTTCAGCGACAGGATCAAACCGCGTCCAAATCCTAGGGTTCCGTTCGCTGCGCTCACTGCACCCTAGGCTTTAATACATGTCGCCGTTGGCGACCGGAAAAAGGCGCGTCCGTTGAATGTCGGTGAGCCGCGGGGCATGGATGAATGGTCGTGTTGAGTTCTTTGAATTGCCGTTGGCTTGAGCCAACGGTTGAGTGTATCCAAAACGTCCCGGGCTTCAGCCCAAGCGGCTTTTGGGCTAAAGCCCGAAATATTTTGTAGCCAAAAACCGTTGGCTGAAGCCAACGGCAATTCTCCGAGAAGAGCAGTATTGAATGGTCGGTGATGAGCGCCGGCGCATTCAAGATGTGCATTGATCTCTGCGGCGGTTAGGAGCCTGACATTCGAAAACATCTGCGAGTCGCCCGTCGTCACGTTTCGCTCGCCGAGCCGCGTATACGGATTGGAATCGCCGTACCGACTGTCGATCAACACCCCGAGGACACGTTCGACGAAATTGAGTTTCTCGTCGTCACGTCTCGCCGGGCTAAGTTCGGTTTGCGGAATTCCAAGATCAAAGGTTTTCGCGTGCGTGCCACATGTAGAACAGGTATTCATACAGCGAACATAACACTAGAACTCACTCGCGTATATACCTGTCTGCCGTTAATGCCGTTAATGCCGATAACGTCACATAATGCCGCTAATGTTACTATCCGCCGCTATCGCCGATAATTCTTGGTAACGAGATTTGGGCGAGGGCTTGATCTCAAACACTTTTCCCGGCCAAACCTCGCTGTGATTCGAAGTGCCCTGCGATCTCCGCTGCGGCTTTTGGGCCGACGAACCGTTTCAGATCATCAACGCTTGCCTTTGCGATCCGTTCGATCGAGCCGAACTCACGCAGTAATTTCATCTTACGCTTGTCCCCGATGCCGGGAATTTCTGATAGCTCGGACGAGAAGTCGCGTTTCTCCCGGCGTTTTCGGTGGAATTCGATCGCGGTCTTATGGGTTTCCTCACGGATCTGCAGGATGAGGCGAAACGCCTGTGAATTGCGGTCGAAGGGTATCGGTGTATCTTCGCGGCCGTGGACGAGTAGGTGCGAGATCTGATTGTGCTGCTTTGGCGGTTTGACGAGGCCGACGAGCATTATTTGCTCGAGATCGAGAGCTTGCATTGCGGCGGCTGCGGCTGAAAGCTGGCCTTTGCCGCCGTCGATGCAGATGAGCTGAGGCAGTGGGGTTTGTTCATCAATGGAGCGTTTGTAGCGGCGGAATACGGCTTCGTTCATCGAGGCGAAATCGTTCGCACCTTCGACCGATTTGATGATGAAGCGTCGATAATGTGCACGTGCCGGTTTGCCGTTCTCAAAGACAACGATGCCTGCGACATTCTCTGAGCCGGAGATGTTCGAGATATCGAACGACTCGATCCGCTCCGGAAAATACGAAAGTTCGAGGATTTCCTGTAGCTCCTCAAGAACCTTTTCCAGGTCCGGTTTGAGCACGCGAAAACGTTGTTCGAAGGCAATCTTAGCGTTTGCCTCGACAAGGCGGACGAGATGTTTGTTTTTGCCGCGTTTCGGATCGAGGATCTTGACCCGGCGGCCACGGCGTTCGGTCAGGGCTTTTTCGAGAACTGCCCGATCCTCAAAATCCTGCGAGACGTGGATCTCAAGCGGGACGTAATCGGTCGAATAATACTGTGTCAGAACAAGGCCGAGAAACTCCGACGCATCAAATGAATCATCCTCAACTAGGTCTTCCCAGAAAAACTCACGTCGTCCGACGATTCGACCTTCGCGCATTGTGAATAGCTGCAGAGCGAGGCGTTGGTGTTCACGGTAGAAGCCGATGATGTCGATATCTCGATCGGCAGTCGTGGCCATTTTCTGAGTTTCACTAAGGGCGAGCACTGTCCGGTGCAGATCGCGATATTTTGCTGCGAGTTCGTATTTGCCTTCTTCCGAGAAGTGCCACATTCGCTGTTCGAGCGATTTCGCAAGCTCTTTGTTCTTGCCGTCGAGCAGGATCTTCACGTCGGCGGCCGCTTCCTGATATTCCTGCTGCGTGCAGAGCCCCTTTACGCACGGGCCGAGGCAGCGTTTTAGGTGATATTCGAGACACGGACGCGGCAGCTTGCCGTCGATCTCGATCTCGCAGGTGCGAAGCTGGAAGGCTCGATTGACCAGATTCAGTGTGTTGCGGGCCAGAACGGCGGGCAGAAACGGCCCGTAATAGCTGGAACCGTCGCGAACGATCTTGCGAGTGACCACCACCTTTGGATACGGCTCATTGGTCAACTTGAGATGCGGATATGATTTGTCGTCTTTGAGAAAGACGTTGAAGCGCGGTTTGTGCTTCTTGATGAGATTAGACTCGAGCACAAGTGCCTCAACTTCATTATCTACAACGATAAACTCAAAATCCGCGATGACTTTTACGAGTTGCCGCGTCTTCGGATCATGGTTGCGGCTGGCGTGAAAATACGACCGCACACGGTTACGCAGATTCTTGGCCTTTCCGACATAGATGATCTTTCCGGCAGCATTCCTATGAATGTAGATCCCGGCGTCGGTCGGTAGGGTTTTGAGTTTTTCTGCGATCGTCACTGTATATGATTCTAACTTGCGGACGACGGAATTCGCCATTTCAGCCCTCGCGTTTCGGACCTTTGCGTTCTTTGCGGCTTTGCGTAAACTTCTTACGTGCAAACTGTCCTCTCAACTGATGTCAACGAAGCGGCTGACTTCATTCGCCGAGGCGGCATCGTAGGCTTTCCGACAGAGACAGTTTATGGCCTGGGAGCCGCTGTCTTCGATGCTAAAGCGGTCGCAAAGATATTTGAGGCTAAGCGACGTCCCGCTGACAATCCGCTCATCGCACACATCGCCTGGGTCGACCAGATCGGGGAATTAGCAAGATCGATCTCGCCGTCTGCTCAAGTGTTCATCGATGTATTTTTCCCCGGGCCTTTGACCGTGGTTCTGCCCCGCTCCGAACGCTTACCGCTGATCGCAACCGCCGGGCTAGATACGATTGGCGTGCGCATGCCTCGATATTCGCTTGCAAATGAATTTCTCGCCGCGTCCGGGGTTCCCGTCGTCGCTCCCTCGGCAAACCTGTCTGGTCGCCCGAGTCCGACGACTTGGCAAGCTGTTATGGAAGACCTTGACGGACGTATCGACTGTATTTTGCAAGGCGATCCGACCGAGATCGGGCTGGAATCGACGGTCGTTGATTGCAGTGGAGATGTGCCAGTGCTTTTGCGGCAAGGGGCGATCTCGCTCGCTCAATTGCAGTCAGTCGTGCCCGAGACTATCGAACATAATCCGGAAACGGGCGAATCTCCGCGTAGTCCCGGATTAAAGCACCGCCATTATTCACCAACTGCGGCCGTGATCATCACAAATCTGAAATTTGAGATTTCAGATTTCGAATCTTCAGCCTTCATTGGCGTGAACGAACCAAATATCCCATTCGAAGTCGTAAGAGTATGTTCATCGGTCGAGGAATACGCGCACACTCTCTTTGAGTTCTTCCGCGAATGCGATCGCTTGGGAATTCACACGATCTACTGTGAAGCGGTGCCCGAGTCCGGTATCGGAGCGGCGGTGATGGATCGCTTGCGACGGGCTGCCGACGGTTAATTCAAATTCACGCCTACAATAACCCATTCGCCGTTGTCGCGTATCACTTCGGAATGCACGATCGGGCTGTCGGTCAATTGCTTGAGATATTCGAGCGGGACGAGCACGAGACAGCGGTTCGCTCCGGCACGACGCATTTCGGCCTCGACCTCAGAAGGGCTGTAAAGTTTCTTTTGCTTGCCATCAGACTCGCGAAGCAAATGGCCGGCGGCGTAAAATTCGGCACTGTGGACGACCGTGTGAAGGCCATACACTGGAACGTCTATATAGCCACGTTCTTGCGCCGACCTCATCAGTCCCGAGACGCTGTCCGCATCTGCGAAACGTGGAACAGCAGTCAGAAGCAGCATAATCGCTACAAGAAATACAGCCGAAGCCAGAGCCGGGATCGCCGTCGCCCAGCGTCGGCTCTTCTCGGCCAGTTCGTGTAGATAGAGCGATGCGATTACGATGGCGGGCGGGACGGCCGGGAGAATGTAGCCTGGGAGTTTGGAGCCGGAAAAGGAAAAGAACATCAGCGGGACGAGCATCCACGCAAAGGCAAATGTTGTGAGCTGAGCAGCTTGCGAATCGTCGCGATCTGTTTTTACCCTTAGTCGCTGGACTGCTGCTTTTGCATGCTTCCAGATCGCGGCCAGAAAGAACGGCATCCACGGCAGGGTCATCAGCGGCAGAACCCAGAGATAGAAATAGAATGGCTGCGGGTGTTGATACTTATTCGAGGTATAACGCTGGAAGTGGTGCTGTATAAAGAATTCGTCAATGAACTTCCAACCGTTTTGCCAGTACATCGGCAGATACCACGTTGATGCAACGATCGCGGCCAGAGCGGTTCCCCAGAACAGGCTAACGATCAGGCGATTGCTTGGCAGCCTTAGCCGCAGGACGTGATAAAAAGCGATGATCGCATACGGAAATACGATGCCGATCAGACCTTTCGCAATCAGCGCGATGCCGACAAAAACATAAAATAACACCAGCGGAAAGGTTATGCTTTTTTTATCCGTTCGGCTTTCAAAAATGAAATAACAGACCATCGCAGCCGTAACCGGGAAGGTTATTGTTATGTCAAAGCTTGCTCCTCGGGCAAACACGAGTATTCCGAGCGTAGAGGCCGCAATGATGGCAAGACGCTTGGCGAATATAAAATTCCCCTTGGAGACGCTTTTGCCCATGAACCACAATGCCACAACTGTTCCGAGCCCGAACAAAGCCGGACCAATGCGTGCGGCAAATTCGCTGACGCCGAATAGGTTGAATGACGCGATCTGTGTCCAATAGAGAAGTGCAGGCTTTTCGAACCAGTGAAATCCGCCGAGTGTCGGCGTGATCCAATCATTCCGCTCGAACATCTCACGGGCGACCCGAGCGTAACGCGGTTCGTCGGGGCCGAAGAAGGGAAGCCAGAGGCCGAAAAAGTAGGTGAAAACGGCGAGAACGGCGACGAATGCTAAATACGGAGTGCGGAATGCGGATTTTATCTTTGTCATCGCCGAGGTGCTAACGCAAAATAATAAGTATCGTAGAAGCTGTGACTTCGTTCAACTTCAGATTATGGAACAATTCCGCATTCCGCATTCCGCATTCCGCATTTCGAAGGTCGCCGCGATCGGCGTGGGAAGTCTCGGGCGACATCATGCACGGAATTACGCTGAGATGGCAGCTGAGGGACGTGTTGAGTTGATAGGCGTATGCGATGCGAATTCTGAAACCGCGTCATCGATCGCGGCATCGCATGCCTGTGAAAGTTTCACGGATTGGCGAGGTCTGTTTGACAAGGTCGATGCTGTTTCGATCGCAACGCCGACGGAAACTCATTGCGAGATCGCCTGTGCTTTCTTGGAAAAAGGGATTCACGTGCTGGTCGAGAAGCCGATCGCACTGACGCTCGATGAGGCTGACAAGATGATCGCCGCTGCAGAGCGTTCTGGAGCAAAACTAATGGTCGGTCAGCTTGAACGCTACAATCCGGCGATGGTCGCGTTAAAACCGCACGTTACGACGCCGTTGTACTTTGAGATACACCGCGTCTCGCCTTTTCCCAATCGCTCGCTCGATGTCGATGTCGTGCTCGACGTGATGATCCACGATCTCGACGCGATTCAATGGCTCGTTGGGCCGGATGTGAAGGTCAGCGAGATTCGAGCCGTCGGCATTCCCGTGATCTCCGACAAGGTCGATGCGGCGAACGCTCGTATCGAATTTGAGAACGGTACGGTCGCAAACATCACCGCGTCGCGCATTGGGACGGAAAAGATCCGTAAGACGCGTTTTTATCAGAGTAATTCCTACGTGGTTCTGGATTACGCGACCAAGTTTGCTTCGGTAACGTCCCTAAATCCGAACGCCTCACATCCGCTCGCTGGTATCTCGATCAATCGTCTTGAGATCAACGACATCGAGCCGCTCCGAGCCGAGATTACCGCGTTTCTCGATTGCATCGAGCAAGACAAAACGCCGCCCGTCACAGGTGGTGACGGACGGCGTGCGTTAAGTTTGGCGGTTGGTGTGCTCGAAAAGATCGCGGCTCACCGTCAGCGGCTTGATGTTTAGGCGGCGGCTTCTTCAGCCTGCGGAACGGCCATCGATTTCATCCATTCCTGCGTTTTCTTAAGACGCTCGGCACCGTTGGGTGAGTCCATAATGACTTTTTCGAGGTTGCTCATTGCTTCGGGTGATTCCCACATTGCTCGCAGTTCAGCGAGGAACGGCTCGACCTTGGCGAAAACTAAAAAATGCTCGCCCGCCGTCTGGTGGAACATCTCGGCATCGATCGCTCCCTGATTGACGAAGGTAGCGGCCATATCCCAGTACGACGTGACCATTCGCAGGTAGCCGCCGACTTCCGGGTCCATCATGGTTTTCATGTAGTCCTCGGCGCTTGTTGGATTAAAGCTAAACATCCAGTCGCGTGCCTTGCGCATGGTCGCTTCGCGGCGCAGGTCGTAAAGTTTCATTATCAGATCAGCCGATTCGGCTTTTGTTGACATAGTAAAAAGTACCTCCGTTAGTTGATTTATTGCTCAAGTCTATTTACACCGCTGCGTCGTGTCAATTAAGGTAAGAGGGTGCGTAACGAGATAGCAACATTTCTAAGCGGACGTATCGACGCCGGCGATTTTCCATCGGCGGTCTATCTCGTCGCCGAAAAAGGCCAGATCGTGCTGCACGAGGCGCTTGGTCACGCGGTAGTCGAACCCGAATTGATCGAGGCGACGACGGACACTATTTATGATCTGGCTAGTTTGACGAAGCCTCTGGTTACTGGCTTTTTATTCGCAAGACTGATCGAGCAGCAAGTTGTGGGGCTGGATGATCCAATCGGTCGTTGGGTCTCTGAATTTGCCAATCGGGCACTTCAACCGTCGATCTCCGACTT
>JANNWQ010000399.1:0-4336 GCA_031408595.1 Acidobacteriota bacterium | reverse complement strand
GGCCAGCCTCACCAGCCCGCGTAGGCGGGTGATAGTGGTCAATCGTTCCACGTCCCAGAAATTTGAAGCCGCTCTCGCATGATTTTCAATGATCGTCGGCTGTCGCTGTCTACGACAGCTCGGATCATTATTCCGTCTGTTCCACGGGCTTACGCCCGTGGCTTTATGATGTCGCCGTCTACGACGGCTAACCAATGTCCGTCCCAAAAATCCGCATCCAAAATCGTCTTACGGTTTCCTTTGCGATCTTCGCGGGCTTTGCGTGAAACTTCCCCAAATTTCACACAGAGCTCGCGAAGGACGCAAAGAAAGAACGCAAAAATATCAACGCCCGAACTTCGCTCCTAAATAAATTTTCAAATACCCAGATCTTCGTCCCGTTGGACGATGTATGTGATGAACCTTCCCCCGGCAGGGCGAACTAGGCCTTGCCATTTCTCACGCTAACACGAAAAAATGCATATTGATATAACTATCCGCCGCTAATGTCACAGTTCGCCGATAACGTCGCTATTCGCCGTTCTCGCCGTTAATTTGAGACGGCATTATTGTCAGATCGTGAGACATTGTAGAATACAGCGTCATGCCCGATTCTGCCGAAAACTATGTGCCCGTACAGGTCACTGCCCGCTTTAGACAGCAGGCGTGGCGAAGCTGGGCCGTTGGTCTGGCGGTCGTTGTGGTTTGGGTGTTGCTGATCGTCATCCCACCGCTGGCGAAGGCGAATGGTTTAGTCGCTCTTTCGTCACCGCTTTACCATTTCTTTAGTTTTATCTGCCATCAGATACCCGAGCGTTCCTTTCATATCGATGGTGAACAATTTGCCGTTTGCTCGAGATGCTTTGGCGTATATTTCGGCCTACTGCTCGGCTTTGTCCTCTATCCGCTTTGGCGAAATATTGATGAGATCGAGCCGATCCCACGATTCTGGCTATTCCTCTCACTCATCCCTATCGCCATCGACTGGTCGCTGACCATCTTTGGCATCTGGGAAAACAACCACGCTTCCCGCTCCATCACCGGCCTCATTCTCGGCGTCGCGTGCGCAACTTTTATCATTCCAGCAATCGTCGAGATCACACGAAACCTGACCAGCCGTCGCAGTCTAAGGCAAGAGTAGATTTTTGACTGTCGATTCTCGTCCTTCCTAAGACAGACTGGCCTTTCAGCACTTCACGAATCCACAACACTCGAAAATAATGCTGTACAAGCGCGCGCGCGAATGTTAAACTCATGCTTAACATCGCGTAAGCGCCAACAAACACAGTTATTTATATACCAATAGTTAATCTATATGCTGAAGAATCCAATACCTGAACTTGCGCTGTTCTTTGATATGGAGTGGGTTCCGGACGCGGCGGGAGCGCGGCGTTTGTTTGATCTGGCGGACGATGTGAGTGAGATCGATGCGATGCAAAGGCTGTGGGAACACTCGCCGGCGTACGACGCGGAGAAGAATCCGAGGCCGTTTTTGAAGTACATGTTTTCGCGGGTCGTGTCGATCGCATTTCTCTCGCGAAAGACCTTTTACAACCGCGACCGCGAGCTGACGACGGAGTTCAAACTCAATTCGCTGCCGTCCTTACCGTTTGTTGATACGACGGTGGACGAGGTGGAGATCATCCAGAAATTCCTGTATTTCGTCGGCGAGCGGCGGCCGCAGTTGGTTGGGTTTAATTCCGGCAACTCGGACATTCAGGTTCTAATCCAGCGTGGGTTGATCAATGAGATCACGGCTCCTGCGTTTAACCAGCGACCGAACAAACCCTGGGAAGGGGACGATTATTTTGACGCAAAGAACAGCGAAGGCCATCTCGATCTGATCACGCGATTTTACGGCGGCAGCGGGATGACACCGCGTCTCGATGAGCTTGCAAAGATGTGCGGATTTCCGGGCAAGATCGATGTCAAGGGCGATCAGGTTACCGAGCTTTGGCTCAACCGCGATATCACCAAGATCATCGAGTACAACCAGATCGACGTGCTCAATACGTATCTCGTTTGGCTGCGGGTCGTTTATTTTACCGGCAAGCTGAGCGAGGAAGGCTACGTCCTCGAGCAGGAGCAATTTCGCGAATTTCTCGAGACCGAGTCGCAGAAGCCGGAGAAGGCGTTTATCTCCGCATTTATCGATAAGTGGCCGCTGTAGTTGGCCGAATCTGCTTTGAGACCTTTGTGTCTTACCTTTGTGTTCTTTGTGATAACGGATCTAAAGCTTTATCACAAAGGACACCAAGAGAAGACACAAAGGGCACGGAGAGATACCTCGATTCTATATGGAACTTAACCGCATTTATCACGAAAACTGCATCGACACCCTGGCGAAGATGCCGGACGACACGATCGATATGACGATCACGAGTCCGCCTTACGACGATCTGCGCGAGTATAACGGCTATCATTTTCCGGTGGAGGAGATCGCGAGCGGCTTGTTTCAGAAGACGAAGCCGGGCGGCGTTGTGATTTGGGTGGTTGGCGACCGGACTGTGAATGGCGGCGAAACGCTGACGAGTTTTCGACACGCGATCGCATTTAAGGATGCTGGATTTAATGTTCATGACACGATGATCTACGCCAAGAACAACCCGATACCATCGGATTGCGGCAAGCGATACCGGCAGTGTTTCGAGTATATGTTCTGCTTTGCGAAGGGCAAGCCGGAGACTTTTAACCCATTGACGGTGGCTCTAAAGCAGGAAAAGGCGTTCAAATCGTTTCGCATTACGAAGGTCGGGCGAAACGACCTCGCCCACGATCACGTCGCTCCAAAGGAACGTAAAGTTAACAACATCTTCTTCTACAACGTGGGCACGTCGAGTTCGCGAGACAAGATCGCCTTCCAGCATCCGGCCATCTTTCCTGAAAAGCTCGTCGAGGATCAGATCGCGACCTGGACGAACGAAGGCGACCTCGTTTACGACTGCTTTATGGGCAGCGGGACGACGGCCAAGATCGCCCATCTGCTCGGGCGTCAATGGCTCGGCTCGGAGGTCTCGGCAGAGTACGTCGATCTGGCCGAACGACGGCTCAGTTTACATCTCGATGCCGTTAAGGTCGCGGCGTAGTTTTCAGGTAAATAACAACCAAATCGCGGCGGCTTGCGTCTATAGATTATCCGACAGATACTGTCCGCGGAAGGTTTTGTTTTATGAAGAAGTTATTTTTGCTCCTGCTAGTTGTCTTTTCGGTCTCGCTGATCGCTACGGCACAGCCGCGTCCGGCTGAGAAGCCGAATACGGTCGATCCAAGCACGCCGGATTCGTTTGAGGTTCGGTACGAAGGTGGCGTTTTTGGTATGAGTGCAAAAGAGAAAGGTACGCTCAAATTTGACGATGCGAATGAACGCGTCGTGTTTTACCGCCAGGATAAAAAAGAGATGTTTAGCATCACATACGAGGCGATGCTGATGGTCTATCCTGACTCGAAAGAAAGTCAAACGACGGGCGGTAAGGTAGTCTCGCATCTACCACTGCCCGGTGCAGGACTAGCCGGTTTGATAACGAAAGACACCAAGTACGCGATCCTAACTTTTGAGGATGTTGAGATCGGCCTACGGCCTACGGCGAATTTTAAGTTTGACAATAAGAAAGATCTGCTCGGGTTTATCAACAAGCTGGGCGTCAAAGCAAAGTTGACGCAACGCGGCGATGCTTATTACCGCCCGAGAAAAGCTGTCTTTTAGTTCACATCACCAAACCGATGCTGCAAGATCGCCGTGAGAGCGATGGCCGCGGTCTCGGCACGCATTATGCGACCGCCCACAGTAACGATGTTGAAATCATTGTTTTGGGCGGTTTTTAATTCGGCATCGTCCCAACCGCCCTTTGGGCCGATGACGGTGATAAGTTGGGTAGGTTCTTTTAGCTCAGGCATTTTCGATCCTTCGCGCTCTGAGAAGAATATCTTTGGGCAATCGTAGTTCCCTGTTTCAGTAAGAAAGTCAGCGACATTCTGCGGCTCCTCGATCCCCATCAGACGTGCGCGGCCGCACTGTTTTGAGGCGTCGAGAGCTATGCGACGCCAGCGTATTAGTTTTTTTGGCAGATCTTTCAGCTTTACCTCAGAGCGTATCGAGGCCAGCGGCACGTACTTTGTGACACCCAGTTCGACTGCCTTTTGCACGATCAGATCGTATTTGTCGCCTGGAATGACGACCGAGGCGAGTGTTAGTTGCAGAGGCGATTCGGGGGCGGACGCGTCGATCTGTTTGATGACGGCGGCAGTGCTCTCCTTCTTCGCCACCGTCTCGATGCGACAGAGAAATTCATTCCCTTCGCCATCGAAAACGGCGATCTCGTCGCCAGTCTTTAAGCGCAGAACGTCGCGAAGATGTTTG
>JANNWQ010000398.1:0-4338 GCA_031408595.1 Acidobacteriota bacterium | reverse complement strand
TTCTATTTCAAACGGCTTAATATCCGCTTCGACGAAACAGGCGCGAGCTTTGTCCGAAAACAAAAGCTCACGGCTGTAAAATCGAAGCGGATATTCTTTGTCCAAAAGCACGATCATCTCGTTAGTCTTGTCGAGCAATGACACTCCATCTTCTGAAGCGTTATAGGCGGCCACCGCACGCATCCAAAAGAGGGTCATCGTTTCGTGGTACGGCATTTCTTTGGTCAGATCGACCTCGAAAACATTCAGTAAATTGAAGATGCCCGAACGCATTTTCTCGGTTGCTATCTCGATATCGTATAACGTCAAATAATGAAGAGCTACCGTCAGGTGTTCAGCATGTTTCCACGCGTCGCGACTGATCGTTGCATCCTCAAATGTTCGGACGACCTCTGCGATCTCCGATTCGGTCTCGTATCTCATAAACTCCTTTATAGTTAAAACTCATAGCCAAAACAAACAAAATGCGACCGCGGTTTCGTACCGCAGTCGCATCACCAAACAAGGCTTGTCCAACCTCTAGGCTGCCATAAGCTTGGTTTCCTCGTCAAAGTCGTCCATGAAGAGATACTTTCTCCACTCAGGGCGATTTTCCGCGTAATGGCACAGCAACACGTGGTCGAGGCCGAGGCGAAGCAGTTTTTGTGATGTCAACAGCGGCATTCGAGCCTGCTCAGGTGTGCGGTTGCCTTTACGCTGATTACATTTGACGCAGGCTGCTACGAGATTGTGCGGAGTGCTTTCGCCGCCCTGAGCACGCGGGAAGATATGATCTAGCGTTAGCTCTTTTGCATGCTTATGTTCACCGCAGTACTGGCAGCGATAACGGTCGCGAATGTATATTCGCGCACGCTTCATTGTCGTCTCGCGGTTGTTGCGGCGTACGTGAATATAATGACGCAGACGCACGACCGATGGCACCGGAAATGTGGTCGAAGGAGAACGGAGAACATTTTGGCCATCATTTTCTTCGACAAAGATCGCACCGCGAAACCACAGACACACAGCACGGGCAACGCCCACGGTACCGAGCGGCTCGTACGAAAAGTTCAACAGCAATACTCTTCCTGTAAGCAAAATTCTCTCCTCCTTTATTCTTCGGCGCGCACCTGTAGGGAACTACCAATTATTTTATATCAAAGAACAGCAAACGCAAGCACAATATCTTGTTGCGTAACAAAAATTTTAGACAATATGTTCAACTGATCGAACAGATCCATCCAGGAGTAGTTCGGCAAAGCGGTGCTCTACGAGGTGACTAAAGGCCTTTCAGGTCGCAAAGTTGTATTGTCGGATAGCAGTTTTCTTAAGTGCGATTAGAACGAGAACCCGACGCTCAGATTCATACTCCGTCCGGCGAAGTTTTCTTGTTGGGCGCCATTGATGAACGACACGCCGCCGTCCGAATAGGTTGACAGCGATCGCAGGAAATTTGGCGATGCCATGTTTCCGATCGGTGTGTTTTTATTGAAAATATTAAAGAGATTGTTCACGCGCAGGCTGAACATCAGGCTGCGTTTCGGCGGTGTCTTTTTTACCTTGTCTTCCTGAAATCCAAAGGTCTTTGAGATCGAGGAATTGAAAAAGATGAGTTTGCTGCCGCGTCCGAGATTGCGTGGAATGAGTCGGTCTCCGGGCCGTGGATTTGGATCGAGCAAGCCGTACGTAGTTGATATGACGCCCGGTCTGTTGGGGTCAGTTGCGAATGACGGTCGTTCTGTGTAATATCCGTCACCGTTTGTATCTCGCCCGGTCGTGATATTGAATCGTGAGCCCGAATTGACCGAAAAATCTCCGCTGACTTGGATCTTGGAAGGGAAAGAGTAATACAGGTAGCCTCCTACGCTGTGTACGCCGTCGTTTGACCCGGGCGAATATTCCTGACTGAAATCATACGGGTCAAACGATGATCCGCTGCCGGTCGTGACCGTACTTCGAGTGCGTGCCCAGCTGTATCTCAGATTGCCAAACATCTTCTGCGATTGGGGCAGGCCCATATTGATCGAGAATCGGTCGTTCTCTATCTTGCCGCTCGACTGTATCCGATAGATATTTCCAACATTTCCAAACGGACGGATCGCGGTCGATGGATCCTGTGGATTAAATGTTCCCGCGAGCGGAGCGTTGATATTCTGCGTAAGTGTTTGCCGGAAGAGCCGGCCGCCGGAATAGGTGAAATTTAAGGAAAAACCTTTCGGCATCCGTTTGGTCGCGGTGATGTTTAGCAGCGATTGATATGGCGTGTGGTATTCGTCGTCGATAAATCTCTGCGTCCGCGGAAGGGCAAATTGACCAAGCTGAGCAATGGTTGGCACGCCCGGGAATATGTCGAGTACATTTGTTTCGGTTATCAAATACTGCAAGCGGCTCGGATCGCTCGCCTGTCTAACACCGACAGTGCTATTAAGGCCGAAACGCGAATAGAACATTCCGTAGCCGATGCTGATTCGCGGCAAGATCGTGAGCGGGTTCTGTTTTTCCTTCGACTTAGGGGACCAGACCAACCCCAATCGCGGCGAGATGTCGAAGTGGCTTCCGATGTTCGTTTGATTCTCATACCGAACTCCGAAACTCGCGGCGAGTGTCTCTGAGATCTTGTAACTATTCTGGACATATCCGCCGATATCATATTGCGAGGCTACGATCAGCGGATCGCCGCCGGAGATCGTGAACTGATTTGCCCCGCCGCCTAAGGTTCTGATCTGCTGGCTGGTGTAGCCAAGCTGTCTAAATAAGAGCGTGCGTCTATATGTCTCAAGGCTGCTGATCTGCGTTGTCACAACATTACCATCCGGGCCGATCACGGGAACATTGTTCGCGTCCAATACCGGAGCGACTCTGCCGCTGAAGGTGTACGTTCCGCCAAAGTTACTTTTCGAGTCCTGTGAGATCCGCTCACCACGAAATCGGAAACCGATACCGAGTGCATATCTTCCCATCTGCCACGTTGCGTCATTTGCCGCATCAAAGTTAAAGCTTCCAGTCGCCGTATTCTGCTGCGAGCCGCCGCCGAAGAATGCGTCGAGCACGTTGATGGCCGCGGCGTTGCTGCCCCCAAAACTCTTGCTTGAGTTATACGATAGGGAAAAGCGGGTTTGGTTTACAACATTTGGGTTGATCAGGTATGTATCTGAAAATTGTAGATTATGATATTGATTTCCAGTATCATTCGCCCGGCTTGGCAGCGAAAATCCACCCGTATTCTGATTTTCCGCGCGGTTGGCGGCGAGGCCGTAACTAAAATACAGCTTGTGTTTGGGGTTAGGATCAACATTGACCGTTAGGCTAATTCTCTCAGACCGGTTTGGCGTCAGAAGAGTTTGTTTGAATTCGACTGGCTGAAACGCAGTGTTAAGAATGATCGCATTTATTACCGCACTCGAATCTGCCTTTGACGAACTCGCGTACAGATTGAAGTTTGCCTTCTTTCCGAACAGAGGCCCTGACAAACTAACGAAGTATGTCTTCGCCTGATAAGGGACACGCTGACCGATGAATGGATCGGAAGCATTTAGCCGCGAATCGGCAAACGTAAATCCAACGTACCCGCGATACCGGTCCACGCTCGCACGAGTAAGGATCTCGATACCGCCGCCCCAAGGCCCTTCGTACTGGGCAGAGAAAACATTCTGATTGACCCTGATCTGCTGGATCGCGGCTTTCGGTGGTATCGTTCCCCCCTGCACACCATTCACACTGACGGGCAAGTCCTCGCCGGTAACAGATTGCCCGATCTGTCGGATCGCTTTCTCTAGAGCCTCCTGATCGTCAGGGAGATTTGAGATCTGCTCTTCATTCAGGACGACGGTCGAACCTGTTTTTTCTGCCTCGGTTGCATCATTTTCGCTAACATCGACTTTTGATTCGATCGGAGCGACCTCGAGAACAACGTTGATCTCCTTTGCCTCTCCGTTACGAATAGAAAGTTCCGAGTTCCGGTAATCCTTAAAGCCCTTTGCCACAATAGCAATACGATATTCTCCTGCGGGAAGCCTTGTGATCCTGGCAGCCCCGTTACGATCCGACTTTGTTTTCCATACCTTTGTTTCGGAAATCGGCGAGACCACAGCTATCTCCGCGTCCGCGACCACTCCGCCGAACTGGTCTTTGACCGAAAGAATCATCGTGCCCTCGTTCGACTGGGCAACGACCAATGCGGCAGAGAACGTAAGCGTCAGCGTCAGGGCTAGAAACGTTTTGGAAAATTTCATAACCAACTTAAACAGGAAAATTTGTTTAGAGTTTCGAGTAAAGCTACTGGACTCACGCAGCTTTATACAGATTGTTGCATATTTCTTGTGTAATGGATTCGCGAACTTTGCCGAAGGATGCTTAGTG
>JANNWQ010000397.1:0-2243 GCA_031408595.1 Acidobacteriota bacterium | reverse complement strand
AGCATGTCCATTACCTCGTCACATTCGGGGATGCCGATCTTTTGCTCGCCGACGGCGGTGTCTATGGCTTTGTCGGTCAGAGATTTGTTGGAATTGGCAGTAGTGCTGGTGTTCGAAGTGTTTTTCTCCGCAAGCGGATTGATCGAGCTACAACCAAGGCCGACGACGAGCAAGATAGCGATGGCGAATGATGCGAAGATCGTGTTTTTCATAGCGTTATGTGGAACCGAACAAAATTACGCTTTACAAGGGTCCA
The DNA here is from genome assembly GCA_031408595.1 of Acidobacteriota bacterium. Taxonomy (GTDB): domain Bacteria; phylum Acidobacteriota; class Blastocatellia; order Pyrinomonadales; family Pyrinomonadaceae; genus OLB17. The sequence continues at coordinate 1,987 of JANNWQ010000397.1, read as the reverse complement.
GCGTTCAATCTTTTTGGAGTTTAGCAAACTTTTCGATCAGTTTCTTCTGCCCGAAACCAGGGAAACTCACGGTCAGCTTAGCCGTGTCGCCCGAACCTTCGCGTCGCAGCACGAGGCCGCGGCCATACTTTTCGTGACGAACGTGCGACCCGGCAACGAGGCCGATCACCGTTGGGCGATCAGCAAGGTCGGAAGGCTTGGTTCCGGCTGCCCGCAGACGGTCGAGCGTCGATAAAGGCCGTGAATCGGGAACGTCGACATCTCTCTCAGGCTCAGGGGCCGATCTCACTTCCGAGCCAACCGGTGGTTCTAGGCCTCGCTTCTTAAAGAACTCAGCGACCGAATCCGCACTGTTGTAGGTCTTGCCTGCGTAGAGATTCTTCGGTTTGACTACTCGGGGCTCACCTTTTAACGCACTGAGCGTCGCCTTAGCGGTCATTGCGGTCGAGCTGCGAGCGTATGAGAGCCACGACGAACCGCTCGAGAGGTCGTCGATCAATTCGAGCGGCATTTCGTTCAGAAACTGGGAAGGCTCGGCAGCGATCTCTTCGCCGTATGTCCGTCGACGCATCGCGTGCGTAACGTAGAGCGTCTTTTCCGCACGAGTGATCGCGACGTATGCGAGGCGGCGTTCTTCTTCGAGTTCCTTGGGGTCGCTGACCGAACGGGAATGCGGAAATACACCGTCCTCAAGACCGACCAGGAAAACCACCGGAAACTCCAAACCTTTCGCCATGTGAACCGTCATCAGCGTGACAGGTGCGGTGCCGTCGTACTTGTCGGTATCAGAAACAAGTGCAGCGTGGTCTATAAAATCCCGCAGGCCGTTCTCTTCCTGCTTGTCGTAGTCGACGGCGGCGTTGACCAATTCCTCCAGATTTTCGAGCCGTGCTAGGCTCTCGTCCGTGTTCTCTATGCGAAGCGAATTGGCATATCCCGTGTCCTCGATCGCCGCGACAACGATGTCCGTGACCGGGCGTTCGCCACCGATGCCGGTCTCATTTATCTTCTGGATCAGATTCTCGATCACCTTTCGAAAGGCACGAAAAGCTTCCTTCGCACGCGGCGTCAGGTTCACCGGCTGATCGATTCCCGGATCGGTGACGGTCGCGGCGGCCATCCAGAGCGATGAACCGTTTGCCTTTGCATGGCGTTGCAGCTCGTCGAGCGAGGTCTTACCGAGTCCGCGTGTTGGCGTATTGATGACCCGCAAAAAAGCGATGTCGTCGAACGGGTTCATCGCCAGTTTCAGATACGCGATGATGTCCTTGACCTCGGCTCGCTCGTAGAATGAGAAGCCGCCGACGATGTTGTAATCGATGCGGTGGCGACGCAGCGATTCCTCGAACAGCCGCGACTGGGCGTTTGTGCGATAGAGCACGGCGATGCGTTCGGAGTGGCTGCGGCGTTGGTGCTCCTCGATTTTCGAGGCGACAAAACGTGCCTCGCCGTCGCCGTCGTATGCCTGGCAATAGAAGATGCGTTCGCCGCCCGGATTTGCCGTCCAGAGCTTCTTTTTCTTCTGGTTTACGTTGTTCTTGATGATCGCATCGGCGGCATCAAGGATGGTCTGCGTCGAGCGATAATTCTGTTCGAGCAAGATGACCTTCGCGTTCGGAAAGTGCTTTTCAAAGCCAAGAATGTTGCGAATATCCGCCTGCCGAAACCCATAAATACTCTGAGCATCGTCGCCGACCACGCAGATATTCTGCTGCTTCTCGGTCAGGTAGTTTATCAGTGCAAATTGCAAAGCGTTCGTATCCTGATACTCGTCCACGAGAATATATTTGAATCGCTCGTTATATTTCTCACGAGTCTCCGCTGATTTCCTCAGTAATTTCACGGTCTTGATCAACAGATCATCAAAATCGAGAGCGTTCGCCGTATTCAGCCGATCGTCGTACATTTTGAAGACCTTCGCGATCGTGGCGTTCTTCTCGTCGCCGTACTCGACCTTCGACGCGAACATCTCGTAGTCTTCGCCGCG
>JANNWQ010000396.1:0-12230 GCA_031408595.1 Acidobacteriota bacterium | reverse complement strand
AGGACAAGACCGGCGGCTTCCAGTGCTTCATCCCGCTCGCGTTCTATCCGCCCGGAACGGCGTTGTCGTCGCTCCCCGGCCCCGACGCGATCGACAATCTCAAGACCATCGCCGTCTCACGCCTGATGCTCGACAACTTCGGCCACATCAAGGCCTACTGGGTCATGCTCGGCAAAGCCACTGCCCAGACCGCCCTCCACTTCGGCGCCAACGACCTCGACGGCACCATCACCGACGGCGGCGAACTAACCCACGCCTACGCCGCCGAAGGCGAAGTAAAAATGACCAAACAAGAGATCATCGAAATGATCGAGCGTGCCGGCTTCGAGGCTGTGGAACGGGATACGGTGTATAATCGTGTAGAAAAAGTTGCCGCGTGAGGTAAAGTAATGACACCAAATCCTATTCCAACCAAAATGTCGCCCGAAGAATTCCTCGCATTCGAAAGGGCCGCCGATCAAAGGCACGAATATCGTGATGGCGTAATCGTGGCGATGTCCGGGGCGAGGCGTAAACACAATACTGTATCGACAAATTTGTCCGGCATGTTGTGGCAGCATCTAAAGGGAAAGGACTGTGAAAACTATTCTAACGATATGCGAGTCTGGGTGCCAAAGACTCGCCTTTACACCTATCCGGACATTGTCGTCGTTTGCGGAGAACCGGAATTTTTAGACGACGAATTCGACACTCTGCTCAATCCCGTCTTGATCATCGAGATCCTTTCCGATTCCACTGAAAGTTACGATCGCGGTGAAAAATTTCAGTCGTATCGAAGCATTCCAACTCTAAAAGAATATCTTCTGGTCGCCCAATATCGTCCCCACCTAGAAAAATACGTAAAGCACGGAGACGGATTTTGGATGCTCTCAGATGCCGCCGGGCTCGATGCCAGTATTACGCTGGAGTCGATAGACTGCCGGCTCTCGCTTGCTGACATATACGATAAAGTAAATTTCGATGCTGAATGATCTCGACGGCACCATCACCGACGGCGGCGAGCTCACCCACAGCTACTCCGTCGAATCCGGCGGCGAAGTAAAAATGACCAAACAAGAGATCATCGAAATGATCCAGCGTGCGGGCTTCGAAGCCGTAGAAAGGGATACGGTTTATAATCGGGTTGAAAATGTGGCTGCATGACGGATATCTAATATGAAATTGCGCTTATTGTTCCCGGTTATACTCTGGTGCGTCGCGGTTACGAGCTACTCTCAGTTGGTGCCTTCAAAATCTCCGCTCAAAACACCTGATTTTCAAAGCGTGGTAAAGAATGAAGTTGAAACGACTATCCGTTCCTACATGTCAGGATTCAGCTCCGCAAAATGCAACAATGTGACGCCGGTTTCTAAGTTCGTCCGCGACGATATGATCTACGTCGGGTCAAACGATATTTATACGATCTCGCTTTCAGAATACGAAGAAGGGCTACGAGAACTAGTCTGCGGATGGGTCAGTCATTCGGGCACGGTGGACTCTATAGTCGTGGAAGCGTTGAGCATGGACGTGGCGGTAGCTGCCTGGTTATATCATGATGAATACAAGCTAAAGTCGGGAAAGGTCGAAAAGGTAAAGGGCTCCGTTCTAATGACACTAGTTCGGTCGCCTGATGGTTGAAAGATCACTGCTACAAAGCAGGAAAGTGTAGTAGTCTCACCCAAAGCTACTCCGTCGAAGAAGGTGGCGAATCCAAAATGACCAAAGCCGAACTAATCACCATGATCGAACGCGCCGGCTTCGAAGCTGTGGAAAGAGATACCGTCGACAACCGCGTGGAAAAGGTTGCGACGAGTCTATCGAATCCATCATTGATATGAAAAAACTGCTCGCTGTAGTCGCTCTTACAATTGTTTCGTGCTTCGCTGCCGTTGCCCAAGGCAACGAAGCCGAAGCGGAGGTGCGCGGCTTCATGATCGAATATGACAAGGCCATAGCCGATCGAAATATCGCCTTCCTCGAGGCCGTATTGGCGGAGGATTACATCTACACGGGTGCAAACGGTCGCGGCACAGATCGAGCAGGTGTGCTGGCGTTCTTCCGGCGTACGAAGGAGAAACCAAGATCCCGCACGGTTTCGCTCGTGCATGACAACATAAAGACGCGCGTCGTGGGCGACATGGCGGTCGTAACCAACGACTACATGTCCAAAACCGTACCAATTGACGCTCCCGATTCGGAGCCCCAAACAGCTCGAGGACGGCACATGGTGGCCTTTGAAAAGAGACGGGGCCGCTGGATGGTCATTGCTGAACAGGACACGGAACAACCCAACGACGACAAGCTGATGGAGCAACAGGTGCTCAAAGCTGGCCGTGAATACAATGATCTGATGAAACGTCTGAAAAGCGGCCTCAGCTATGCGGAACTCGAAAGGAATGGTGATATTGCCGCGCTCCGCAGGGTGCTCGCCGATGACTATCTCTACACGAGTCGCGACGGCAAGATCTCGACTAAAACTCAAGATGTAGAAGGTTATAAAACCAATCAGATCAAGCTGGCATCTGCCGTGTTCCTTGACCAAAGGGTGCGAGTAGTGGATAGTTCTACCGCCGTCGAAACCGGGATGATACGCTACGTGGGCACCAACGCTGGTAAACCGTTTAATATAACTAAACGCTACACCACGACGTGGGTAGGATGGTCCGGCCGCTGGCAGATCGTCGCGGACCACACATCGGTCGTGGAATGAGAATGATGAACTCGTCGAATAATCGTGCCTTAGGATTCGGCGTCAACCTCTTCGACGGCACCATCACCGACGGCGGCGAACTAACCCACGCCTACGCCGCCGAAGGCGAAGTAAAAATGACCAAACAAGAGATCATCGAAATGATCCAACGTGCCGGCTTCGAGGCCGTGGAAAGAAACACGGTTTACAACCGCGTCGCGTCGGTGTAAGGAACTGTCCCGGCTTCTTCTTGCGTTATTATTATGAAAAGAACGATATCGTTCGCTTCAGCATAGGAGATAGAATCGTATGCCTACCAACCGTGATCGTGTAAACCGGATCGTCGCATTGATAGCTTTATGTTTGTTTCTGGCTCAATCTTCTGCGGGCCAAAATACAGTTTCGCCGCCGCCATCGGATCGTCAGATCGCGGCCAAAGTCGACGAGTATTTGACTACCGCCTACAAACTCAGAAATTTCAGCGGCTCGGTTTTGGTGGCACGGGATGGGAAGCCGATCCTCAGCAAAGGCTATGGAATGGCGAACTACGAGCTTAACGTGCCGAACGCTCCGCAAACTGTGTTTCGCGTCGGTTCCATTACCAAGCAATTCACCGCGATGGCAATAATAATGCTACAGGAGCGCGGAAAGTTGAATGTCGAGGATCCTATTTGCAAGTTCTTTGAAAACTGTCCGGCGGCGTGGCAGCCGATCACGATACGGCATGCGCTCACCCATACTTCCGGCATGATCAATTACACGAATCTGCGTGATGCTCCAAAAGGTCTCTCGAGTTACAGTCCTGCCGAATTGGTGGATCTATTGCGCAGCAAACCGCTCGAATTCACGCCGGGTGAGAAGTTTGCATATAACAATTCAGGTTATTACCTGCTCGGTTTGATAATTGAAAAGACATCCGGCAAGCCTTACGCTGAATTTTTGCGGGATAATATTTTCACGCCGCTCGGAATGAAGAATTCGGGCTACGACGATTCGCTCGCCCTCGTTCCAAATCGGGCGAGCGGTTACCGCCGAGTTGGACAAACATTCGTCAATGCGACGTACACGGATATGGGGTTTCCGTATGCGGCAGGCGCGCTGTATTCGACGACGGAAGATCTGCTGCTTTGGGATAAGGCTCTTTATACGGAAAAACTCGTTTCCCGAAAGTCGCTTGATGAAACCTTTACTCCATTTAAGGAAATCGATTTTATGCCCGGATCGAAGTACGCCTACGGCTGGGCCATCAGCAAACGGTCTAACCGGCAAATGATCGAACATGGCGGCGACATCAACGGTTTTTCTACCTGGTTCAAACGCTTCACCGCCCACAAAGTGACGGTCATCGTGCTAAGCAATCAACAGAGGTACAAGGTAGACAAGGTTGCCGATGATCTGTCGGACATTGCTTTCGGAGAGCCGTATAAGCTGCCCGTGATGGCCATCAGCGATTTGCTCGCGGCAACTATCGAACGAAAAGGTATCGAACCCGCCTTACAGCAATACCGAGACCTGAAACGCACGCAGCCGGACAATTATGATTTCAGCGAGCGGCTGCTCGATCGTTTGGGATATGATCTGCTCGATAGTAAAAAGGTTAAAGAGGCTATTGAGATCCTCAAACTCAACGTCGAGGCCTTCCCGCAATCCTCAAACGTCTATGACAGCTTGGGCGAAGCCTATATGTTGAATGGAGACAAAGAACTAGCCATAAAAAACTACGAGAAGTCGCTGGATCTGGACCCGAAAAACACCAACGCTGTCGATATGTTGAAAAAACTGCGTGCCGGCAACTGATCATTAGAACCCGCGGTCGCCAAACGCGTCTTCGACACAATGATGACCATGAAAAAGATCGACATCGCCGTGATCGAAGCCGCCCGGCGTGTTTGAAGTTGCTATCTTTGAAGCCCGCGTGCCCCTTTGTTTAGAACGAAGATTGATAAAAAATATGTCGAAAAAGAATTTGTTGCTCGATCAGAGAATAGAGCTACTCAGCGAATTGAAAGCCCGTTTTGAGAAAAACATGAACCGCCATAAAAGTATCGAATGGGCTGGCGTGCGCGCCAAACTTGAGGCTGATCCCGCAAAACTGTGGTCGCTCAGCGAAATGGACAGAACCGGCGGTGAGCCGGATGTTGTCGGGTTTGATAAATCGACGGGCGAATATATTCTTTACGATTGTTCACCCCAAACGCCCAAAGACCGCCGCAGCCTCTGCTACGACCGGGCCGCGTGGGAATCGCGAAAGGAGCACAAACCGGAAAGCAGTGCCCTCGAGGTTGCGGCCGCGATAGGCGTTAAGATCCTGAACGAAGCAGAATATAGAGAGCTGCAAAAACTCGGGCGTTTTGATACCAAGACATCCAGTTGGCTCGAGACTCCAACCAGCATCCGCGAGCTCGGCGGAGCCATCTTCGGTGACTGGCGTTACGGCCAGGTCTTCATTTATCATAACGGCGCCGAATCGTACTACGCCGCCAGAGCCTTCCGCGGCTCGCTAAGGGTATAGATTTTCCCAAGCTAAGTGGAGTGAAGCCGCAAACGTTTGCGGCCACTCGACTCATCGTGAATATAAGCGTAGTTTGTAGGGGCGAATCTTAATGGTCAATAAATCTACATGAAAAAATTTTCCGTTTTTCTGTTCTTCTGTGCGTTGCTAGTTGCCGGGCCATCTTCTCTTCTTGGACAGGTAAAAAAGGCATTCCCAAAAAGGCCGCTGCCGGTCATTGACATGCATCTGCACGCTATGCGGGCCGACGAACAAGGTCCTCCGCCATTAAAAATCGGGCTTCCGTTCGACAACTGGGATTATAACGACCCAAAGATCGATTACGGTTCGACATTTTTGAAAAGTGGAGATCTTGCCAAATATTCCACCACATCCCCACTTACCGATGACCTGCTAAGAATACAGACGTTAAAAGCGCTGGAGGACAATAACGTTTACGCGATTACAAGTGGGAGCCCTGATTTGGTAAGAAAATGGCATTCCGAAAGCCCGAAAAGAGTTATTAATGCGGTGGTTTGGGACTTTGGTATAGCCGAAAAAAGTGGATTGACTGTTGCTGCACTGAGCAAGCTTTTCAAGTCAGGAGAATTTAAGGTTTTTGGTGAGGTTGCGATCCAATACGAAGGTTACTCGCCGAGCGACCCAGCGTTTGAACCTTACCTTAAAATGGCCGAGGAATTAGACATCCCACTTGGTATTCATGTCGGTACCGGGCCTCCTGGTGTTATCTATTTAGGAGCTAAAAATTACAGAGCATCACTTCACAGCGCATTGGGACTGGAAGAAGCATTAGTCAAGCATCCGAAATTGCGGGTCTATGCCATGCACGCCGGCTGGCCGATGCTTGACGATATGATCGCCACCATGTATGCCCATCCTCAACTGACTGTGGATCTTGGCATTATCAGCTACGCAATTCCGGAAAAAGAGTATTATTTTTACCTGGAAAGGCTCGTAAATGCGGGATTTGGCAAAAGAATAATGTTTGGCTCGGACAACATGGTTTGGCCGGAGACCATAAAGTTTGCCATCGGCAGAATAAACAACGCAAAATTTCTGACCAACCAGCAGAAACGGGATATTTTATTCAACAACGCGGCTAGGTTTTTGAGGCTGACTCCCGAACAAATTAGAGGCATGTATTGAAGGTTCCACGGCTAGAATGCACGATCATGGGTCAAATGGCCGAAAAGAGTTCAATACTCGCTGAGATAAAAACAAAACCAACCGCCGCGAGCGTGGAGGATTTTCTAAACTCGATCGAGGACGAACAGAAGCGTAATGACAGCTTTGTGATCCTGGAGTTGATGAAAAGGCGAGCGGCGAAGAGCCACAAATGTGGGGCGGTTCGATCATTGGGTTTGGGAATAAGATATACACGAGTCCGGCTACAGGACGCGAAGTTGATTGGCTGGAAATTGGTTTCTCCCCGCGCAAGGCCAATCTGTCAGTTTATCTGATGGGCGGCCTTGGAAACCACGCCGCAGCTCTCGAACGATTAGGCAAGTATAAGAAGGGCGTCGGCTGTATCTACGTCAATAAGCTCGAGGATGTCGATCTTGAGGTCCTTAGGGACATGATCGAGTCGTCATTAAAGCCAGGGCCCACTAGCGAATAAAAAAGGCGGCTCGTTTCCGAGCCGCCGAAGTCCCCAAGTTTCAATCGATATCAAGCAAGGTCAAAACGATCAAGGTTCATCACTTTGTTCCAGGTCGCGACGAAATCTTTAACAAACTTATCACCGCCGTCGGCACACGCGTAAACCTCGGCGAGTGCACGCAACTCGGAGTTCGAACCGAAAACGAGATCGACACGGGTAGCCGTCCATTTAGTTTCGCCCGTCGCCCGGTCGCGGCCCTCGTAGGCTTCACCAGACGGTTCCCACTTCGTGCTCATGTCGAGCAGGTTGACGAAGAAATCGTTAGTCAACTGGCCCGGACGCGAGGTGAAAACTCCATGATTCGACCCGTCGTAGTTCGCCCCGAGTACCCGCAATCCTCCAACCAACACGGTCATTTCCGGTGCGGTCAGTCCAAGCAGATTCGCCTTATCGACCAGCATCTCTTCGGCGGGCGTTTTGTGATGGCCCTTCTTATAATTGCGGAAGCCGTCAGCCTGCGGTTCGAGGAATTTGAAGGAATCGACCTCGGTCTGCTCCTGCGTCGCGTCACCACGGCCAGATTTGAACGGAAACGGCACGTCGCCACCACCGGCGGCCTTGATCGCATTTTCTATTGCCACATTACCGCCGAGAACGATCAAATCAGCCATTGATACCGACTTGCCGCCAGCGTTGAATTCGCTCTGAATCGCGCCAAGCACACTTAGCACCTGATCGAGTTGAACCGGATTGTTCACTTCCCAGAACTTCTGCGGCGACAGGCGAATACGTGCACCGTTGGCTCCGCCGCGATTGTCGCTGCCGCGGAATGTCGAAGCCGATGCCCATGCTGTCGAAACAAGCTGTGAGACCGTTAAGCCGGAACCGAGTATCTGACCCTTGAGAGCGGCGACGTCGCTGTCGCTTATCGACACGCCCTCCGGGACCGGGTCTTGCCAGATCAAAACTTCATCCGGCACTTCGGGCCCGAGATAGCGACCGATCGGCCCCATGTCGCGGTGCGTCAACTTGTACCACGCCCGTGCAAATGCGTCCGCGAACTGGTCGGGATTCTCGAGAAATCGTCTCGAGATCTTTTCGTACTCCGGGTCAAACCTCAGTGCCAGGTCAGTGGTCAACATCGTCGGCAGCTTATTTGGCCCGTCAAAAGCATCGGGGATGATCGCGTCCGCACCTTTAGCAACCCACTGCTGGGCGCCGGCCGGACTCTTGGTTAGTTCGTACTCGTAGCCAAACAAGTTCTCAAAATAATTGTTGCCCCACTTCGTCGGCGTTGTCGTCCACGTCACATCGAGGCCGCTAGTGATCGTGTCGCCGCTCATTCCAGTTCCATAACTGTTGTGCCAGCCGAATCCCTGAGCATCTATGCCCGCACCTTCCGGCTCGACCGCAACGTGATCCGAGGGAGCCGCACCATGCGTCTTGCCAAAAGTGTGCCCGCCCGCGATCAACGCGACCGTTTCCTCGTCGTTCATTGCCATTCGACCAAACGTGTCGCGAATGTCGTGGGCCGAGAGAATCGGGTCAGGATTTCCGTCCGGGCCTTCCGGATTGACGTAGATCAAACCCATCTGCACCGCACCAAGCGGATTCTCAAGCTTTCGGCTATGGACGTCGCCATCCGCCGTGTCGTCAGAAACGAGAACACCTTCACCCTCAACGCCTTCCGATCCATGCTTGTAGCGAACGTCTCCGGCCAGCCAGGTCGTTTCGGCTCCCCAGTAAACGTCCTGATCTGCTTCCCACACGTCCTCGCGTCCACCGCCGAAACCGAATGTCTTAAATTCCATCGTTTCCAGCGCGACATTACCAACGAGAATGAACAAATCCGCCCATGAGATCTTTCGGCCATATTTCTGTTTGATGGGCCAAAGGAGACGACGGGCTTTGTCGAGGTTTACGTTGTCCGGACAACTGTTGAGCGGAGCAAAACGCTGCTGCCCACGGCCACCGCCGCCGCGTCCGTCACCAATACGATAGGTTCCTGCTGCATGCCACGTCAGACGGATGAATAAGCCCCCATAATGTCCAAAATCCGCCGGCCACCAGTCCTGCGAATCGGTCATCAGATTCGCCAGGTCCTTTTTCAACGCCGCATAGTCGAGCGTCATGAACTCTTTCGCATAATCGAAATCCTCACTCATCGGGTCGGACTTCGTCGAGTGCTGACGCAGGATGTTCAAATTCAACATCTTCGGCCACCAATCGCGATTCGACCGGCTGCTTTCGGTCGTAAACTTTATAGCTCCACCCGTAAACGGGCACTTGCTCGCACCGTTTGTCTCGTTATTTCCGTTTTCTCCCATTTCTAACTCCCTTTATTAATTTTCTTAGAACCAAAAAACTTGTAATTTATTCAAAATAGCTACGCCTTACAACTGATCCTCGCAATCAGGACATAAACCGCGAAGCGTGAGTTCGATCGACCGGGCAGTGAATTTCGAAAGCTCCGCCGCCTCTTTTAGAAGAGCGGTTGGAATGCGCAGATCCAGATCAACGAGCTTTCCACAATCGTTGCAGATCGCGTGATCATGCCGGGTCAGGTTCCGATCGTAGCGGCTCGCGTCGTTGCCAAACGTTACCTCGCCAATCAAACTTTCGTTCTTGAGGTAATGCAGCGAATTATAAACGGTCGCAAAAGATATGCTCGGTAATATCCGTCGCGCATTCTCAAAGACCTCATTCGCAGTCAAATGCCCTTCCGATTCGCGGATGACCTGCAGGACAGCTGTCCGCTGTTTAGTCAGTCCGAGACTTCCGATTGCATTTGTTGGAACATCGACCATGTATTTTGGATTAGAATAATTCTAAGTTCATACTATGTCAAGCGAAGATTTGATTCGGATAACATAAGATGGGAAATTAGCATTTAGGACAAACATGCCGGGCCGAACACTATCGACAACGGGATAAGCAAGATGCCAACTCAAAATTTCGCCGTGAATAAAACCGTCCACTACCCCAGCCTGGTCAGAGCCGTGACGTTTTTAGTCAGTGTGCTTGCAATTGCTGCGTTTCCCTTGCTGTTGGTCGCCCAGGACGCACAGACCGGCCAGATTGTCGATACTAGTACCCGCCCTATTGAGCGTCAGAGGAAAGGCACTTTCAGGTTTCCCGATGATGGTGTTTTCTTCTCGAATAAATTCGACGGAGCCCGTGTCAACAGGATAGAAAAGGATGCTGAAGGACGCTATGTAATATCGATCCTGCCCGAGAACGAGCCGATCAACATGAGCCCGTGGTATGCCTTCAAAGTTTGGTCGCACCGGAAAAAGGACATTAAGGTCCGGCTCATTTATCCGGCGTTTGCCCGCCATCGATACGATCCGCAGATAAGCTATAACAGCCGCAAATGGAAGCTCGTCGAAAAAGAGCGGATCACCGACGAAGGGAAAGGCACGGGCACATCCGGGCCGTCGGCACGCCCAAAAAGCATAACGATGCAGCTCGCCATTGGTAAAGATCCGATCTGGATCAGTGCCCAGGAACTGCAATCGTCTCGGACTGTTTTTGGCTGGCTAGACCGGATCGCTTCTACAGGCAGATATCAAACCGAAACGATCGGCCGCAGCAAAGGCGGAAAACCGCTGAGGATGTTAAAGATCGGTAATATGGCCTCGAAAAAAATGATTCTCGTCATCTCGCGTCAGCATCCGCCAGAGGTGACCGGCTATTTTGCGATGCAGTCATTTATCGAGACGATGGCGGGGCCAGGGAAGCTCGCACGTGATTTTCGCAAAGATTGGGGCATCTATGTCGTTCCGCTGATGAACCCTGACGGCGTCGACGCGGGCCATTGGCGGCACAACGCCGGAGGCATCGACCTCAATCGCGATTGGACCACTTTTAACCAGCCCGAGGGCCTCGCTGTGAGCAATTTTCTCAAGCGTCGCGAGCAGGCGACAGGTGGTAAGTTCTATTTCGGCATAGATTTTCATTCGACCTGGAATGACATCTACTATCCGATGACCCGCAAACATGAGGGCAATCTGCCGGGCCTCGTACAGGAATGGCTGACCAATATTCAGGCCGCGATCCCCGGCTACACGCCTACCATTCAGGCCAACGACCGCCCGTTACCAGCGATAGTTTCCCGCAACTACTTCCTCACCCAACATCAGATGGAGTCGATCGTATTTGAGATCGGCGACAATACGCCACGTGAGTTCATCAAGAAAAAGGGCAAGATCGGAGCCGAAGAAATAATGAAACTCCTCATACAACGGACGGAAACTCGATGAGTCGATGCCCGAAGTCCGTAAGGCTCTACTGGCTGGGTGGCGTAAATCGCGTATAATGGTAATCGAAAACAAGGTGATCACATGACTGCAAAACCTGCATACCTATCTCACTACGGCATCCGCGCGAAGAAGTACAGAGAAATGGTCGAGTGGTACGTATCCGTGTTTAACGCGCGTATCCAGCACGAGAATGAATTTCTGGCGTTCATGACGTTCGATGACGAACACCACCGAATCGTGATCTTTGAGGACCCGGATACGGTCGATAGAGTGCCCACCGCAGCCGGCATCGACCACATTGGTTACGGCGTCGCGAGCTTTGGCGACTTGGTTGCGACATACGAACGGCTCAAGGCCCAAGGCATCACGCCGTTTCTTCCGCTGAATCATAAATTCACGACGTCGCTTTACTATCGTGACCCCGACGGCAATGAGGTCGAGTTAAGTGTCGACAATTTCCCGACGAAACAGGAGTGCGACGATTTCATCACGAGTGACCGGATGAACGAGATCGGTCGTCCGCCATTCGGCTGTGAGTTTGACCCGGACGAACTAGCGAGGCGATTTCACCAGGGTATTCCGGATGCCGAGCTTGCTCGTATCGGGGTGCCGGAAGCGTGATACCCGTGCCGAAGACTGCACTGCCAGACGCCCGCAAAAGCCTCATCCGCATCCTGCAAAACGCCTACTCAGGCGAGGTCGCGGCGGCGTATGCCTATCGCGGACATTGGCGTTCGCTGAAAGATTCGCCGGAGAAAGCTCGAATCCGCGAGATCGAGGCCGAAGAATGGGACCATCGTCGGCGAGTTGGCGAATGGCTGGAGAAGTTCGATGCCAAACCGCGACCATTAAGAGAAGAAGTCTTTTGGACGATCGGCCGCACACTCGGGGCGACTTGTTTTCTGTCAGGCTGGTTTATGCCGATGTATTTTGCCGGACGGCTCGAGAGCCAGAACTCGGTCGAATACGAAGACGCTGCTGAGTTTGCTCGTGAACTCGATATGGATGAATGCGTTGAGGACCTGCTCGACATGGCCCGCGTTGAGGTCGAACATGAGGCCTTTTTCCGCGAGACGGTTGCCGCCCACAGATTGCTACCGATCATGCGACGCGTTTTCGGCTGGGGCTAAGCGGGTTTGGCCTCGGGTATAAACTCGGTATCAATATCGTCGTCATCTCTTCGCCGCA
>JANNWQ010000395.1:0-3081 GCA_031408595.1 Acidobacteriota bacterium | reverse complement strand
CGTGGTGAGTTAGTGCGACTTGCGACCACGTTAAATAATCCGCTAAACAGCTAATAGACATATCGAATTCGAAAAAGTCTCGCTGTTTTGGCGGGGCTTTTTCAGTTCAGAGTGCAAGCTTCAGCTTGTTCTTCTGCGGCCTCACAAGCTAAAGCTTGCACTCTGAACATAAGATTATGAAAAACTTTCGCGATCTTCTCGATACTGACCACATCTACGTCTTTGACGGAGCTGTGGGCACGCGGCTTTATGACAAGGGCGTGTATATCAATCGCAGCTATGACGAGCTGAACATAACGGCCCCCGATCTGGTTCGCGCCGTGCATGAGGAATACGTCGCGGCCGGTGCAGATATTATCGAGACGAATACTTTTGGAGCTACGCGTCATAAATTGCAGGCTTACGGGTTGAAGAACAGGCTTCGCGAGATAAACATTGCGGCGGTCAAACTCGCTCGGGAAGCCGCTGGAGACAAGGTCTTCGTCGCCGGTGCTATCGGTCCGTTGGGGCTAAGAATCGAACCTTACGGCCCGACGTCGTTTGACGAGGCGAAAGATATGTTCAAAGAGCAGGTCGATGCCCTGCTCGAGGGCGGTGTCGATCTTTTTATTCTCGAAACGTTTTCTGAATTGCCTGCGATCGAACAAGCAATTAAAGCAGTCCGTGAACTGTCCGATCTGCCGATCGTCGCTCAGTTCACGATCCAGATGGACGGCAACACGACGTTTGGCACGACGCCTGCCGCGTTTACAAAACGCCTCGACGAACTCGACGTCGATGTCATCGGCCTCAACTGCGGCATGGGCCCGAACCACATTCTCAACGCCCTCGAAAAGATGCGTGCCGTCACGTCGAAACCGCTTTCCGCACAGCCAAATGCCGGTTTGCCCCGTGACGTGCAGGGCCGCCAATTTTACATGGGCTCGCCGGAATACATGGCGGAATTTTCTAGACGGTTTGCTCAGGCAGGGGCGAAGTTCGTCGGCGGCTGCTGCGGTACGACGCCAACGCACATTAAGCTAATTTCGACCGCGATCCGGGCAGATAGCCCGCGTCAGAGTGCTCGCTCTTTTACAAAGCAACCTGCAACAGTGCTTGAGCTCAAGCCCGAAGACGTACAGGTCGTTCCGCCGGAGGAGCGTTCGCGTTGGGCGGCTAAGATCGCGCGCGGTGAATTCGTCACATCGGTCGAGGTGTTGCCGCCGAAGGGCTGCGATGCAGAGAAGACGCTGGACAGCATTCGGCTGCTCAAAGATGCCGGAGTCGATGGCGTAAACATTCCCGACGGCCCGCGTGCCCAGACTAGAATGTCCGCTCAGGCCACCGCCGTTCTCGTCGAACGCGAGATCGGTATCGAGGCAGTGCTTCACTATTGCTGCCGCGATCGCAACTTGCTCGGTATGATGTCCGACCTGCTCGGAGCCGCTGCTTTGGGCCTTCATAATCTGCTCATCATCACCGGCGATCCGCCAAAGATGGGGCCGTATCCTGACGCAACTGCCGTGTTCGACATTGACGCCATAGGCCTGACAAACATGGCTAACAAGCTCAATCACGGCCTCGATCTCGGCAACAATCCGATCGGAAAGCCGACCGCGTTTTCGCTCGGCGTCGGTGTAAATCCGGGAGCTGTAAATTTGGACGAAGAAATTCGCCGCTTCGAATGGAAGGTCGAGGCCGGTGCGGAATACGCGATCACGCAACCGGTCTTTGATACCGACCAGCTAATGACATTTCTCGACAAGATCTCGCACGTCCGCATCCCGATAGTCGCCGGCATCTGGCCCCTGATCTCGTACCGCAACGCCGAGTTCATGCATAACGAAGTTCCGGGCGTCAACGTCACCACCGCCATCCTAGAACGCATGCGTGTCGCGTCGGAAAAAAGCAAAGAACATGCCCGCGACGAAGGTATCGCCATCGCTCGCGAATCTTTACTCGAGGTAAAAGACGTCATTCAGGGCGTCCAGGTGTCCGCCCCGTTTGGGAATGTGAAGTATGCGTTACAGGTCTTCGATGCTCTCGACGGATTCAAGAGCGGCTTAACAACTTAGAAGCGTTTACGGAACCAAAACGATCTTGCCGAGTGCTTTGTTTTCAATAACATCGTGGTGGGATTGTGCAGCCTCGGCGAGCGGGAATGTGCGGCTGACGACGGGGTCGAGTGAGCCGTTGCTGAGGCCTTCGAAGATCGCGTTGTGGATCTCGTCGCGCTGCGATTGCGGCGAGTTAAACAGCGACATACCGTAGATCGTCGCGTCTTTGGTCATAGCGAGACGCGGCGTAAATTGCAGCGAGCCTCGATTGCCGACGACGGTGATGCGTCCGAACATCGCGAGGCATTCAAAATCGCGTTCAAGATTCACATTTGCGAGCATATCGATAATGATATCGACGCCTTTTCCGCCGGTGAATTCGCGGATCTGTTCGAAGTGATCTTCGTCGGTGTGGTCGAAGACCGCATCCGCTCCTTGAGCCTCAACCAACAGCTTCCCTTCGTCAGAACTTGCGGTCCCGATCACAGTTAGCCCCGCATTCTTAGCCCACTGGATCGCCGCAATACCGACACCGCCAGATGCTCCGTGAACCAATACGGTCTCACCAGCCTTTGCTCTCGCCTTCTGAAAAAGAGCTCGAAAGCTAGTCGCATAAGGCGTCCAAATACCGGCACCCTTTTCAAACGTAACATTCTCCGGCAGACGGCCAAGGTCGACCTCCTCGCAGATCGCATATTCCGCATACGTACCTGTCACGGTATTTGCCGTGTAGACTCGGTCACCAACATTGAACTTAGTAACACCGTCCCGAACTGCCTCAACAACGCCCGCACCATCTTTGCCAGGCGTATACGGCAACTTCGGAGCGTGAGCGTGTATGCCTGTTCTAAGGTATGTATCGACGGGATTAACACCGGCGGCGTGGATGCGGACGAGGATCTGTGTGCCGCTCGGTCGCGGCATCTCGACATCTTCGAGTTTCATTACATCGGGCTCGCCGAATTCGCGGACAATGATAGCCTTCATATAAATTGCCTCCGGCCTTAGCCGGACGTTTAGTTTAGTAAAAAGGTCGGGCTTTAGC
>JANNWQ010000394.1:0-6187 GCA_031408595.1 Acidobacteriota bacterium | reverse complement strand
ATCGCGGCGATCTGTTTCCGCTTGGGTCGTTTGGGCATTCGGTTTTTACGGGAACGAGCGTTTGGATAGACCGGGTTTCGCAGACGTTTGTCGTCTTCCTCTCGAACCGCGTTCACCCCGACGGCAAAGGCGACGTCGGGCCGCTGCGAGCGAAGGTAGCGACGGTCGTTGCGTCAGCGATCGAGGATACGCCGATAGAGAAATTCAAACAGGCCGAGGCTGAGTTTAACGCCACGGTGGCGGCTCAGGTGCCGAGGTTTAGGGAAGTGGTTGCGGCGGCGGCTCGTGCGGTGGTACCAACTTCGGCAGCCTCGCCGGTTGCGGGCGGGTCGCCCGCGTTCCCGGGGAAGAGCGTCCTCAATGGGGTCGATGTTTTGGAGCGGGATGGATTTAAGCAGCTTGAAGGGCTGAAGATAGGGTTGGTTACAAATCATACGGGCCGCAACCTCGCCGGGAAGCAGACGATCGACATTCTGCATGAAGCTAAGAATGTGAAGCTGACGGCGATGTTTGCTCCTGAGCACGGCATTCGCGGCGAGCTTGATACTGAGAAGATCGACGATACGAAAGACGAAAAAACAGGGCTTCCGGTTTACTCGCTTTACAAAGACGGCATGCGACGGCCGAAGCCCGAGCAGACGGCGACGATCGATGCGTTTGTCTATGACATTCAGGACATCGGAGCGAGGTTTTACACCTACACCGCGACGCTTAAGAACGTGATGGAAGAGGCCGCTAAGGCAGGGAAGCCTGTCTTCGTGCTCGACCGTCCAAACCCGATCAACGGCAATGCCGTCGAAGGCTCGCTGGCTGACGAGGACAAACTATCATTCATCGCCGCCCACACGACGCCCGTCCGCTACGGCCTGACCATCGGTGAACTTGGGATGATGATGAACGCCGAGCGAAAGATCGGGGCCGATCTTCGCGTGATCAAGATGGACGGCTGGTCGCGTTCGATGTGGTTCGACGAGACGGGGCAGACGTGGGTCAACCCGAGTCCGAACATGCGTTCGCTCACCGAGGCGACGCTCTATCCCGGCATCGGCCTGCTCGAAACAACAAACGTCAGCGTCGGTCGCGGCACGGATACGCCATTCGAAGTAGTCGGTGCCCCGTGGCTCGACGGCCAAAAACTTGCGACACATTTGAATACGCAAAATATTGCCGGTGTCAGATTCATCCCGGTCCGATTCAAACCGAACGCCTCGGTCTTCAAGGACGAACAGGTGAACGGAATTAATATCGTTATCACGGATAGAAAAGTGTTCAATTCATTCAAAACGGGCATCGAGATCGCCGTCGCGTTGCGAAAACTTTATCCAAACGATTGGCAGGTAGATCGTTATGCAAGGCTGCTCGTCAATACCGAAATACTTGTTGCTGTCAAACGCGGTGACACGCCCGAAGCGATCGAAAAGTTGGTCAGTCCAAAAATCGCAGAATTTAACATGCGTCGGGCATCATATTTGCTTTACAAATAGGCGTTATCGAGTTATAACCAATTCAGATTTCACCTTTTCGTAACAACGCGTTTGATATCAAGGGTTTTGCCATTTTTGCGCGACCCATCGCAAGGATAGCGATAACGAAAATTTGAATAAATGTCCATAAACGTAACTGATTTTTATGGATAACTCGACCGGATCTTGAAAAAATACAAAGGATAGAGAGGGAATATGTTGAGAAAAACGTTCTGTTTACTGGCCCTATTGTTAGCCGTCAGCCTCGGCGCCGTCGGAACATTGGCCCAGGATATCACGGGGAATATTGTTGGCACCGTCAAGGACGCAAACGGCGCCAGCGTTGCGGGTGCGACGGTTAAGATCACCGATTCGGGACGATCGCAATTGGTACGCACATTGGTAACCAGTTCGGACGGCGAGTTTTCGGCACCGAATTTACCTGTTTCCATCTATTCGGTAAGTGTCGAGGCTCCAAACTTCAAGCGTTATAACCAGACCGACGTCAAGGTTGATGTTGGACAACGCCGTTCGGTTGACGTGGTTTTACAAGCTGGACGAATCGATGAAACTGTGACTGTTCAGGCTGACGCGGTAGCTATTGAGACTACGACGGCACAGACCTCGACAGTGATCAACGGTGATCAGATCCGCGAGATCGCAATCAACAATCGTAATTTTGTTCAGCTAATCACCCTTGCCCCCGGCGTGTCCAACGATCTGACGGATTTTGTTACCGCCGGTACTACCACTCCTGAAACGGGTACGGTTAATACAATCCAGATTTCGGTTAATGGAGCCCGGTCAAGCCAGAATACATACACCGTGGATGGAGCCGATGTAACCGATCGTGGTTCAAATCTAACGATTCAGGCTTATCCGAGTCTGGATTCGATTGGAGAGTTCCGGGTTTTGCGTTCACTTTATCCGGCAGAGTCGGGACGCAGCGGCGGTGGCCAGGTCAATGTGATCACTCGCGGCGGCGGTGCTAAGTTTCGCGGAAATGTCTACGAGTTTATTCGTAATGAGGCTCTGAACGCGAACGATTTTATTACAAATCAGAATCCGGCCCTGTCGGCAACCATTGGTCGGGAATGTAGCGACGGTACCAGCGTTTTTGGTACCGCTGCGGTAGCAAGGTCGGATTGTAAGATCAAACGAAGGGCCTTCCGATATAACAACTTTGGTTGGACACTGGGTGGACCGGTCTACTTCCTGAATATGGGTACAAATTCGGACGAGGGATGGGTTAAACGGTACAACCGCACGTTTTTCTTTTTCTCGCAGGAATTTCGACGCGACAAGCGGGCACCCGTTTTCAATTCCTCCGTTCCTACGAATGCGCTTAAACAGGGTATCTTCACGGTTCCTATCTGTGTCCAGGCAACTGGAACGACGTGTAATCTGACATTGGCCGCTGGTACGCCGCTCAGTACTTTGAGACCGATCAGTCCGATAGCTCAACAGTACGTTAATTTTGTTTACAACAAACTGCCGGAACCTACCACTCCCGGAACTTTTACACTAAATTCACCGATTGAGAGCACACTCGATTTTGAGCAGGAAGTGCTAAAGATCGATCATAGTTTCAATGATCGTATCGGTGTCAACTATCGTTACCAACGCGACAAGATCCCGTCGATCGATGGAAACGCAATTTTTGGCTCGGGTTCTAACCTTCCCGGCGTATCGACACTGTCGACGGATTCACCGGGCAGGACCCACACAGCTCAGTTTACAGATGTGATAAGTCCGAGTTTGATCATTCAAGGTCGGTTTACATATGGCTACGGAGCGATTAAGAATGAGAATGTTGGAACACTTGCTCTTAACAACTCGCCGATCAATCCAACCCTTGCTTATCCTAGGACCCGGGATCGTATTCCGAGCCTTACTGGTAATGGCTTTAGCGGCCTCGTGGGACAGGGCCAATACGACAATTTCTCTTACAAGGCTAATTTTGGGGGCGACGTTACGTGGCTCGTTGGCAGCCACGCAATGAAGTTCGGTGGAACCTATTCGTTGTACCGCAAGAATGAGAATGCTATTGCCGGATCTAACGAGGGTCTCTACAGTGGATTCCTTACTCCAGGCGGGACGGCGAGCGTTGTTCCGACTGGCGGTAACGCGACTCAACAGCTTTGGGCGAATTTCCTAATGGGTACAAACCTATCCTTTACGCAGGCGAGTTTTGATTACACTGCCGACCTTAGGCAGAAAACGATCGAGGCTTTTGCTCAGGATGAGTGGAGAATCCGAGGCAATATGACGGTGTCACTCGGGGTTCGATATTCGTATTTTGGATCGCCCTGGGATAAGAACGGACGACTGACGAATTTTGACCCCGCGTTGTTTAACGCTGCGGCCGCACCGGCCGTCACCGGAGCGGGCAACCGAATTCCGGGAACCGGTAACTATTGCAACGGCCTGATCATCAATACAAATGGTTCGGCTACTTTTCCAAACTGTACGCCGACCCAGTCGCCGTATGGCAAGTACATAATGGAAGTTAACAAGACCGATTTCGCCCCGCGGGTCGGACTTGCGTGGGATCCGTTTGGCAAGGGCGAGACCTCGATCCGAACGGGCTATGGCATCTATCATGAGCAGGTACTAAATGGAATGATCTTGACCATTATCGGAACAAATCCTCCGTTCCAACAGAACTGTACGATTTCTGGTGTTTCGCTTGATAACCCCGCCGTCGGGTGTGCCGTCGTTGCCTCAAATACCGCTCCGAATATTAGGGGCATTGACCCGAAATGGAAGACGCCGTACATGCAACATTGGACACTTGACTGGCAACAGCAGTTAACCAAGTCAGCGGTGGTTCAGGTTGGCTATTATGGTTCCAAAGGAACGCACCTTATCGGCGGATTCGAGAGGAATCTTGTAGAGCCAGGCAAGGCTATATCCTTGGGACCGACTGCTTGTGCTACCGGTGCAACCTACATTGGCGGGCCAACTCCGACGCTTGCTCCTTGTCAGGTCGCCGGGACTGCCTTTTTCGCAAGCGCCGCCAGTAACATACTTGATCAGATCCGCCCTTACCGAGGATACCGATCAATTCAGGTGGTGCAGCCGAGATACAATTCCAGTTACCATTCGCTGCAGGTATCCGCGACGCAACGGCTCGCCGGCGCATCACAGGTGCAGCTTGCCTACACTTGGGCAAAAAACCTTACCGACGCTCAGAATGACCGGTCTACTTCGCCGCAGAACACCTACGACATTAGCACCGAGAAGGCTCGGGCCGCTCTTGATCGTCGGCACATTCTGACCGTTAACTACATTTATGAGATTCCCCTGTTTCGTAAACAGCAGGGTTTTGTAGGAAAGGCTCTTGGCGGTTGGCAGTTTTCCGGAATCGCAACGTATCAAACGGGACTGCCGTTTACACCTACGGTATCAGGATTTGACCCATCGGGTCTTGGCTTGATTCCACCGCCGCTTACCGTCGCGAGGCCAAATACGCTGTGTAACCCCAATCAGGGTGGTGCACAAACGTTCCAACAATGGTTTAATCCGGCATGTTTTCAGGTGACTCCGCTTTCGGGAACTGTTGCAAATAACAATGTCGGAAACGGATCACGAGGAAGCGTAAATGGACCACCAACCAGGCGAGTCGATATTACGCTAAGCAAAAACATCCGATTCGGCGAACGTTATCGAGTGCAGCTGCGTGCGGAGGCGTTCAACGTATTTAATTTTGTAAACTTCCGTGGGCTTAGTACTGGGGTATGGAACACGACTACCGTACCGGTTGCTTTTGGTGGGACTTGCACAACGGGTTGCTCGGCATTTGGATCGGTCACCTCGGTGCGTGACCCGCGCGTGATGCAGCTTGGAGCGAAGTTCTACTTCTAATCGCTGTATTGCTTTTGATTGCCGCGTCGCTCTGCTAGTCGGGGCGACGCGGTTTTTTTTGTTGGGTTGTCTGGTTTGTTGTCGTGGTGGATAATTTTCGTATGGAGCAGATCTCGTTTTTAGACTCGAAGACGGTTGGCGGTTTGCCGGTAGGCTCGATTTCTTTCGCGGATGGATTGATCGTAGAGATAATCGATTCGACGGTTGGTGATGCGGCCTCGCGTTTCTCGAGGCTTGGAATAGTTCCCGGGTTTATCGATGTCCATAATCACGGGGCGGTCGGGGTTGATGTTAATTCGGCTGATGTTGAAGGGCTTTTAAAGATCGCGGGGTATTTGGCTCGGAATGGTGTGACGGCTTGGATGCCTACTTTGGTGCCGGACGGGGACGAGAATTATCGGCGGGTGATTGATGCGATCGATGAACTGATGGTGCGGCAGATCGGCTTACCGGTGGCGCAGGTGGTTGGGGTGCATTACGAAGGGGTCTTTGCGAATGAGAAGATGTGCGGTGCGTTGAGACCGGAATTTTTTAGGAGTGGGCGGTTGGCGGTTGGCGGTTGGCGGTTGCCGAAGCTGGAACGCGGCGTGCATATGACGACGCTGGCTCCGGAGATCGATGGTGGGATCGAGTTGATCGAGGAGTTGATTGGGGATGGTTGGGTTGTTTCGATCGGTCACACCAAGGCTGATACTGCGACGTTAGATCGAGCTTATGCGGCTGGGGCACGGCACATGACGCATTTTTTTAATGCGATGACCGGTATGCATCATCGGGAAGTCGGCGTTGCCGGGTGGGGACTTGCGAATGACGGCGTGACGTTCGATATTATTGCTGACGGTATTCACGTTCATCCT
>JANNWQ010000393.1:0-11989 GCA_031408595.1 Acidobacteriota bacterium | reverse complement strand
CGGGAATCTTCGCAGATCGATGTCGTGATTCTCGATCAAGTATTCTTTGACCGCAAGAGCACGCCTTTGGCTGAGAGCCTTATTTTTCTTAGTGTCACCCTCAGCAGAGGCATAACCGGTGACGTCAATCACGTAGCCTTTGAGCGTCTTAGCTGTTGTCGCGACTTGATCGAGCGAAGCTTTTGCTTCAGTCGAAAGTACCGCACTGTTGACCTTGAAATTTACGGTCGCGGTCGACTGGATGACGTAATCATCCATAGTCGAGATGCGCTTGTTTGTTTCGTTAACGCCGGCTATAGCAGCATCAGCGGTGTCCTGAGCGGCCTTCGCTCCGCCCTTTGCCGCGTTTGAGATGGCCATGAGTTCATCGATCTGACCTGAGATACGCTGAGCATTCTGCTCTGCGGCAGTAACTCTATCCTCGACCGGAGCAACGCGTTTGTCGAGTGCCTGAGCGGCGACAAGATTGGCCTTATCAAAGCGAACCTTGTTGATCATTACGCTGCCCGTGCTATCACCGACACCCTCGACCTCCATGGTCAAGCCTTTTACCAGCGCCGTGACGGGATATTTATCGCCACCAAAAAAGCCATTGTGCTTGATGCTGGCACCCGGCGAGACGACGATCTTGGTATCGACGCCGACGGAATCATTGATAATGTAGGTCGTGTCATCTATTTTACTGACGACGACGCCTTTTATCTTGTACTTCTGGCCAGCGACCGCGGAGCGAAGCTGAGCATCCTGAGCAAAAAGTGTGACAGCACTCAGGGCTATCGCTAGACCAATTGTTGAAAATTTCTTTAGCATTGAAAATCCTCCTGTCGAATGATTGCGTAATTAGGACAACCTACGAATAGACGCTAAATGCGGATTTCGGGTTGTCGCAAAACCAATATCATTATCTGATTATCTGTCGCATTTGTGTGTATGCCATTAGACACTTGGCAAAATTGGGAGGTTAGGTCAGGTTGTTTGTGCCGAATCGCAAAGGCGTTCAATATTCAAAGAGTACAACAACTCGACCGTTTTTGGAATAGTTTTCTGTGTGTCGTCAGCCCTTCTTAGATCTCAAATGGAGCCTCTTGAAGATAGGCTTTTAGATAAGCAAGAAATCTCTCAGCATCAGCCCCGTCGACAACCCGATGATCGTAGGTCAAGGCAAAATACGCCATCTGACGGATCGCGATATAGTCGTCGCCGTCGGCTGAGGTCATTACCTTTGCCCGTTTTTCGATCGTGCCAACGCAAAGGATCGCAACCTGTGGTTGATTGATGATCGGAGTGCCGTAAAGCCCGCCGAAGACGCCTGGATTTGTGATCGTGAACGTTCCGCCTTGCACTTCGTCCGGACTCAGTTTCTTAGTACGGGCGCGATCGGCGAGATCATTTGCCTTAACGGCGATCTCGGCTAGGGAAAGCGTTTCGGCGTTGCGGATGACCGGCACGATCAAGCCCCAATCGAGAGCGACGGCCATGCCGAGATTGATATCGCCTTTGTAAACGATATTCTCGCCATCGACCTGCGAATTGACGATGCGGTGCTCGCGGATGGCTGCGGTTACAGCCTGAAAGATGAACGGCATGAACGTCAGCTTTGTGCCAAACTTCGCCTGAAACTCAGCCTGATTCGCCGTTCGGAACTTCGCGACATTGGTCATGTCGATCTCATAAACGCTCGTCACGTGGGCCGACGTTTGCTTGGAGAAAGTCATGTGCTCGGCGATCTTCTTACGCATCACCGACATCTTCTCGACACGATCGCCCATGGATATCGTACCTTGTGGCGGCGTGAAGGTCGGGACTGGTTTCGCCGTTGCTGGAGCCGCGGTCTGAGCAATAGCTTGAGCACCTTTTACCAAAAGATCCTGCGGTCTGAGAGCCGCACCAGTTTCGAGGAAGGACATGATATCGTCCTTTGTCACGCGACCGCTGATGCCGCTACCGGGAATTCGCGTTATGTCGATACCGTGTTCTCGTGCGATGTTGCGAACGAGCGGGCTCGACTTAGTACGGCGAAGCTCGTCGATCGTCGCATTGCCATTGCCCGATGCCGCAGCAGCTCTAGCTTGGACAGGCGGGGCGGCCACAGGCGGAGCAATCGGCTCAGCGGCTGGGGTTGGAGATGGACTCGCAGCCTCTGATTTCTGACTGCTGACGGTAGCACCGCCTTCTGCTCCGACCAATGCTAATACAGAACCAACCTCAACCGTTTCACCTTCCTGAACATTGATCGCGAGCAATGTGCCGGCGGCAGGTGAAGGAACCTCCGCATCGACCTTGTCAGTTGAGATTTCAAGCAGCGCCTCGTCTTTTTCGATCTTGTCGCCAACAGACTTGAGCCATTTGGAAACCGTACCTTCCGTAATGGATTCGCCCATTTGGGGCATTACCACTTCAGCGGCTGAGCCAGTGGCAGCGGCAGGAGCAGTTGCAGGAGGAGCGGACGGTTCAACAGATGTTTCTGCCACTGCCGGTGCTGCTGCGACCGGCTCTGCTGGAATTGCCTCCGGTTCCGGTTCGGATGCGGTTGTCATTTCGACTTCGGCGACTGCTGGTGCCGCTGCATCCGGCGCTGAAACGCTGCCTTCTTCACCAACTACGGCGACGACTGTACCAACTTCGACGGTCTCGCCTTCTTGATGCCTTATTTCGAGCAGGATGCCCGCACCGGGGCTCGGCACCTCAGCATCGACCTTGTCGGTCGAGATCTCGAGAATCGCCTCGTCTTTTTCGATACGCTCACCGACCTGTTTCAACCATTTCGAAACGGTTCCCTCGGTGATCGACTCACCCATCTGCGGCATCACGACTTCAACGCTCATAAACTCTCCGAAAACGAAATATCAATTGAATAGAATACAGGAATTTGAGCGGTTAGAAAAAGCGCATAGGACGGGGAGATGGCGTGCTATTTCCAGCGAGCTATTTCGGGTGGTTACGCATGATCCCGAGCAATCCTGCGAAATCCGAAACGGAGCGAGCGAGAGCGACATTCTTTCCGGTGGCCAGTTCGACAACGCCTTCATCAGAAACCGAAACCACATCAGTCCATCGTATCGACTGTTTTTTCGTACGAAACCCATTCTCACAAACCTCAACCGTACTCCGACGCCGCATCAAAAGGGCGAACATCATTACCAGATATAGCACCAAAAATGCTGATGCGAGCAGAAAGTACAGGATGTTCTGCCGCAGGTAAAACGTGAACATCATGGCCAGGAAAAACATGAAAGCGAGCGCGGCTATGAAAACGGCGCGTTGGACGAGGGCCGGGGCTATCGGGTGGACGGCGATGAGTTTGCCGAGCGCTTTGGGCGCTTCTGTCACGCTTCGGCAGTTGTCGGGTCGATGATGGATTTGACCTCGGCGATGCTGTTTGCCGGAAAGCCGCCGCGAGTCGCGTGTTCGCGAATCATCTCCTCATTTGGTGCGATGTAGACGCAGTAGATCTTGTCGCCGGTGACGTAGCTCTGGACCCATTGGATCGTTGGCCCGAGTTCATTCAACACACTGCAGGACGTCTGCGAAACAGCCTGTAAAGCCGCAGCCGGTGAATCTCCCACTCCGGCGATCTCTCTCTCGATCACATATTTTGGCATCGTTTTGGCTCCTCACGAAAAATATTCTCAAATATACCAAACATCTGGTGAGCGATGTATTATTGAACGCTGTTACGATAAAATATCGGCATTCGAACACTGAAAATCTTAGGCCAATTCCAATCTAGAATTAAATGAAACGGGTATCTGTTCTTGCGTTAACTCTTCTGATTCTCTCGCTTTCGACTGTTGCCCAGCAAATGACTGCTGCCGACTACGCTCGTGCTGAGAAAATGCTCGGTTACAACACCGCACCGCTCGTTGACCGAAGCGCGGTGAGGCCGACATGGCTGCCCGATGGGCGTTTTTGGTACATCGCTATGACGCCGACCGCGCGTGAGTATGTGATGGTCAATCCGGCAGACGGCACAAAGAAAGCTGCTGCTTCATTGGCTGATCTTGGCGTTACGCCGCCAGCCGGCGGTGGCGCTGGCAGATTTGGTGGCGGCAACGCGGTCGCGTCGCCTGATGGCAAAAAGGCTGTTTATATCAAGGAGTGGAATCTCTGGGTTCGCGATATCGCTAGCGGCAAGGAGACGCAACTGACGACCGATGGCATCAAGGATTTTGGCTACGCGACGGACAATGCCGGCTGGAAACACAGTGACCGGGCGATCGTACTCTGGTCGCCGGATTCGAAAAAAGTAGCGACATTTCAGCAGGACCAGCGTCACGTCAGCGATATGTACCTGGTGACGACGAACGTTGGAGCTCCGAAGCTCGAGGCATGGAAATATCCTTTGCCGCAGGACGCTGAGATCATCAAGATCCATCGCGTGATCATCGACGTGGACACCGCAAAGATGACGCGGCTCAAGATCGCCCCCGACGATCGTCGGGGCACGTTGTGCGATGATATCGCCTGCGATGGCGAATTTGGCGATAACGAATGGAGTGCCGATGCTAAGCAATTGGCTTTCATTTCAAGCTCGCGTGACCACAAGAAAGCAAAGTTCCGCATCGCCGATGTTGAAACGGGCAATGTCCGCGAGGTCTTCGAAGAAAAGGTCGCGACGCAATACGAATCAGGCCAAGGAGCAGCGAACTGGCGGTTTTATCCGGCGACCAACGAGGCGATCTGGTATTCGGAACGCGACGACTGGGGCCACCTTTACCTTTACGATCTAACGACCGGCAAGGTGAAAAATCAGATCACGAAAGGGAATTGGGTCGTCACACGTATCGTTAGTATCGATGACAAGGCGAGAACCATCTTTTTCGAGGCAAATGGCCGCGAGGCGGGCCGCGATCCCTACTTTACGCATCTCTACCGAGTGAATTTCGACGGCACTGGACTGGCATTGCTCACGCCCGAAGACGGAACTCATCAGATCACAATGTCTCCGGACGGCAAGTATTTTGTAGACAACTATTCGAAGCCAGACATTCCACAAACTTCAGTGCTCCGTGATATGACGGGCAAGCTTGTCGCCGATCTCGAAAAGGTCGATGTGACTCGTTTGCGAGCGGCCGGCTGGAAGCCACCAATTCCAACGATCACCAAGTCACGCGATGGCAAATGGGATCTTTACGGGCTGATGTTCACGCCGACCAATCTCGACCGTGCGAAGAAGTACCCCGTGATCAATTACATCTATCCCGGCCCACAGGGCGGCGGCGTGGGCACGCGTGCTTTCGGACCGAGCCGTGGCGATCATCAGGCCTTGGCTGAACTTGGCTTTGTAGTGGTGATCATAGACGGAACTTGTAACCCTGATCGCTCGAAGACTTTCCACGACCTCTGCTATCCAAACATGGCGGACAATACGCTTGAAGATCAGATCGCGGGGATCAAGGAGCTAGCGGCGAAGAATCCGTACATGGACACTACCCGCGTCGGCGTCTGGGGACATTCGGGCGGCGGATTTGCAACGGCGGCGGCGATGTTCAAGCACCCTGATTTTTACAAGGTCGGTATCTCGGAATCAGGCAATCATGACAATCGCAACTACGAAGACGACTGGGGCGAGCGCTATATCGGACTGCTCAAGTACGATGCTAAATGGAAAGATAATTACGAGGATCAGGCGAACCAGAACTACGCCAAGAATCTTAAGGGCAAATTGATGCTCGCCCATGGCAATATGGACGATAACGTGCCGCCTTACAACACTTGGCTCGTCGTAGACGCTCTTGTAAAGGCTAACAAGGACTTCGACCTGGTCATCTTCCCGAACGCCCGCCACGGCTACGGTGCAGATAGTCTCTACATGACGCGCCGCCGATGGGATTATTTTGTTAAGCACTTGCTCGGAATGGAACCGCCGAAGGAATACAAACTTGTATCCAAACCGGATCCGCGTATGATGGCTCGTTGATCTCGACATTCAGCAGTCTCCAGGTTCGACTAGAGTCTGGAGACCGCTGAGTCGCGAATTAGTCTTTTAGTTCTTTCGTCTCTTCCTCACTCTCATCAAACAAAACACTAACAGGCGTATGCGTCGGAGGAAGTTGGGCTGCGGTGGTGCCCATGTCACGCTGGAGTTGAAGTACGGCGTCACGGCCCCGTTCGAAATCATCGCGAGTCAGCTTGAGCGTTAGCTTGCCTTGTTCGTTGGGTATACCAGCCATTGCAGCGAGCGATGTCGTCCGAACCTCGATCTTGGCTCCGCGTTTGAAGATGCCTTTCTTGAATTTGATATCGAGTATCTCACCGATCGGCAAACGGGCTTCTTTGACTCCATCCGAGATCAGGCCAAAGAGTTTTGCCTCGAATTCCAACACGATCCCGGCACCCGAAAATTTGGCCATGCCGTTAACGGACGTGAGGCCATGGGTACTTTCGGTCTTAAACGGGATGCTGGTGAATGACTGATTCATAGGTTAAAGTTACGCCGTCGCTTCGTCATCGTCAAAATCCATTGTTTCGGGATCATTATCATCAGTATTAGGCTCACCAAACAGCTTCAGGAACGTGAGCCCGACAACTGCCGAGACCAGCGAAGCCAGAAAGATAGCCATCTTCGACGAGTCGATGATCTCCTGCTTGCCGGTAAAAGCGAGGTTGGTGATAAAGATGGACATAGTAAAACCGATCCCTCCGAGCATCCCGGCGCCCAAGATGTGTTTCCAGTTCAGATCAAGCGGCAGACGGCAAAGGCCAATTATCACTACGAAGAAACTAGCCGCAAGGATCCCGATAGGTTTTCCGACCCCCAGGCCCAGGAGAATGCCGAGACTGTTGGCCGAACCAAGCTCAGCCGCCCATTCGCTGCCGATGACGAGACCGGTGTTTGCCAGAGCAAAAATTGGCAGTATCAGGAACGCTACGGGTTTGTGCAAAAAATGCTCGAGCCGTTGCGACGGGGCATCAAGGTCGTCGCGTTTGTGTGTAAAAGGTATCGTGAACGCCAAAATGACGCAAGCGATCGTTGCATGGACACCCGATTTCAACATCAGATACCACATCAAGGCTCCGCCGATCAGGTATGGAACCAACGACATCACGCGGAAAACGTGATTCAAGACCAGCAGCAGGCAAGCGACACCCAGGGATCCGAGCAGATAAGCGAACGACAGATCTGACGAATAAAATACGGCGATCACGAGAATGGCCCCAAGATCATCCATCACAGCGAGAGCGACAAGGAAAACCTTGAGCGAAGCGGGAATGCGATTACCCAACAGTGCCAAAACGCCGATCGCAAACGCAATATCGGTCGCCATCGGGATACCGACACCAGCCTGTGTCGGCGTGCCGTTATTCAGGAAATAGTGGATCGATGCCGGAAGTGCAATGCCACCGACCGCCGCAAAAACGGGTAACAATGCACTCTTTAGTTCGGAGAGCTCGCCGGCAAGCAGTTCTCGTTCGAGTTCCAGGCCGATAAGCAGGAAAAAGATCGCCATGAGGCCGTCGTTTACCCAATGCTCGACGCTCAGCGGCCCGAGATAACCGTGCCAAAAGCCGACGTACTGGCTACCAACAGGAGAATTAGCGACCGCCAGCGAAAGCAGCGTGCAAACGATCAACACGATCGCCCCGGCTCTTTCGTTCGCAAGGAAATCCTTGAAAGACTCGGTCAACTTAACGATTCGTCTTCCAGCCATACTGAAGAAACCCTCTACTCGCGGCTTTGAAAAATGTACTTTCCAATGCCAAACAGACTGATCAGCAACCAGAAAAATTCTACTACAAAGGACGGGAGGTTGAATTCGTAGTAAAGCGAGATCAGGATCAGCATCGCCCCGACCGCATTCAAGAGCGAATACAATAGCTGGTCGCTCCGTACGCGTCCGATCTGGAGTAGAACGTACGTCAAAATAATGACTACAACGCCGAGCGTGCCGAGAATGTCGTACCAGGCGTAGGTCATTTCATCTTGCCCACGTTGCCTTTGGGCCCGACTGCCCAGATCGACTTTTTGCCGTTGGCCTGAACGGCGTTGTAGTCTAGTTTGTCGAGACTGGTCCACGTTTTGCCGGCGTCTGCTGAGATGTCCGAACCATTCGTTCCAACAGCTAAGATCGTATTTGCGTCAACAAAAGCCACGCCCGATCGGTAGCCGCTCAATCCCTTTCCAGGTTTCCAAGTCGCTCCGCCGTCCGTTGTAAATCCGAGCGTACCACCCGCGTCGGCCGGTTTCTCATAGTTGCCGCCGACGATAACACCATTGTTCGCATCCCACATCGAGATCGAAAATATCCCGCCGCCGGATGGGCCGCTGACTACTGGCGATCTCGCAGACGTCCACGTTTTTCCTCGGTCGGTCGAGCGAAAGACGTGCGAGGCTTTTCCGCCCGAGACGATGAACGCATTCGTTTTGCCCTGAGTGATCAGGCACGTGCCGCTGGCGGCGAAGGCCGCCTCGCCGTCGATGGCGGCGGCCATTTGGTTGCTGACGATGCGTTCCCATTTATCGCCGCCGTTTGCCGTCGAGATAAGGAGGTAATGGCCATCGACGGGATCGGACATCGCGATGCAGTTCGCCTTGTCCCAACACGCGATCGCGTCGAAGAAAGCTTTCTGATCTTCATTCTTGAACTGCAGCTTCCACGTCTCGCCACCGTCGATGGTTTTGTATATCCGCGACGCATCGCCGTTGCCGATGCTCAAAATGTACGCCGTGTTCGCGTCAAATGCCTCGATATCGCGAAAATCGAGCTTCTCAGCACCAGGCACGGTCATGACTTTCCAAGTCGAACCGCCGTCAAGGGTTTTGACAACAGTTCCGCCTGTCCCGCTCGCCCAGACGACCTTTTCACTAACGACCGAAAGGCCGCGAAAGCTTGCAGTGGTGCTGACGGACTGCTTGACCCATTGGGCCACGACTCCAAAATACGAAGTTAGGATGAGCGACGAAAGCAAGATTAAGTATCTAAGTTGAAACATCTATTTCCTCTTCTTGACTGAGTGGACTTGGTCGCGTTGGTATCTTTGCCACCACGCATTCCATTTCTTATAGGTGTAACCGGGATCCGCTCCTGTTATTTTCTTGAGCGCCTCGATTGCGTGTTCAGTTGTACAGGCCATCGTTCCATCCGGAGCGGGCGGATTGTCTTGCAGCACCTTAAGCAGCGCGGGTACGGAGTCAATATCTCCGATGTACGCGAGAGTTAGAGAACCGTCATGGTGGTCTTCTCCACTGAGCATTTCTGCTTCGGTATTCTCCTTGGTTTCTTGGTCGGTTGGAGTTGGTGACGTAGAGGCTTTCTTAGAGTTTCCTACACTGTTCGATTTCACTTCCGGCGCGGAACAGTTAAGCCCCAAGAGCAGGAACGACGTTAGTAAGAGAGCGAGCTTTATCATACCAGGGCCTCAAACTACCGGCACTAATATACCATTCTTGCCTTTAACGTTCCTTTGATGCCTTTAAGTATCTCAAACGCCTCCTGCGACAGTTTGGAATCGACATCGAGGATCACGTAGCCGATCTCGTCGTTGGTTTTGAGATACTGGCCGGTAATGTTGATACCGACCTTTGACAGGCGTGAGTTTATTTGGCCGAGGACGCCCGGGACGTTGCGGTGAATGTGCAAGATCCGATGCGTGCCGGCCTGTGGCGGGAGGCTGACTCCGGGCACTGTGTGCGAACCGGCGGAGATGCCCAGTTCGAGGTATTTGACCAGCTTTGATGTGACGTCAAGACCGATGTTCGCCTGAGCTTCCTCGGTTGAGCCGCCGATGTGCGGCGTCAGGATGACGTTTGGCAAACCCTGCAGAACAGACGAAAATGGATCGCCGTTCTTCTCCGGCTCTTCAGGATATACATCAATGGCGGCTCCGCCGATCTTGCCGGAGACGACCGCTTTTTTCAGGGCGTCGAGATCGACCACATCGCCGCGGCTGTGATTGATGAGGATCGCACCTTTTCGCATCGCTTTGAGCGTGTCGGTGTTGATCATGTTACGCGTGGTTGCGTCGGACGGTACGTGGAGCGTGACGATGTCGGACTGTTTGAGCAGCTCTTTTAGCTCGCGGATCTGCTTTGCATTGCCGAGTGGTAGTTTCGTCGCGGTGTCGTAATAGATGACGTGCATCCCCATCGACTCGGCCATCGCGGAGACCTGCGAGCCGATATTCCCATAGCCTACGATGCCGAGCGTCTTGCCGCGAAGCTCGAAACTTCCTTTAGCTTCCTTAAGCCATTCGCCCCGATGCGCCGCCGCATTTTTGTCCGCGATCTTACGGATCAGGATCACGCACAGCCCTATAATAAGCTCAGCCACCGAACGTGTATTCGAATACGGTGCATTAAAAACAGCGATGCCCTTCTTCGTCGCGGCGGTGAGATCTACCTGATTTACGCCAATGCAAAACGCACCGATAGCGAGTAGCTTGTCGGCCGACTCGATCACCTTTTTCGTGATCTGCGTTTTCGAACGTATTCCGAGAAGATGCACGCCCTTTACCGCCTCGCAAAGTTCCGCCTCGCTCAAGGCTCCATTGATCTTTTCGACATCGGCATAGCCGCCGGCACGCAGCTCTTCGACGGCCGAATCGGAGATGTTCTCGAGCAATAAGATTTTGATCTTCGTACGCGGGTACGATGTAGTCTTGACGTTCATAAAAACTCAATTGTAATGGGAAAGTGAGAATAGGGGAAACAAATCGGGTATAATAGCAAAAATTAGCAATGTTACTGGGTCGGCGTGTCTGGTTTTTTGCGTTTTCTTTGCGTTCTTAGCGAGCTTTGCGTAAGAGGAAGCGGATTTCACGCAAAGCCCGCAGAGAACGCAAAGGCGACGCAAAGGAATTTCCGAGACCGCGATCGACTAAAAGGATCACTACTAAATGAGCGAAAACAAACAAACTCGCCGCGAAATGCTCCGCAACACAGCCCTTGCCGGATTTGGCCTCAGCCTTTTTGGCCTTGAAACCAAGGCGGCTGCTTCCGACGAGACGGTTCTCAGCGAACTCATCGCTGGCCCTGCTCCTGTGGGCAAATCGATGATCGGCGTGCCGTTTGAAAAGCGGGACACGGTGCGCGTTGCGATGATCGGTACCGGTTTGCGCGGCCGTAGCATCTTGAGCGAGTTCGTTAATATCCCTAATGTAAAGATCACCGCGATATGCGATATCGTTCAGGAAAAAGCAGACAAGGCGAAGGCTATCGTCGAAAAAGCAGGACAGCCGGCACCGGCGGTTTATGTAAAAGGCGATCGCGGATACACGGAATTGCTCAGACGCGACGATATCGATGTCGTCTATATCGCGACTCCGTGGGAATGGCACGTGCCGCAATCGCTGGCGGCTTTAAATGCTGGAAAGCACGTCGCATGCGAGGTTCCGGCGGCGTACACGATGAAGGAACTGTGGCATCTCGTCGACACATCAGAACGCACTCGGAAGCACATGATGATGATGGAGAATTGCTGCTACGATTATGACGAGCTGCTGATCCTGAACATGGTGCGGGCCGGCGTTTTTGGCGAGTTGGTACATGGCGAGGCGGCTTATAATCACGATCTGCGGGCGATCTTGTTTGAAACAAAGGACGAAGGTTTATGGCGACGGGCACATCACACGCTTCGCGATAGCAATCTGTATCCGACCCACGGCCTTGGCCCGGTTGCGAACTACATGGATATCAATCGCGGCGACAAATTTGAATACATGGTCGCTATGAGCTCGGGAAGTTTGGGGCTGCAGGATTACCGCAAAGAAAAACTCGACGCCCACGATCCGCGACAGAAAGAGGTCTACAAAGCCGGTGATTACAACACCAATCTGATCAAAACCGCCAAGGGCCGCTCGATCATGGTCCAACACAACGTCACCACACCGCGTCCGTATGACCGCATCAATCTAATTCAGGGAACGAAAGGCATTTTCCGTGATTATCCGTCACGCGTTTATGTCGAAAAGGACAAAGCCAATCACCAATGGCAGACCGTCGATGCCTACAAAGAAAAATACGAACACAACCCCTGGCGCGTTGTCGGCG
>JANNWQ010000392.1:0-1566 GCA_031408595.1 Acidobacteriota bacterium | reverse complement strand
CTCGTAAACGGTAAGGTCGCGGGGCTTGATTCGTATAAGGTCGCGTGGCCGATCAAATTCGAGTACGACATTCGAGCAACCGATTTCGCGATGACCGACGCAGTATTTGCAGCATTTAGGAAGTTTGCTGGTGACAAATATAAACTTCCCGCAGCTCAGATTGACCGGGAACGTGAATTTGTCGAAAGGACCCTTCGTTCGGAATTGGTGACTGCCGCTTACGGCTCGCAGACCTCATTTCAGGTTTTTAATGAATACGACGATCAGCTCCTAAAGGCGATCGACCTTATGCCGCAGGCTAAACAATTGGCTTTACAGGGCGAGCGGGCACGGGCAACGACAAATAGGCCAAAATCGCCCGGCAACTAAGCTTCCTAATCAACTAGATAAATAAAAAAGGAGCGAACAGTCGCCCCTTTTTTTCATTTTAATTGTCCCAGACTTACATCATCCATCGCACCAGATAATAAACACCAAATCCTAGCCCGACGAGAATCCCAACGCCGAGTACCGCTAGCAGTCCTACGATCAGCTTGAATTTAAGATACCGTTTCTCATCCGGCGGCGAGAGTTGATTCTGCGGAAAATATGGCGGCGGTCGATTAAGCATATAGATACCCTGAGAAAAGACTATCACTCGACAAATCGAATGGCGAACCTGATCCGTGCTATCGCGGTAACGGTCGCTCGACGTTTGCAATGCCGTAGGTCAGAACGGCCATTAACGCCCCTAACTCGCTCAGCTCTTTTGGATCGATCTTGTCGAAGGTATCGGCCGCTGAATGATGGTAATTGAAATACGTCTGTTGATTGAACCACGGTGCAAACGACGGCACACCAGCCTGTGTCAGCAGATTGATGTCCGCACCGACACCGCCCTGAGATTGGACCTGCGTAGCTCCCTGAGCCAACAGGATTTTAGTCAGTGGAGTCAGGAAAGGCTGAATGTCCGGTTTGCCAGCGAACAATATCCCGAAAGGATGCGAAGCTCCAAGATCGCTCTCTATGGCTGCAAAGTGCTTATCGATCGAATCCTTTGCCTCTGCAAAGTAACCTGTACCGCCCGCTCCGCCGTTCTCCTCGTTCATAAATGCCACGACACGGATCGTTCTCTTTGGCTTGAGCTTCAGTTGCTTGACCAGATACGCAGCCTGCATGGAAACGGCAACGCCGCTTGCGTCATCGAGGGCACCTGTTCCGAGATCCCACGAGTCGAGATGTCCACCCACGACGACGATCTCGTCAGGCTTCTCACTTCCCTTCAGATCGCCGATGACGTTGTAACTCACTCCATTTGGACGCGTTTCCGGCGTGATGGTGAATCGAACGCGAGTCCTTCCCTCGGACGCTAAATGAGCGAGTATCTCGGCATCCTCAAACGAAACCGCCGCCGCCGGAATCTTCGTTACGTTATCTGCATAGCCCATTGCACCAGTATGGGCCAGACGATTTTGCGAGCCGCCTGCTGATCTGACAAGCACACCGACGGCTCCGAGGGGAGCCGCAGCCATTGCCGCACCGAAACGGTATTGCACCGCGTTGCCATAGGCAGCACCGCCAAAGCCG
>JANNWQ010000391.1:0-2972 GCA_031408595.1 Acidobacteriota bacterium | reverse complement strand
TTGGCGGTGTGCCGACGACCTCGATGGTCATTTTTGAGATGCGAACAAAGCTTGACGTCCACGCCGCAAAGATCACTTGCCGCCAGTAGATTTTGTTCGGGATGAAGATGCGGAACACGAACCACACGCAGTACACGCCGAGCGTCGCCGTCACAAACAAAACCATCCTGATCGCTGCCCGAATATTTCTCACGTCGCGTTAGTTCTTATCGACCTTTTTGAAATTGTATCGCAGCAAAAATCGCATCGCCAATGGCTTGCCGTCGCGTGAGGCGGCAAGCCAGTTCATCGTGCGAACTGCTTTTTCGACCGCCTCGTCGAGCCCGTAACCTGCCGAACGCGTGATCTCGGTCCGAAGTATCGTGCCCGCAGCGTCAAGATCGACCGTGATCTCGACGGTTGCCGCTACATCAAAAAGTGCGGCGATCTCAGTATAATCGGGCTTAATTCGGCGAAAAGGTATCGGCGCACGAAAGCCTTTGGCAAGTGGCGACGCTGCATCAGGCGGCTCTTCCATAGGAGGTAACGGCGGCTCATCGATCTCGGCTTTGTAGGCTTTTGCGATCGCCGCATCAACGCCTGCGGCTATGTCGAGTATCGAAATATCGAGAGCCTTAGCGGCGGCATCAGCCTTCGCTGCCTCAAACCTCGGAAGACGCCACAGCACTATGCGGCCGGAACGCGAGCTAAAAACGTGTATCGCCGCAAAGGCTTCGTAATACTCTTTTCGCTGAAAAGAACTCCGCCGCTGCGTCGCCGATCTGGTAATAATAAAGAAGTCACACCCGATCGCCGCCCCGATCTGCCTGGCTTCGTCTCGGGTTAGATTGAATGGATTTGAGATGGAAACCGATCGAAAAGCCGCTTCGCTGAAATCTGGGTCGAGTACGCGGAGCGATGTGTTTTCTGCTATGGATTCAGCGAATGTTCGACTGCTTTCGGTCTTGTCGGGTGTTAATATGGCGAAACGCTGCGCAGCGGCCGCCGATGCAAAATTCAGAAATAGAAATGCAAAAAGCCCAAAATTTGAAATTTGAAATGTGAAATTTCTAATTATGATAAAGTTCCGCGATCTCATTTTTCAGTTCGGCCGGGAAACAGATGCGGTGGATGCGGTAGCCTTCCTGCAGGCCGCGAACGGCCGGGCTGACCTCGGAGATCTCGCGTATTTGCGGCCGCGAGAAGCCTTCTTCGACAAAGATCAGATTCTTGGCATCGGCCGTTTTCTTCGAATAGAACGAGTACGACGCATTGCCCGCCTCATCCTCGACAAAATAATATTCGGGGTCAAATCCTGTATTCTCGACGATCGCACGCGAGCGCTCAATGAATAGCTGCCGTTCACTCTCGGGCATGTCCAAGTCAAAGGCCTTGAACAAACGGCGATCTAAGAATCGCTTTGAAAGATCCGAGAGGATCGCGTCCTCGCTACTTTGCCACTGTTTGATGCTGAATGTGACATCCGTGTCGTCGAGAGCAAGATGCTCGCTGAGATTCAGTTTTTCACCGGCTAATACCTTTTGCATTGGAGTATCCGGTGCGAACCACACCGGGCCGCCGGCCTTGTACAGATCGAGAGCTCGTCGCAGCAATACTCGCAAAACCGCCTCGGCTGATCGCAGCGTGCGGTGAAAATACACCTGGCGGTACATATAATATCGGGCCTGAAGGTAGTCCTCGACCGCGTAAATACCGCGTGCAGAGACGTAGAGCCTATCCGACGCCTCGTCGATCTCGATCGATTTTATTATCCACTCGAGATCGTAAACGCCATACTTCGCACCCGTCATTAGGCTGTCGCGGAGCAGATAATCCATCCGGTCGACATCGAGCTGCGACGAGACAAGATGGCCGAGAGCTGCGGGAACGAAATCACCGCGAACCATCGCAGCAACACTTTTCGCCAGCTCGGGCGAATATTCATTGAGGAGACGGCCTACCGATGTTTCTTCGCTGAGCACAGCCGCGATCGTAAATTCCTCGTGATGAAAACCGAGTATCGACTCGATCACATGTGAGAACGGCCCGTGGCCGATGTCGTGGAGCAGGGCGGCGATGCGGACGGCGGTCTGCTGCTCGTCGGAGATGGTGTAGCTGAGACGGAGTTTTGCGACCATCCGGGCCGCCAGATGGAACGCCCCGAGGCTGTGCGTGAATCGCGAATGCTCGGCCCCCTGATACGCAAAATACGCGAGGCCCAACTGCCGAATTCGTCGAAGCCGTTGAAACTCAGGCGTATCAACGAGCGCGACGGTCAGCTTGCCCTCGGCCGAGTCGGTGTTTACACGAATTATGTTGTGAACCGAATCTCGGTAAATTCTCTCTGACATTTTACCCAAAAAAAGCCGAAGCCCATGTAAATACTTGGGTTTGATGTTAGCAGGAAATGCTTATAAATTATATTGAGTAAGCTTTGATGAAGGCTCGGCGAATAAAACGATGCAATTGATTCAGGGAGAAAAGATATTCGGCGTAAATGTCGACGCCCAGACGCGATGTGAGCATTATCACAGCGCTCTCGACATAATTGCGATCAAATTCAAGTGCTGCCGCGAGTGGTATTCGTGTTTCGATTGCCACAAGGCTTTGACGGATCACGAATCGCAGGTTTGGCCCGCCAGTGAGAATGACACGTTTGCGATAATGTGCGGCGGATGCGGATGCCGGCTTTCGATTCGGGAATATTTTAACAGCGATTCGATCTGTCCAAAATGCGCCAGCCATTTTAATCCAGGCTGTGCAAATCATTATCATCTTTACTTCGAAGAGCGAGGTTGTTAAAGACTTCGGCCGAGAACCTCAAAGATAAATTCGAATATCTCGATATTTCGTCTTGCCTCCTCGACCGTCTCACCCCACGCGTAGAGGCCGTGGCGACGGATGTAGATGCCGTGGATAATAGCATTTTCGAGCAGCACATTTTCGATCACATGTGAGAGAGCGATCTGATCGCTGGAATTTTCGACGATCGG
>JANNWQ010000390.1:0-10088 GCA_031408595.1 Acidobacteriota bacterium | reverse complement strand
GTCTATCAGGTCGATTATGCTGATTATAAAGATTTTGGCGATGTGAAAATCCCAACGACGTTTCATTACGCTGTCCCGCACATTCGCTGGACGCGGAAGATCTCGGACGTAAAAACGAATGTGCCGGTGGACGATGCGGTGTTTGCAGCACCAGTGAAAAAGTAAATTTAGGAGAGCGACAGGCATGGCAAGAATAGTCAAAGGCGGGTTGATCCAGGCCCATAATCAGGAAGCGGCGGATTCGCCGATCGAGCAGATCAAGAAGGCGAATCTCGATCATCAGATGAAGTTCGTCGAGGAAGCTGCGAAGCAGGGTGTGCAGGTGCTCTGCTTTCAAGAGATATTTACCACGCCGTATTTCTGTGCTGAGCAGACTACGCGTTGGTACGATGCGGTCGAGCGGATTCCTGACGGGCCGACGGTGCAGTTGATGCAGGAAGTCGCCAAGCAGTACGGCATGGTGCTGGTTGTGCCGATCTATGAGGAAGAGCAGACGGGAATTTACTATAATTCTGCTGCCGTGATCGATGCCGATGGCAAATATCTTGGCAAATACCGCAAGACGCACATCCCGCACGTAGCTCCGGGGTTTTGGGAGAAATTCTATTTCCGACCGGGCAATCTCGGCTATCCATGCTTTGACACGGCTGTCGGGCGGATCGGCGTCTACATCTGCTATGACCGCCATTTTCCCGAAGGTGCCCGCTGTCTTGGCCTGAACGGTGCCGAGATCATATTCAACCCGTCGGCAACCGTCGCGGGCCTGAGCGAATATCTCTGGAAACTCGAACAGCCCGCACATGCTGTCGCCAATGGCTACTTCGTCGGTGCGATCAATCGTGTCGGCACCGAGGCACCGTGGAACATCGGTGAATTCTACGGCCAGAGCTATTTCTGTGACCCCCGCGGCCAGATGCTCGCCGTCGGCACACGCGATCAGGACGAACTCATCGTCGCCGATCTGGACATGGACATGATCCGCGAGGTGCGAAACACCTGGCAATTCTTCCGCGACCGCAGGCCAGATGCGTACGGGGCGATCGTGGCGGATTAATGTTAGATTCATCTAGTTATGTTGGTTCAAGACAAACAACAAATATTCGAACGGATTAGCGATAATCGGAAAGCGATTGATGCACTTGGCGTGCATCGGTTTGGCTTATTTGGCTCGTTTGTGAAGGGCGAGCAGGATGCCGATAGTGATGTTGACCTGTTGGTAGAATTCAAACCCGGCGAGAAATCCTTTGACAGCTTTATGGATCTCTCATTCTTGCTTGAGGATATCTTTGGGCGGAAGGTCGATCTGATCACGCACGAATCTTTGAGCCCGCATATCGGCCCCAAGATACTTAGCGAGGTTGAATATGGCCTTATCGATTGACGAGTATCTTTTACATATTCTCGACGAGGCTCGATTTCTGGAGATTGAGGCGGACAAGTTAGACTTACCAACTTTTTGGGAAAATGAGCTTGCAAAACGAGCCTTCGTGAGAAGTGTTGAGGTGATTGGCGAAGCCGTAAAGCAAATCCCTCCTGACGTTCGAGAGAGATACCCGGAGATCGAATGGCGGTCGATCGCGGGAATGAGGGACAAACTAATCCACGAGTATTTTGGTGTCGACTATGACATCGTGTGGGAAGCAGTTTCGATAAAGGTGCCGGAACTCGCGAAGACTGTCCAAAGGATGTTGGCAGATGGAAAATAGCTACTGCACACCGCTCGACATACTTACGATCGAGCAGAACTTTGCCGAGATCAACCCGGCGATGTCGGCGGCGGAGGCTTTGCAGGAGGCGAATCGCTGCCTATATTGCTATGACGCTCCATGCATGCACGCGTGCCCGACGCACATCGATGTGCCTGCGTTTATCAAGAAGATCGCGAGCGGGAATGTGACCGGTTCCGCGCGGGTGATATTTGACGCGAACCCGATAGGAGCTTCCTGTGCTCGAGTTTGCCCGGTCGAGGTCTTGTGCGAGGGAGCGTGTGTCGAGAAAACTCTCGTTAAGAAGCCAATCGAGATAGGACGCTTGCAGCAATACGCCACAGATCACGCTCTGACGAACGGGAAGCAGATATTTAAGAAGGGCGAATCGAACGGGAAGTCCGTAGGCATCGTCGGCTCTGGTCCGGCGGGGCTTTCTTGTGCGACTTATCTTGCGCGACTTGGCTATGACGTAGCCGTCTACGAAAGGCGGGAGCAGGCTGGCGGGCTCGATACGTATGGAATGGCTGA
This sequence comes from Acidobacteriota bacterium, assembly GCA_031408595.1. Classification (GTDB taxonomy): domain Bacteria; phylum Acidobacteriota; class Blastocatellia; order Pyrinomonadales; family Pyrinomonadaceae; genus OLB17. Next base: position 7,851 of record JANNWQ010000390.1, on the reverse strand, counting down.
GTATAAGATGCCGAAGACCGTGTCGCTGAGCGAGGTCGAGCATGTTGCGAGGTTGGGCGTGAAGTTTGTGATGAACACGGAGATCGTTGGTGACGGAGACTCGCAGGCTGGCAGCCTGCGGTCAGACGAACTGCGTTCCCGGCATGATGCGATATTCTTGGCGACGGGCCTTGGTAGAACAAATAAGTTGAATATTTCGGGCGAAGATCTCGAAGGTGTTTACGATGCCCTTGAGTTCATCGAGAAGATAAAGACTCGCGATTGGAAAGCCGTCCCGCTCGGCCGCAATGTTGTTGTGATCGGTGCTGGAAATACGGCGATCGATGCTGTGACCCAGGCCAAACGGCTCGGTGCAGAAAAGGTCACGTTGATGTACCGCCGTACCGAGAAGGACGCTCCCGCATACGATTACGAAATGGAACTCGCCCGCAAAGACGGCGTCGAATTTATGTGGGAAACTACGCCGGTCGAGATCAGCGGCGCTTCGAGCGTTATGGGAATGCGTGTCCGGCAAGATAGTCACGAATTTAAGATCGATTGCGATATGGTCATCAAAGCTATCGGTCAGCAGAAAACCGCATCTTTCTTTACGGAAGTCATCGGCGTCGATGTGGATGAGAAAGGCCGCGTTGTCGTAAACGCTCAGATGCAAACGTCCGACCCAAAAATCTTCGCCGGTGGCGATTGTGCAAACGGCGGCAAAGAGGCGGTCGATGCTTCTCAGATGGGCAAGCATGCGGCGATGGGAATTCATGAGGTTTTAACAGGTTCGAAGGTGGAGTTTGCCGGTGCCGTTGTTCGCACTCCCGCCAAGGCTCCGGTTGATACAAATCCGCACTAACGATTTGAAACGCACGGTAAAAAAAACGATAAAGTACGTTCTCGTGGCTGTCGCATTCGTCGCGATAGCGTACTTTACTCCGATCCCGCTCGCCATTCTCGTGCTGTGTGGTATCTACGACGTTTCGCGAAATCCGGGTGTTGATGCGAGTGTCTTTCGGCAGTATTTTCTGAAGAATGGCATCGGTACGTGGCTCGCGTCGCCGATGAACATTGTGCTCGATGTTCTTGCGTTGCCTTATTGGAACAAAGGCGTTTACCAGCTCGAAGACCTGCCGACGGCTTACCAGGAAGAGATCAACGGCTTGATCAAAACGGCTGACGAAGGCGGGCTTGTTGAGCGTTTGGAAAAGTATATGGGTGACAGCCCGCGGGCGATGGTCTTTTTCAAATGGTACGGCCGCGATCAGGACGCACCGATCGAGATGCCGGAGTTTAACAAGAAGTTTCGCTTTGTCCGCACCATTGGCGTATCTGCATTTCGCGAACGCGAGAGAACGTCGCGCCACTTCGGCCCGTTCCGCCCGTCGCTTCGCGTGTTGTATTGCCTTAACGAAAATGTCGGTGAGCAAGCCTATATCAAGGTCGGCTCGATCGAGAATCATTGGCGCGAAAACAAGCTTTTCATTTTTGACGATACGCTGCTCCATCAATCATTCAACGAAACGGACGAGCCGCGGTACGTGCTTTTTGTAGATATCATCCGTCCGTCGTATCTGCCCTTCGTATTCGACTTCGCGGTGAGCGTGATCAGAGTTTTCTTCAAAGGCGTGAATGGCATTTTTTATAAAAACTGGAAGCTGGTGAATAACTAAAAGTCTTGATATATCCATACATGTCGGTATAATGTCTATGGAATTTGAGTAGGATCCGAAAAAAGCGGTTGCGAACTTTGAAAAACATGATGTGAGTTTCGATGAAGCCTCGCTCGCGTTCTATGACCCAAACGCCCTCGAGTTCTTTGATGACGCGGATGACGAGATAAGGTATCAGTTGATCGGGGTCTCGCGGGTCAGACTTCTTTTCGTTGGGTACACACTTCGCGGAGAAAAGGTTCGAATTATTACGGTCCGAAAGGCAAATGCAAAACAGACGAGATACTACAATGAACATAACTCATGAATTGCCCGAATTTATCGTGACAGAAGAAGACTATCAGGCGGATATTGCGAGCGGGCTCGCGGAAGATGAGGTGATGAAACCCGGCACCTACAAAGTTCGTCGTTCACCGTGGGCAGAAAAACTGAAGAACACCGGAAAGATAAAGATAACAATTTACCTGGACGGTGACGTTGTTGAGTATTTTCGGGATCGGGCCGAACAGCCCCACGCCGCACCGTATCAAACTCAAATAAATAGTGAGTTGCGAAAATTGATGGAAAAGAACTCTTCGGATCGACAGTCCCTCGAAACGGACTTGCTGAACGATGAGAAATTTTTGAAGGCATTGAAGAAAAAACTTGAGTTAATTCCGTGACAGCGATTCTATAAAACCTCGGTAATATCATGGCAGACCTAACTACAAACTTCGCCGGAATCAAATCTCCTAATCCTTTCTGGCTCGCCAGCGCGCCGCCGACGAATATGGGGTCGATGATCGAGCGGGCGTTTGACGCCGGTTGGGGCGGGGCGGTTTGGAAGACTTTAGGTGAGCCGATCACGAATGTCTCGTCGCGACTCGCGGCTCTTGACCAGGGTTCGGTGCGGATGATCGGGCTGAATAATATTGAGTTGATCACCGACCGGCCGCTCGAGGTCAATCTCAGGGAGATGGCTGACTGCAAGAAGAAATATCCGAATCACGCCGTGATCGCCAGCCTGATGGTCGAGTCGAAAAAGGAAGCTTGGCATGAGATCACGAAGCGTGCGCAGGATACGGGTTGCGACGGATTTGAACTTAACTTCGGCTGTCCTCATGGCATGAGTGAGCGCGGAATGGGAGCCGCGATGGGCCAGGTGCCGGAATACACCTGCATGGTGACCGAATGGGTCAAAGAGGTTTCCGAGATCCCGGTCATCGTTAAACTCACTCCTAATGTCGCTCACATCGTTCCGCCGGGCCGTGCCGCTCAGCAAGGCGGTGCTGATGCCGTTTCGCTCATCAACACGATCAACTCGGTAATGGGCGTCGATATCGACACACTTATTCCGTATCCGAATGTTAACGGTATGGCCGCTCACGGCGGATATTGCGGAACGGCGGTCAAGCCGATCGCCCTGAATATGGTCTCCGAGCTTGCCCGCGATCCGGAATTCAACATTCCTATCAGCGGCATCGGGGGCATCAATACGTGGCGTGACGCGGTCGAATTTATGCTGCTCGGTGCGGGGAATGTGCAGGTCTGTACGGCGGTGATGCACTATGGCTATCGCATTGTCGAGGACATGATCGACGGGCTAAATACATATCTCGATGACAAGGGCTTTGCGTCGGTCAAGGACATCGTCGGCAAATCCGTGCATCGAATGACCGACTGGGGCAATCTCGATCTGAATTACGACATAAAGGCCCGTGTTAACGAAGACAAGTGCATCCAATGCAATCTTTGCTACGTAGCCTGCGAGGACGGTGCGCATCAGAGCTTCGAATTTGTCGAGTCAAACGGCAAACGCTATCCGCGCGTTATCGAAAAAGAATGTGTCGGCTGCAACCTCTGCTACCTAGTCTGCCCTTCGCCCGGAGCCATCGAAATGGTCCGCGTCGACGCGGGAGGCCCGACACAGAGCTGGCGAGAGCGAAGTGAGGCCCTAGCGCAATAATGAGCAGCCGGCAGCCGACTTTGTCCTGTTTGTTCGCAGGCCATCGGTCGGCCGCACATAGTTAACTTGATTTTTGCAGTAGAGCCACCTCTCTGGGATAATCGAAAAATATCCGGGGACCATGATGGATCAGTCTGATTACAATTTAGAAATTGAAGAGCGGGATGGCTACCTTTACGTTGTGTACACTGGTAATCCGTTGACGCTCGAGATGATTGTCAAAACGATCAACGCCGTTACTGAGGCCATGCGTTCGAGCGGCCTTAGCCGCGTACTGCTTGTACGCAACGCTCCGATCCTTGATTCCGATGCTAATCGAGAGCTCACCGCTCAACTCGTTAATAAAGGAGCTCCGCCGGGGGTAAAATTTGCGATAGTGGACAAGTTCGGCAACGACCCCGAAAAAACTGCCCGAGCCGTCGAGTCTTCTCGAAATGCCGGTTGGGACCTAACCGGATTTGATACGATCGAGGAAGCTAGCCGCTGGCTGATAGGCACTTGATCGTCGGTGGCGTCGGAACAGCTCAAAATCCCTTATCCGACGCTCTTCTTCTCAATAGCCGTGACGGCAATACTTCCTAGGGCGGCGACGAACTTGTCGAAGTTCGCGAACCGCACGTCCCTGGTGAAACCTTTTACATATCTCGCATAGATCTGCTGTGCGATGACCGCGATCTTGAATGTTCCGAAGACGTAGTAGAAGAGCATGTCGGGTACTTTGTTGTCAGCACGTCCCATAGATTCTGAGTACATATCAACGAGTTGTTGCCGCGAGATGTTCTCCATCAGGACGCGCGGGTTGAAGGGCATGTTTAGCAATTCGTCGCCTACTTTTGCGGACATCCAGTAGCCGAGGGTCGTCCCAAGATCCATTAGCGGGTCGCCGATGGTGACCATTTCCCAATCGAGAACGGCGGTGATATTTGTGAGGTCGCCCGGGTCAAGCATGACGTTGTCGAATTTGTAGTCGTTGTGGATGAGCGACGCACCGGATTCGGTCGGGATGTTGTCGTTTAGCCAAATGATCGATGTTTCGAGTTCGTCCCAGGTGTCGGTTCTTGCCGCGAAGTATCGTTTTGTCCAGCCCTCTACCTGACGCCGGTTGTATCCGTCGGCATGTCCCAGGTTTTCGAGGCCGGCTGCGGCGAAATCGAGAGTGTGGAGGTCGGCGAGGTTTTGGATGAAGGAGCGGCAGACATCGAGACGAAAGTTTTGTGAACTCTTTAGTCTTTCACCGGCCTCACCGTTTTGTTCGACCCCTTCAGGGTCGGGATCATTTCCGGGCTTTAACCCGGGGTCGCGGCCTTTGGCCTTACCCTGGGCTATTATCTTTGTCCCCTTCAGGGACGAAGAGCCTGAATTGTTCGTCCCAGGAATTTTGCCGCGGATGATGAGGCCGTGGCGGCGTTCCATTAGGTAGAATTCCGAGCCGATTACGTTCACGTCCCTGGAAAAGATCAGCGGCTTTGGAGCTGGTGCGTAAACGGCGGATAGCTTCGAGAGCACGTCAAACTCTCTCTGCATATCGTGAGCCGATTTTACCGTGTTGCCGAACGGTGGACGACGGAGAACGTATTCGACACGTCCCAGACGGACGAGGTAAGTCAGATTCGAGCTGCCGGCGGGAAATTGCTCTACTTCAATTTCACCGTTCGACAGATCGAGTTCCTGTCTCAAAAATGCGCTTAGTCGCTCGATGTCTATTTCTTCACCTGGTCGGACCGCTCTCGTCTCAGCCATATTTCGCTTCATTCCCCTTGTGAAACGATAATAACGTCAAACCGCCGCCGACGACCAAGAAGAACGGCGATTTTTGTGCTTTTGACCAGTATTTAGCATGATGAGCGGACCAATTCTCGCGTGCTCTGGCCTGCGGATGTAAATTGTCAAAGATCCAGCTATGAAACGAATGTAGCAGGAGTTGCAACAATTGTCAAGTGTTTTATTCAAGAAACAACAAAATAATTGAAAAAGATATTTTACGAGGCCGCTATACCGGGCTTATGTGCTATTTTGTGAGCATGGATTTTGCGGCTTCGGAAAAGGCGACTGAGATCGCGCGGCGGCTTACGGCGTTTATGGAGGAGCACATCTATCCGAACGAGCAGGCTTATACTGACGAGATAAACAGCGGCGACCGGTGGGAGCCGTCGGAGCTGATCGAGCTTCTAAAGGACAAGGCTCGCGAGGCCGGATTGTGGAATTTGTTTCTGCCGAGCGAGTCCGGGCTGACGAATCTCGACTACGCACCGCTCGCTGAGATCATGGGCCGCATGACGTGGGCGAGCGAGATCTTCAATTGTTCCGCTCCTGATACGGGGAATATGGAGGTGTTGCATCTATACGGTTCGGCGGAGCAAAAAGAAAAATGGCTGCGTCCGTTGCTCGATGGTGAGATACGTTCGTGTTTCTCGATGACTGAGCCGGATGTGGCGTCGTCGGACGCGACGAATATTCGGGCGTCGATCGTAAGCGATGGCGACGAGTGCATATTAAATGGTAGGAAATGGTGGTCGACCGGAGCGGGCGACGCTCGATGCAAGGTCTCGATATTTATGGGTAAGACCGATCCGTCGGCGGCGAAGCACTTGCAACAGTCGATGATCCTCGTCCCGATGGACACGCCCGGCGTGACGTTGAAGCGTAAGCTCAATGTCTTTGGTTTTGACGATGCGCCGAATGGTCATGCTGAGATCCACTTCGATAACGTTCGAGTCCCAAAGGAGAATATTCTGCTCGGCGAGGGCCGAGGCTTCGAGATCGCGCAGGGAAGGCTCGGGCCCGGGCGCGTTCATCATTGTATGCGACTGATCGGCGTGGCCGAGCGTGCTCTTGAGTTAATGTGCGCACGGGCGAAGGCACGCGTAGCTTTTGGAAAGCCGGTCGCCGATCAAGGCGTTGTTCGGCAATGGATCGCCGAGGCCCGTTGTGCAATAGATCAAGCTCGCTTACTTGTCCTAAGAACAGCCTGGCTGATGGATACGGCAGGGAGCAGAGCGGCACGCCGCGAGATCGCGATGATCAAGGCCGTGACGCCGAAGATGGCGCTCGAGGTCATCGACCGTGCAATACAGGTTCACGGCGGCGGCGGCGTTTCGCAGGATCTTCCGCTTACACAATTCTGGATATATGCTAGAAGCCTCAGGCTCGCCGACGGGCCGGACGAGGTCCATTTGGAATCGGTCGCAAAGATGGAACTGAAAAGGGAAAGATAAATACTATATGCCAACGACAGAGGGATCATTCGAGCCGCTTGAGAAGATCAGTGAGGGTGAAGCAAAGTTTGAGGCATTTCGGCAGCGTTTGGGCTATTTGCTTGCCCCGGCAGTGTTTCTCTTCATTTTCTTTTTTCCGTTCGAGGGCTTAAAGCCCGAGGCACAACGGCTGGCGGCGATAATGGCGGCGGTCATTGTGCTGTGGCTGTGTGAAACTTTGCCGATGACGGCGACAGCGTTGCTAGGAGCGGCTGCGGCTGTTGTCCTGCAGGTCGCCGATGCTAAGACTGTCTTTGCTCCGTTTGCCGATCCGCTGATCTTTCTCTTTATCGGTTCGTTCATTCTGGCAAGAGCCTTGTTTGTCAGGAATCTGGACAAGCGCGTAGCTTTCACCGTTCTATCTCTGAAAATTATTGGCGGGCGTCCGTCGCGGATATTATTTGCATTTGGCGCAGTCACGGCGTTTATGTCGGGCTGGATGTCGAACACGGCGACCACTGCGATGATGTTTGCCATCGGCCTGTCGATCATCGCTTTTCTGAAGAGGCAGGAAAAAGAGACGGGCATCACGATAAACCCTGGTTACGCGACCGCTCTGATGCTGATGACGTCATTCTCGGCATCGATCGGCGGAGTCGCGACCCCGATCGGGACTCCGCCTAATGTCATTGGTATTGGTTTTATTCGTAGCCTGGCCGGAACTGATATTTCGTTTTTCAAATGGATGCTGATCGGCGTGCCGATCGTTATCGTTCTCTTTCTATTCCTTTGGTTCTATCTGAATTTGCTTGCTCCGGCGGGCGTCAAGGTGATCGAGGGCAGCGGGGAAATGATAGCGGCCGAACGCAAAAAGCTTGGCCCGTGGACACGCGGGCAGCGTTCGGTTGCTATCGCCTTTGCGGTAACTGTAGCTTTTTGGATCGTCCCGGGAATTATCGCGCTCATCCTAGGCGAACAGAGTCAGCAATATAAGGTGCTCAACAGCCGCCTCCCTGAATCGGTCGGGGCATTGCTCGGGGCGATGTTGTTGTTTATC
>JANNWQ010000389.1:0-2511 GCA_031408595.1 Acidobacteriota bacterium | reverse complement strand
TGTCTGAGAGCGTGTGAATAAATCGAAAGTTGGTTTTTCGATCCAGTCACTCTCCGGGGGATCCTACGTGGATGAACCAGGACGCGCTCTTCCCCGGCTCTGAACCCACGCCCAAATCGGAGTCCAAGCCGCCTCCCGGGGGCCGCCCTCGCTTTCAGGCCCCGGTGCGTACGCAAGGGGAATGGGTGTCTGGGGATCTCGACTCTCTCGTCGGCGCCGAGCACCGCGTTCGCCTCGTTTGGGCCTTCGTGGAGAGCCTCGACCTCCAACCCTTCTACGGCCGCATCCGCTCGGTCGAGAACGCGGCGGGGCGACCGCCGATCGACCCCGCGATCCTGATGGCGCTGTGGCTGTACGCGACGGCCGAGGGCGTCGGGAGCGCCCGGGCTCTTGCGAAGCTCTGCACTGCTCACGACGCCTACCGCTGGATCTGCGGTGGCGTCCCGGTCAACCACCACACGATCTCGGACTTCCGGACGGCGCACGGCGACCGGCTCGACGTGCTGTTGACGCAGAGCGTGGCGGCCTTGATGGACGAGGGGATCGTCGACTTGGAGCGCGTGTCGCAGGACGGGATCAAAGTGCGGGCGAGCGCGGGGACGGGCTCGTTCCGCGGCAAGGAGAAGCTCGAGGAGTGCCATCGCCAGGCGAAGGAACAGGTCGATGCGTTGAAGCGAGAGCTCTTGGAGGACCCCGGCGCGACGACGGTGCGGCAGGCGGCTGCGAGAGCGCGAGCGGCGCGGGAGCGCGAGGAACGCGTCAGGCGGGCGATCGGGGCGCGCGATGAGATCGAGGAGACGAAGAGGAAGTACGAGAAGAAGAAGGCCGAGGAACCGTCGAAGGAAGCGCAGACGTGTCTGTTTACCGGGGTGAATGACGACGGCGGCAGAGCCGATCTGTTGAGGGTGTGAGCCAACCCCCGGCATCACGGCCGACCTACGACGAGCTGTGCGGGATCGTGAAGCGGCTGGATCGGGAGAACGGGGATCTGCGGACCCAGGTTGCGCGGCTGACGGCGCTCCTCGAGGAGGCCCGTCGCGCGGGGAAGCGTCAGGCCGCGCCTTTCTCCACGGGGGATCCGAACCCGAGCCCAAAACGTCCGGGGCGTAAGGCCGGAGCGGCTCACGGGCCGTCTGCCTTCCGCCCCGTCCCCGATCACGTCGACGAGGTCCACGACGCGCCGCTGCCCGTTGCCTGCCCCGACTGCGGTGGCAAGGTCGTCGAGGAGCGGGTCGCCTCGCAGTTCCAGACCGAGATTCCCCGGGCCCGGCCGATCGTGCGTCGCTTTGACGTCCATGTCGGCGCTTGCGCATGCTGCGGCAAGCGGGCGCAGGGACGTCACCCGCTGCAGACGTCCGACGCGCTGGGGGCGGCGGCGTCGCAGTTGGGCCCCAACGCGCTCGCCTTGGCCGCCTACCTCAACAAGGTGGGCGGCATGCCGTACGGGAAGGTGACGGCGTTCTTCGTGGCGGCGTTCCAGCTTCGATTCTCCTGCGGCGGACTCGCCCGCGCGCTCCACCGCACGGCCGGCAAGTGCGAGCCGACCTACCAGGGGTTCCTCCTCGAGCTGCGCCAGAGCGCCGTCGTCTACCCCGACGAGACGAGCATGCGGGTGTCGGGTCTGCGGGGCTGGCTCTGGGTGTTCGTCACGCTCCGGATCACCGTGTACGCGCAGCGCATGAGCCGAGGGACGGACGTGATCGCGGAGATCCTCGGCCTCGACTTCGCCGGGATCGTCGTCCACGATGGGTGGTCCCCGTACGACAAGCTCACGTTCGCGATCCACCAGCAGTGCCTCGCTCACTACATTCGGCGAGCCGACGAACTGCTCGAGACGGCCACGCGAGGCGCCGTGCGATTCCCTCGGGCCGTCAAGCTCCTCCTCGGGGACGGCCTCGGCCTGCGGGACCGGTACGAGGCGGGCGAAGTATCGCGCCACGGGCGCGCGGTCGCGCTCGGACATCTCGAGAGCCGACTCGACCGGCTCCTCGATGCGAACATCACCCACGAAGGCAACCGGAGCTTCCAGGCTCACGTCGAACGACACCGCGACGAGCTCTTCACGTTCCTGCGTCACGACGGCGTCGAGGCGACGAGCTGGCCCGCCGACCACGCGACGCGCCCGGCCGTCCTCTTTCGCAAGGTGTCAGGCGGCCATCGCAGCCAGCGCGGGGCGCACACGCACGACGTGTTGACGTCGATCCACCGCACCTGCGCTCAAAACGCGGTCGACGTCGTCACGATCCTCATCGCCGCGCTCTGCGCGCCGAAGCCGCGCGTCCTCGAGATCCGCCAAGGACTGCCGGCCCCACCCCCTCGACTGCCGGAAGGCATCGGCCTGCGCCGACCGGGCCGCCCGAAACGCGCCCGCCCTCGCGCCGCCTGCGGGACGCGGTAAACAGACACGATAGGGGTAGATGGACGATTCGACTCCGGAGCCCTGGGCGGACTGGTGCACGCGGCGGGACTCCGACGCGTTCCGTGCGCTCGTAGGGCCGCAGTTACCCTTCG
>JANNWQ010000388.1:0-11395 GCA_031408595.1 Acidobacteriota bacterium | reverse complement strand
GCTAAAGCTAGTGGCAATTCTAAGAAAAAAGAAGGGCAAGCAAACATGCTCGCCCTAAGAAGGTTTTCCTTCTCGTAGAGTTGGAAGGCTGTCTATCTAGGTCCGATATTCATCGGTGACGAGGACGCCACCGAGATCGTCGAGCCTTGTATAATCCGAACGTCATCTTCGCCACGTACGATGACGGATCCCGCTCCGGCTCCGCCGCCGATCACAGCACCGATCGCTGCGCCCTTCCCGCCGCCCGCGATAGCACCGATGATCGCTCCGATACCCGCACCGATACCGCTGCGTTTTACGGTTTGCGTCGTTTTATTACCGCCGCTGACCGTGCCTTCGTTATCGATCTTGACCGTGTTGCCACTAGCGTCGCGGATGTCGCTAAGGGTGCCGGCAAAGTCGTAACGTGAGCCATTTCGCAACACGATACGCTCAAAGTTGAACGTCACACCAGACTGTCCCGTAATCTTTCCCGTCTTCTTAATGTTCGACACGTACCCCTCGATCACAGCCCCGCGATATTCGTCCGGCGAGGTCACGGTCAGACGAAAACGATCATTGTTCTGCGACACCTTTGTGTTGATCTCGTTGTCGAGTGTGCCAGTGAGCTGAATGCCGTTTGGCACGACGTAATTGCCGGGCTTTGCGGTGACGGTAGTTGGAGCTTGGCCACGGCCGTTGTTATTCCCGGCGGTCGATCCGGTGCCGCCGTTTGAAATGCCTGTCGAATTGTCGTTATCCGAATAGCCGCCATTCGGATCACTAGCTCCTCCCGAGCTATTTAGAAGGCCAGAATCAATATCCGACTTGTTATAAACGCTCTCTGCAAAGACTGTTTGCCTTAAATAGTCGGTCGTTATCCGCCGCGAAACGTTAATCCCGCGTCCATCGCTGATAGAGATGAACGTGATCGTATAATCGGTTTCGCCGCCGAAGGACGAGACCACCAACTTTTCACCAGTGAGTGTGCCACGTAGGCGAACATCGCGGCCGCTGGCGTCCTTTTCGATCTTATCGCGGCCGTCCGCTGTAAAGGTCACTGGCGACGAGTTCGAGGTCGCGATAGTGATCTGTGACCCACGAATCTCGATCGCGATCTGCTCCGGAGCGGTCAACTTTTCTCGAAGGTCATCTCGCTGGCTGCCCGACACGTTAGTGTCTGCAAGAACATCATCTACTTTGTCGCTACGTTCTCGATCCAGGTCGTAATGGCCGGACAGGCCTACGCGAAGAGTACGGCCGGCATTAGGTTGATTGTCGGGATAATCCTTAACCATCTGTGGGTCAGCGGCGTCGTCCGGATTCCAAGCGTTCGATATCCCGTAATTTGAACTGAGGCGGTCGAGCTGCATGCGTGCCGCACGCCAGTCGTCCTCAACGCGCCGATTTTGAGGATAGGTCTCGAGAAAATCTTCGACACGGCGGGCGGCAGAGACGATCCCGGATACATCGGTGCGATTATCACGTTTGCGGTCGAAATTCTCCTGAAAACGTCTGATCGCATCACGCACACCGCGAATGAGCCCTTGCGCGTCGCTCAGATTGCGGGTATTCGCCGACGAACTCTGCATTTGGTAACGCAGATTCGACTCGAAATCGTCCAGCTTCGACGCAAGTGCGCGAACCGAGTCACGGATCTCCCGCTCATCCCTTCGCTGGGCCTCGGCAATTCCCGCCGTACCCATCAGGAAAGCCACAACAAACGCTATTCCGGTAATAAACTTTTTCGTATCCCTCATATTTGCCATCCTGAATATCCGAAATCGGGCACACTTGCCCTACGCGCATTATGAAGCATTTTTTGTGCCAATGGTTGTTCCATCCGTTCCATGGTGGAGAAGGTGGAACACATGGAACACGTGGAACGCTGTGGTAAAATCACTTCAGATCAGAACAAGTTTATGTCAACCAACGAATACAAAGCTAGTGTTACCTACGCAGGCGACGGATACTTTATCGGCACAACCCCGAGCGGCATTCCTCAACTGATGGATTCTAAAGGAGATAGGCACGCCGCTCCGACACCGCTCGAGATGCTTCTGGTCTCGGTCGCAGCGTGTACGGCGTTTGACGTGCAATCCATACTGGAAAAGAAACGTCAGGACGTGACAAGTTACAACGTCGAGATAACCGGCACACGAGCCGAGGACCACCCGCGCAAATTCACCGCGTTTCACATCAACCATATCGTGCACGGACGCGGCGTTTCGGAAAAGGCCGTAGCCGATGCTATAAAACTCTCCGACACAACATATTGCTCGGTCGCCGCGACCGTTCGCCCGACGGCGCCGATCACGACCAGCTACGAGATCGTCGAGGCGGGAGGGTAATGGAAAAATACCAGACTTTCGGTCACCATAGCGGTCAAGGAGCAAATCCCAGGGCTTGCCCTCATGGTGAGCGGTGAGGCTCGCCTCAACGGCGAGCTCGGGTTTACTCACAAGGCTTTGCCTCCAGTGCTCGAACGCGAGCCATAGCCTCGGCACCTAAAGTGGGCCTGCCGGAAAGGCAAGCCTTTCCGCTCACCATAGCGGCAAAGCCGCAGATTCTGCTAAACTCCTAAACCAAATGAAGCGAAAATCACTTGTATCGATCCTTCTACTTCTAGTAGCTGTTGCCGCCATTCCTGCACAGATTCCGTTAAATGTGCATATCTCAATCGCAAAGGCCGAGGACGCTCGTGATGTGGGGCCGGTGATGGCTTTGCTGACAGATGCTAACCCGAAGATTCGTGCCCGGGCGGCGCTTGCCGCTGGGCGGATCGGGGATGACAAAGCGATCGAAGCCTTAGGCAAACTGATGAATGACAAGTCGCTCGAGGTTCGAGCAATAGCGGTGTTTGCGATAGGTGAGATCGAATCCGAGAAGGGATCGGGGGCGATCCTATCGCCCGATGGCGTCGAGATATCAGGGCCTGCAGTGATGGCGCGGCGGCTTGAGGCTGCGGGGAAGATCGCGGCGGCGAACCCGAGAGGGGCGTTAACGGGCGCCCTTCAGACATTCATTTTCGACCGGCTGGGCGAACAGGCCGCGATGGATATCAATCGCGACCGGCTGACGACGCTGCTCGGGCTGACCGCTGCTCTCAGGGCTAGGCCGCCGGGCATCGAGAACGTTGTGGCCAAACTTCTCGGCGACACGGACGCGCGAATTCGGATGGATGCTCTCAACACGCTGTCGAGGCTTCGCTCAAAACAGGGCCTGCCCGATGTCAGGCATCTGCTAAAGAACGACACGGACGCGGTCGTACGAGCGGGTGCGGCTCGTGTGCTAGGTGCTGCCGAGGACAAGGTCGCTCTGGCTTTGCGGGTCGATGCGGCGACGAATGATGTGGATTCCCGTGTTCGTGTGTCAGCTATGCGTTCGCTCGGCGGGATGAAAGACACTTCGGTGATGGGCCGTCTGATCCAGCATGGCGACAAGCTACTAGCCGCACACAAGCGTTCGAAGGCAGCACATCCTGCCGAGAAGACCGAGCTACTCGAACTCGCGACGGCACTCAGCCAGCTTTTTCCGAACACTGAGAATCAACGCGTCGTAGTGTTTCTGAATATGCTCCGGATGGAGGACGGATTTTCATCCGCCGAGACCGAGATCGCTCTCGCACGGGTTGCTCCAAAAGCTTATATTGACGCGCGTCTGCCCGCTGATTTCGGATACGCTGATCGCCGCGTTGCGTCGGCCTACGCACAGGGCCTCGGCACCTACGCGACATCGACGGACAAAGATCTGAAACTGCGTGCCGCCGAAACGCTGACGCGTTACATCAACGGAATGACCACCGACGTCAAGCCGCGCTATCAGAGCGAAATGCTTAAGGCAATTCCCGATCTGCAGCGGGCAAATGCGGCGTTTAAGCCCGACAATTTGAATGAGATCCTGCGAAATATGTTGATGAACGACGATGTCAACGTACGCGCGACCGCCGCAGAATTGATCGGTGCTCAGGCTGCCTCGGCTGATAACATCGCGGCCCTCAAATCTGCATTCAGCCGCTCGTTTATCATGGACACACGTTCCGACGATGCTCAGCTCGGCATCATGGCTGCACTCTTTCGGCTGAACAAACGCGAAGCGGTCGGCACATTGCTGACTGCGCTCGACTCGCCGAATTATCTCGTTCGTCAGCGAGCATTTCGTATGCTCGCCGATGCCGAACTCCAAAAAGGGTTTCCAGGAATCGCTTCGGCGCTCGAAAGTGCAAGGGCAAAGGGCAATGACAAGGTGAAGCCGTACTCACCGGTTAGCCAAACGCGTTTGGGACAGATGATTAGCACGGATGCCGATTATCGACGGGCATTGTCACGGAAGAATGGCACGGTGAAGGCTGTTTTTACCACGCAGAAGGGAACATTCACGATCGACTTTAACCCGGAGGAAGCTCCGCTGACGGTCGATAATTTTGTCCGCCTTGCACGCGTTGGCTACTTTAACGGAGCCGAGGTGCATCGCGTCGTTGCTAACTTTGTAATGCAGGACGGAGATCCGACCGGCACAGGCTCAGGCGGCCCGGGGCTTTCGATCCGCTGTGAGGTAAATATGCTCGAATACGAGCGCGGCTCCGTCGGCATGGCCCTCTCCGGCAAAGACACCGGCGGCTCACAATGGTTCGTCACCCACAGCCCACAACCACACCTCGACGGCGGCTACACCGTCTTCGGCCACGTGAACGAAAGGGATATGAAGGTCGTAGATAGTATTGTTCGTGGGGATAGAATTCTGACTGTGCGGATTGTTGGAAGATAGTCAGCCACGGAGAGCATGGGAATGGGGATGATTTGACTCGCGTGAAAATCGGGGCCAATAGTCAGAACGAATATGCGTAGATTCCTTTTAATTTTCATTGGGGCTTCGCTAATCGGTACAAGCGCGACGGTAGCGTGGTTGTATATTAACAGCGGTCGTCCCATTGTATGCTTCAAAGCTCGATGAGAGTATACGTCCCCGAACACGATGCATATTGAATCCATTTCGAGAAAGCGACATCGAACGCGAACCAGAAGCAATTCTCAACCAGCTACGAAATGGTGAGACCGGGGTTCTGTATCCTCTTCTTTCCAATCGAAACGAAGATAGCCGAAATCATATAATCGAGGCCGAGAAAAAGTACCAAGTAAAATCATGGCGCATCGGGGATTGGCAAAACGATGGAAACGAGGCTTCTGTTCTCTACTGGGTTACGAGGGATAATTACGAATGGGAAGAGGAAGTGCGATTTTTTCTCAAAAATGATACACGCGGTTGGAAAGTTAACGTCTATACGGCGATCTATTAGATGAACGAGTTTGAGGAAAAACACAAACAGATCGAGACCGAGAAAGGCCTCGAAGACCTATCGTTTTACCTGGACGGGCTTTTTCGTGTGCCTGGGACGGGGTGGCGGTTTGGGTTGGATTCTTTGATCGGGCTGATACCGAATGTGGGTGATACGCTGACGGTTTTCCCCGCGTTTTATATTTTGGTTGCGGGTGTACGGTATGGTGTGCCTAAGATCACGCTGCTGCGGATGGCGTTCAATATCGGACTCGATTATGTGGTTGGGACGATACCATTTATCGGCGACGCGTTCGATTTTGTGTGGAAGGCCAATAAGCAGAACATGGACCTCATCCGAACGCGTGCCGCCGGGCACGGCAAAGGCACGACGAGCGATTATGTCTTTGTTTTCGGATTGATGTTTCTGCTGATCGCTCTGCTCCTCGGCTCGATCTTGGCAAGTATCTACATCTTTACCGCAGTGGTCTGGTGGGTGATGTCGGCGGGATACTAGGTCGCCTTTGAACCGGGGCCGGACGCGGATCAGAAAGGCGGGTGTAGGTGCATGTACCGACGGCGCTCTGCCGATCGGATGACGAAACTACGATCGCTTTGATCGTCACGGAGGTTCCGGGAGACAGATCCTTCAGGACGAAAGGCCCTCGATACGGTATGGACGCGCGAGTTGGAGGCTCACCGTTTTCCGTATAATAGATCTTTCCATTTGATATAGGTGACGATAGATTTATGATCGCCTTCTCTGTAGGAGCAAAAGTCCGGTCCTGCATTCCATACGGTTCGGGCAGGCGATAGTTTAGTTTCTCGCTCTCAAGGCGTAAGAATTCCCTTGCCAGACGCATCTTGAAATCGCCAATGTTCTTTGAGGATCGTCGGGTCCAAAGCGCTTCGGCAAGGGCGATGGTTCGCGGAAACATCATATACTCGACATGGTCCGTAGTCTTGATGAACTCGGTCCAAATGCATCCCTGTCCGCCGATCACGTTCGCAAAACCACTTTCATCTGCTCCGGAGGGAATCGGATCAAACAGATAAGCATTATCTAACGTGACCCGAGCGCCGAGGCTGAGAGGTTCGGTTCCGGAATCGCTCTGGGGATGGTCGAAATAGACACTTTTCCAAGGCGCCATAATGACCTCGTGCCCGGATGAAAGCGCGGCGCTTGCGCGCTCGGCCTCTTGCCACACCATGATCGGGGAATCGCGGTCGATACCCGAACCCAACATATCGTCCCAGATGATCGTTCGTACGCCCAGAGCACGGGCATTCTCGCTTATTCGCTGCATAAACCAGCCCTTAACCTCATTTTCTGACGCCAGATTTTTACCACGTTTCAGTTCCTGTACATACGCCGAGTCCTTCCAATGCGAGAGGTCAACTTCGTCGCCGCCGATATGAATGTAAGGCGGATTCTGAAACAACTCATTGATCTCGGTGAGGACATTGGTCACAAACTCGATCGTCGCGTCCGTAGGGCATAGAATATCGGCGAAACCGCCCCACATAGTTTGGACTTTGTAGCCCGACTTGGGCTTACATCCGAACTCGGGATGTGCGGCAAGTGCCGCCGATGTGTGCCCCGGAACGTCGATCTCGGGAATGATCGTTACGCCGTGAGCGGCGGCGTATGCGATGATGTCGCGAATCTGATCCTGCGAATAAAAGCCCTCGTGCTCGACGCCGTCTCCGACGTAGGGCCGGGGCTGAAAGTTTTTCCCGACAGCTGTTTCACGGCGTTTTGAGCCTCTCTCCGTCAGGGCTGGATACTTCCTGATCTCGACGCGCCATCCCTGATCGTCGGTCAAATGCCAGTGAAAATAGTTGAATTTGTAACGAGCGATCAGACGAATGTATTTCTTAACGAATTCGACCGGCATAAAATGCCGTGCGGAATCGAGGTGCATTCCGCGATACTTGAACCGCGGCGAATCTGATATCTCGACGACCGGCACCTCGGCCGATTGTTGCCTGTCAGGCTCGATCAATTGAAGCAAAGTTTGTACCGCATGAAAAAGGCCTTTCTCGGTGCCAACCAATTCGATTCGCTCGGATGAGACTTTGAGATCGTAAGACTCGTCAGTATCAGCCTTTTCTGAGGGGCGTATTTTTAACACGATAGATCCCGCGGCGTCGGGACTTTCTGCGCCCTGCAGGGCTATTTGATGCGAGAGTGTTAGCTCATCATTCAAGAGAGCCGCTGCCCGCTTGGCGGAGTCGTCAGAGGCAACGAGCTTTGTTTCCCCGCTGATCGTAAAACTCCCCTCAAATCTCTTTACGGAAATTGGTTTAGGAATAACGCGTACGTCTGTCGTTGGCAGTTGAACGACCGGAACTTCACCGCTCGAACAGGCCTGCAGCAGCAGACACAATGAGATGACAATTTTACTGACTCTGTGTATGCAGACGAAGATAGATAATCATCGCCCAAGTGTCAAAACACGACCGCACGATTTTGGCGAACCGTCTTGATTCTCAATGCATAAATAGATTGAGTCGGCGGCAGATTTAAGCTATCATCTCGTAGTTAATCTTTACATAACAAAAGCTACTGACGTCGTGTGAGACGTCATCGAACCGCTTTTCACAACGATGAATCAGTGTCCGGCCTGCCACACGGTTTTTCCTCCCGACGACGTATTTTGTCCAAACGATGGAGCTACGCTTACCGTCCACAGTGCTGCTGATGCGGGGCGCGTCGTAATCAGCTGGGATGACGAACCTCGCTACGAGGTGCCAACGCAGGTGGTACAAACTCCACGTTCGAGTACCGGCAACGGCACACCGGCCTGGATGTATGCTTTTACCGGCGCACTTGCTGCGACCGCGCTGATGGGCGGAGCGATCCTCTTTTACCAAATGTCTCGCGACCAACCGATCGAACCGCAGCGGACCGCCAGCGGAAACGCTCCTTCAAATGTTCCGCCGGCGACTACTAATTCTGTGCAAAACTCCGCCAATGCTGCCCAATCCGCCGCGAATGCGGTGGCAAATGCTGCAAACGCGATGGCGAACGCAGCCAACACCGCCGCGAACGCTCCGCTGCCGCCACGGTACGCGCCACCGCGTCCGTCGGCACGGCAGTTTTCAGAGACGTATGTCGGGAACGTCGGTGACAATGGCGTCGAGATGGATCTGCGACGGAGCGGTACGACGCTCACCGGTACGGTCAGGCCGTATGGCAATTCGGCTGACATATACGTAAATGGTTACATTGACGACGACGGAAGTTTTTCGATGGACGAAACGAGCGACATCGGTGTGGTGACGGGTGTTTATCGCGGCTGGCTGCACTCGGACGGTACGATCAACGGCAGTTGGGCAAAGCCCGGCGGCGATCGCTCTCGTTCGATCTCACTTAGAAGGAGATAGAATTTCGATATGAAAACGTGTCCCCGATGCGGGCAACACTTTAGCGACGATAATTCGTTCTGTCTCGATGATGGCAGTATTCTCGTGTTGCCCGCACACACACCTGCTCGCGGAACGGGCGATCAGCCGACCCAGGTTTTTTTGACGCCCGCCCCGGTCACGACAGCGAATTCTAATAAGGGGATTCTCTATGCTTTTGTCGGCGTTCTCCTGCTGGTGATCGGCGGCATGACGAGCTATATCGTTTTTCGCCCGGGCGATGATAGTGACAAATTCCAGACTGTCTCCACAACAAGGGCTAATACGCAATCGGAGACGCCCGGCATGGCAAACGCCGTAAATGCAGCGGTTCCACCTGCAGCCAATGCGCCTATGCCAAGCCGTCCGACCGCGACCGGACGCTGGAGCGGTAGCTGGTCGTCACCCTCGGGTGCGTATCTCGATGTCGTTTTCAATCTGAATGACGACGGAAACGGGCGAGTCAGCGGACAGATCGACTGGACGCTCCGTCGAACAAACAGGCCCGAAAAAATGAGCAAGATCGGCATGTCGGCGGTCGAATACGTCAACGGCACTTTCGATCCCGTTTCGCGAAAGCTTTCGTTGCAAGGCTATCGCAAGGACGACCCGAACGGCGTCCTTGTAATGCTCGACCAATACCGCCTGACACTCTCCTCTGATGAAAGCCGCCTATCAGGCTCCGCCAAAAACGGCGGGAAATGGAACGCAACGATCAACGCGGCGAGATGAATTTATGAAAAACTGTCCAAATTGCGGCCATGCATTCGGTGACGAAAATGACTTTTGTCTGAATGATGGAACTCGTCTGGTCGCCGAATACAACAGCCAGCCGACCGTTGTTGTAAATAGACCAGCAGCACCAGTCTATGACCAGCGCCCGACCGGCAAATCCGGAGGAAGCCAGTTTCTAACCTTCGGAATTATTTTGATCCTCGCAATGGCCGCCGTTGGGTTCGGTGTTGCCTATTTTATGTCTCGGGAAATCGACACGGCAGGTAAGCAAACAAATTCGAATACCGAAAAGACAACCGCAACGCCAACGGTGAACCAGACGCCATTTGCAACGCCTATACAAACACCGGTGAGAGTAACGACGCCCGTACCTTCGCCAGTGTTTGACACTTCGGGCAGCACGGAAGTGTATGTACCGCGACCGACGACAAATGTGCGAAGGGGGCCGAGCTCTCGCGATCCCGTTCTCTGCAAAATTACGACAAGCCGGCCTTTCTTTGTTCAAGGTTCGTCCGGCGTGGCCGACAACAATGGAATTTGGTACATAACAAATGTATGTGGAGGCCGGGGTTACATTCACTCCGGTCAGATCAGATTTGAATAGTTATGAAAAAATGCCCAAATTGTAACCAGATCTTTTCCGATGACAACGATTTTTGTCTTAACGACGGAACGCCTTTGATTTCAGACAATACGTCGCAGCCGACCCTTATTGTGAACACTCCGGCCTCGACTGCACAGCCATTCAATCACGCGGCACCAGGCCCGTCGACTGGTTCATCGAATATGCTTTATCTCGTCATCGGCGTTCTGGCCACGGCATTGGTCGGTATTGCCGCGTATGCATTTTTGCTGCGAGACACTGGAAGCGGTAAAGCTGACGGCTCGAATACTCCGGTGAATACCGTAGCAAGTGTGGCGACGCCTACGGCAAACCCGGCCACATCGGCAATTCCGCCACCACCGGTCGCTCCTCAGATATCAAACCTGAATATCACACCATCTGGAAACTGGTCGGGTGATTGGTCAGGCAGATCTTCGGCATTTACGGCGACGGCGTCGTTTACTGAAGTCAACGGGGCCGTCACCGGGCAGATCGTATGGACCCTTCAGCGAAGCAGCAATCCGGCGAAATCATACAAAACCGGCCTTTCAGCGACTGAATATGTTCGCGGCACCTATGACGGCGTGACGCGACTGATGAAAATCAAAGGGATACGAAAAGACGACCCGAATAATCTGGTGATCTATGACCAGTATAATTTGTCGCTTTCAGAAAACGGTGATGTGCTCAGCGGAGTGAGTAAGAATGGAAATTTTAGATTGCGGCGCTAATCGGAACTGGAGTTGTAGAAATAAAAACTAACATGAAAAAATGCACGACGTGTGGACAGGTTTTTTCCGATGAAAATGATTTCTGTTTGCACGACGGAACGCGGTTGGATGTTGTGACCGATGGAAGTTACGCGCCAACACAGGTGATTTCGCCGGTGTCGACCGGAGCTCAACGAGCGGCGGAAGCTCGTTCACCCGTTGTTTATGCGGTGCTCGGCGGCCTCGGTGTGCTCGTCGTAGTGCTCGGTGCTCTGGCGTGGTATCTGGCCACTTCGCAGCAAATTGCCGTCCCTGCGGAAGGCAAAAAAGCGCCGGATACCCGGAATGAGGGAAAGACCGCAACCCCAGCTGCAACTGCACAAAGTGTACCACCACCAGTTGATTCTGTTGTTGCTGAATCTTTGTCTCAAATCACCAGCACCGATGCCGCGTCGGTCATCGATAAGTGGGAAGCAGCCCAAAACAGGCGAGACTTTTCATCCTATCGACCGCTCTACTCACCTACTTTTCGAGGGAAGAAGACGATACAGGGTAAAGGTAGTCAGGAAATGGGCTATAGCGCATGGCTGGCAGATCGCGGTCGAAGTTTCAAAAATCTTCTTAATGTGGTCGCTGAGAATCGCAGCGTCACTATCGAGGGCGATGTCGCTGTCGTCAAATTCGT
>JANNWQ010000387.1:0-7593 GCA_031408595.1 Acidobacteriota bacterium | reverse complement strand
TGATGAACCGCCGCCTCGAACCGACTATTGAGACCGTATTCCTGATGGCCGGTGAAGAATACAGCTATCTGTCTTCGACGCTGATGAAGCAAGTCTTCGAACTAGGCGGCCGCGTCGAGGGATTGATCCCGAACATTGTGGAAAAGCGAATGCGTTCAAAACTAGGCAAATGATTTAACGCGGAGACCGCCGAGCACGCTGGGAAAAATACAGAAATTGTCATAGCGTGCCATCAAATAAATATGTCCATTTCGCCTCTGCGTTCTTCGCGATCTCTGCGTTAAAATCCTTCTTATGATTTTCCCCGTTTCAAAACACGTGGCCGCGATGAAGGGCTCTTCGACGCTGATCGCGGCACAAGCCGCCGCAGATATGCGTGCGCAGGGCATCGACGTGATCGACCTGTCGGTCGGCGAACCGGATTTCGACACGCCCGAATTTATTAAACAGTACGCTTGGGAAGGCCTCGAAAAAGGACTAACTAAATACACCGCTACGGCCGGACTTGCTCAGTTTCGCAAGGCGATCATCGATTTCTACTCCGCCAGATTTAATGCCGAGATCAGCATCAACGAGATTGCGGCTTCGTGCGGCGGAAAGCAGGCGTTGTTCAATGCCGCAGCCTCGATCCTCAATCCGGGCGATGACGTTCTGATACCAAAGCCGTATTGGGTAACGTTTCCGGAAATCGTCACTTTCTGTCGTGCGAACAGCGTTTTTATCGAGACGGAAGAGACAGATTTCGTCCTGACGGCGGAACAGGTCGAGGAATCGATCACGGTTCGAACGAAGCTGCTCATCGTCAATTCACCAAATAATCCGTCGGGCCGAGTAATCTCGCCATCGGAAATGCGTCGGATCGTCGAGATTTGTGCCGCACGCGGTGTTTACGTGCTTACCGACGAATGTTATCTCTTTTTCGCATATCCGCCGGCTGAACCTTTTACGTCGGCTTCTCTTCCGGCGGAGCTGCGAAAATTTGTTTGCGTCGCTGGCAGTTTTTCCAAAACGTATGCGATGACTGGCTGGCGCAGCGGCTACACGATCGCGTGTCCCGAGTGGACCAAGGCGATGGTCAAACTTCAGAGCCACTCGGCAACGCACCCGACATCCTTCGTTCAGTACGCATGTGCCCGCGCGATGGAGGATATCGAGCAAACGCTCGACGCTGTAAAGGCAATGACCGCCGAGTATGAGCGGCGTAAAAATTGGTTCGTCCCGGCGCTGAATGAAATCAACGGATTTCGCGTCGCTATGCCCGAAGGTGCGTTTTACGCGTTTGTCGACATTCGCGGTCTGCTCGGTGGTGAATTCAAGACATCTGCCGACGTTGCGGATAAGTTATTAAAAGACGCTTACATCGTCGTTACCGACGGAGACGGATTTGGAGCGGATGGATTCTTGCGTTTCTCGTATGCGACGTCGAGGGAAAATCTCGAACGGGCGGTTGTAAAAATGAAGTCCATCTTTGGCACAAACTCTGCTGTGTCAGCCTAATTCCACAGAGTTTAGAAGTTAGTATTGGCGGCTCGGCAACCCTCGACCTTCTCTATGATATAGCTGTAGGTCATTTCGAACGACAAGAACATACCTTTTCCGCCAAATTTGGCGAATCGGAAACCGCGAGCGAAATTGCGATCATACCCGGCATCAGGTGCCGGGCCGACAAGTTCACCCGTCCAACCTTGACGTATTTTTTCTCCTCCAACCCATGAAGTTTTCGTCTAATTTTCATTTTCATTTCTCCCTTTGAATCATGCCTATAGGCTCAGACACAACACAAGACTATTGCGCGACGAAGGTAGTCGTAGCCAAAACCGTGCGGCCATCCATCAAGACGTATGAATACACTTGACCCCGTTGAACGGGGGCCTGCATGCCGCCTTTCGGTTGTTTCATTAAAAGAACTCGTTCTAGGCTGCCGCTATACTTTACCCATAGGTCTGCGTTAGGATGGTCAGCCCCGCCGTCCCATGTTAGGGTTACAAATCCCATAGGTTGGTAGGGTGTCGGGAAGATCGGTTGACTCGCGATCAGGCTCGGCCCTTTGAGTAGAGATCCGGTCGCCTGTCCCGTTTTAACTGGGTCATTTGCAGAAGGTTTTCCGGTCAGATTGCCTCTGGATTTGCCCGGACTCCAACCGCACGTCAGACCTTAGTAGTTGATGTGCTTGTCCGGACACCCCACTAAATTTGTGTTTGTAACTTACCATAACTTATATAAATATAAGAAATTTCCGTTCTCGACAAAGAAAGGCGGCCGAAGCCGCCTTTGGTTGATCGCATTCAACTACTTTCGCTATTCCTCGGTATCTTCCTCGCCCGAATATCTTGGTAGATAATTGCGGGGCGAATAGTTGACTCGCCTCACTTCGCGCATTCGGGCGTCGTCCAGCCGACCCTCGATGATCTCGTAGCCTAGCAGGGCAAACACGCGGCCGCGTAGGAAGATCGGGCGGGCGTTGCCGTACCAGTCGATGCATGAGGCTTTGCAGTTATCGGCGGTTGAGGTGTTTTTGGCCTCCAGCTCGCCGATCTGGCTGAGGTTCATATCCTTGTTGCGGATAAAGAGCACGGCGGCGGAATCTTCGGTGAGATGTTTATATCCGGGACGGCCCTCGCGGGCTATCGGCAAGCCCGCCAGGCCGCTGTCTTTGCCGTCGGGTTTGTAGAAGAATCCGTGGCTGCGCAGCTCACCTTGCGAAGCGTTTTTACGAACGTAACTCGGCCAAACCACCGGCATTCGGCTGAGTTCAATTGGCGAAAAATATAGGTCCTGACCGTTCGTGCCGACGACAACTGCGTTGCCGCCCATCTGCTCGATGCGGTCAACGGAATGGTTGAGATATAGGCTGCTCGTACCACCTTCCTTCCAGTTCACCGCGTAGAGATTTGCACCATCAACATTCTTCTGACGGCCCCAACCGTTGCCCGCACCATAGAGAATGTGATCACCGACGAAGCGATTCTGCATTGTATAGCCTTCGACATTCGGCAAATTGCGATAACTCTCACGCGAAGCCGATTCGCTGCCGTCATTAAACGCATCGAGCGACGTGCGGAATAAGGCGACATCGCCCGCAGTCCTCTCCGAACCCCACATCTGCTCTCCATTGCCCTCGGAGCGAACAAGCACATTCAAATGATTGTCATCGCTCTCAAGAAACGAAAATTGATCGACCGGAGCACCCGCGACGCCCAAGGCACTCGGCGCCGAACCGTCGAGCGGCATGTTGTAAACCATCGAGGCCGAGCTGCTCGAACCATTGCGGTAGTTCCATTCGCTAGTCCAAACATAAACGGATTTTGGCGAAACGTAGAAAACACGGCCCGGTGAGCCAAGAACGCCAGTGCCTTCGCAGGTCATATCTTTCGCAGCAAGATCGCAGACGGTGACAGTGTGCAGAGCGGAGGACGAGTTCGCGGACTCTTCACTTTTTGCTGTGCGATAGACACGGGTTGCCGAGACTACGGTTTTGAATTCACCTTCGGTCGCGCCTTTGTGCCACTTTCTCAGAGCAGGGAATTGCTTCGTCGGATCGCCGTGATAGCCAAGATACTGCGGCGTGTAGAAAACGAGCTTGTTGCCGATCAGACGGCTCGCGTAGTTTCGCGATGAGTAATAGTCATTCGATTTTAGATGGTAGCTCGAACGAAACGCGAGGCCGCCGCGTTCGCTGATGTCGAAAAGATTGATCTCAGTCCCGCCGCGACCATAGCTGTAGCCGATGACGACGATCGTGTTGTTCGACACGAGCATCTCGTCGTACCAGTCATTGCTAGGATTTACGCCCGGAGCGTAGGCATTTACAGACGAAATAGGTGCGAGCGAATTCGACCCGACCTTCACAGTAAACAAACGGCCTCGGCGAAGTATCACGAGATTTTCGCCATGAACCTTTACGATCCCGCCCTCATCGACTCCCGCGTGCTGGTTGTTAGTAATACCATCGTCCTTATCCGGCCCGGCCTTAGATTCGGAGGCGGCCATGCTATCGGTTGCCACCGACGAAGGCGACGGCTGGTTGGTCGTATTCCCCGCAGACTTCGTCATCTCGAGGCCGGCACGCTCCTGCTTATCAGCAATCCTTTTGAAATGCTCCTTAAGAGCCTCTTCCGACCCAAACGGCCGCATCGTCTTATGCGGTTTCAAAGCCAATTCACTCCCCGCACCCATATCAGGATTGCTCACCGATCCAAACGGGAAAAATGTAGAAAGCGAATACGCAAAAACACCAGTGACAAGCACAACCAAACCAACTGCAAAACTCTTTTTCATCATCAACCTCCGGCACGGCGCCTATTCTGCCGTGCGATAAGAAATTTCTGTCCAAGGGTTGAACGAATGAGATCAGAGTCTCTTGCACGTTTCTGCTATTGACTGGCAAATCAAATAGGGTTATAACTATGCGCATATTCCCAGACCTCATTGGATAAGAACGAGCCGGGGCTGTGTTTCGGTGCCACAGCGATTGGGGGTTCTCGTTGGCATGCATCTTAAGCTTCTTTGGAGATAACGGAATGAAAAAGTTAATTTTCTCGATCACGGTGCTTATCGGAGCATCGTTAATATTTATATCCTGCGGGGCACCTGCCGCGAATAATGTCGGCAATGCAGGCAACAAACCAGCGAACGCCGCAAACACGGCCGCCGCCCCGGCGGCTGATGCGGCAGCCATCGAAACTGAGATCAAGAAGTTGGCCAATGACGGCGTCACGGCCATTACGAAGGGCGATACCGGAGCTCTCGATAAGCTTTGGGCTGACAACTACATGTTCATCGGTCAGGATGGTGTAGTAAGCTCCAAGGCTCAACGTATCGAGTCGATGAAATCGGGTACCTCAAAGATCGAGTCGCTCACTTACGACGAAATGAGCGTCCGGTCCAATCAGGAGGGCACCGGGGCGATCCTGATCGGCCGAGCAACCGTAAAAGGCACCAACATGGGCAAACCGGTCGATGGCCAAATGCGATTCACACAGATCTGGGCTAAGACCAAGGAGGGTTGGAAATCGGTTAGCGGACAAGTGACGGCGATTACCGCCTCGGCCGCCAAGGCCGACGATAAAAAAGCTGCCGATAGTAAAACAGATGATAAGAAAGCCGCCGAGACCGCTCCTGTCCCGCCGGCGAAAAAGTAGAATCGCGCAATAGTGCAATAAAAATAGCAAAGCTGGAAGAGTCCGGCTTTGCCATTTTTTTATGCGTGTGTGGCGGGTCTAAGAAACAATTGGCCTATTCATTCTGATAGGTTATGATATGTAATAATGTGGCAGATTCAGGAACATCGTGATATTCAAAAGATCTGCCGAAAGCTGCCGAGTCAGGTAGTTAAAAAATATGAACTTTGGAAAGACATTGTTTCCCGTCATGGTTCTGAGAAACTTAGAGAGTTTTCAGGGTTTCGCGATGAATCGCTTGCGGGCGAACTGGCTGGGCAGCGTTCGTTGAGGTTGAGCTTACAGTATCGAGTTATCTACACAATTGAGCGAGATGTGATCACGGTGTTCGTGCTCGCGATTACACCGCATAAATATTAGGAGCAGTTATGATCAGCAATATTCATGAATTTGTCCCAGCAAGGCCACACGCCTCGCTGAGCACCGGCGAAGTTATCCGTATGCTGCGCGAGTTGAAAGAGTGGACGCAGGAAGAACTTGCGACTAGAAGCGGCATTTCATCCACAAATCTGAGTGCTTTGGAGAACGACCGCATCGATATTGGCAAGCGGCGCGCGGAACAGCTAGCGAAGGCTTTTAATGTTCATCCAACAATAATTATGTTTCCTGAATATGAGACTTCAGGAATCCTTAGAGCGGCATGATCTCAGCGAATACCAAACCCATACTCGATCCGTCTTACCACGGAGATCGGTAAGCCATTTTTGGATCTGGGAACGAACTTGATCTTTTTCGCAGCTTCGATTGCGGCCATATCAAGACTATCTTCGAGCGGAATCGCGACGACGATATGGCCAATCTTCCCATTTGAGCGAAACTCAACAATTAAAGTCGAAGTTCCTTCAACCCCGGCGTTTCGAGCCGAATCGGTATAAGCGGGCGCCGTCTTTTTTGTGATCCGAAGGTTTTCCGCATTAGGGTCCGGAACGTCCCTTTCTCCAGGGGAATTGAGTTTTCCAGGTATCCTGTAATAGTTGGCGAAGAATCGTATCGATTCCAAGTAATCCTCGAATTCAGCTTTTGCAGAGCTGCTGTTCTCGGCTACCAAATACTTTTCGAGGTCTGATACAGCCTCGTCCAACAGCGCGATTCTCGCTTCCGGAGATCGCTTTGGCGGATAAGGTTCGGAGGCGAAAAGAGCGACCAACGCCTGAGACTTAACGCGACGTGCGAATCGAAGTGACGAAGCGGTACCCAACGCCACGCGCGCGAAATCGACCGATTCCCCATATTCGTGACCTCGAAGTGCCAAGACAGCCATGACAAAGTTCGCATGAGAATTGCTCTTGTTGACTCGCAATACGGATTTCGCAATTTTTTCAGAGCGTCGATCCCAATCAAAAACGTAAACATACGCGAGAAATGCCTGGAGATCTGAATTCGCGGGTTGAAGTTTCACCGCTTTCTCTAACGTCTTGGCCGCATCTTTGAGTTTTCCAATTGCAAAATACGAAAGTCCCAACCGATACCATCCATCGGCATTTGAAGGGTTTTGTTTCGTGACCTCATTGAAGAGCCTGATCGATTCGAGGTAATTTCCAGTACTATACGCCCTGAGGCCTTCCTCGCTACTGGGAGTTTGACTTGAGACTCCCAGAGCAAGAACGGTGAGAAAAGACAACTGGACAAACGAAGAACGAATAAATTTCATTCGACTACTCCTGCACTAGGCTCCCGCCCCGTGGCACTTCTTAAACTTCTTCCCGGAACCGCAGTAGCACGGTTCATTCGGCTTGACCTTGGGCTGGTCCCGCACAAACGGCGTGTGTCTTGCGGCCTCGGCTCCGGCGGCTTCGGCGGTTGACATGGCTCCGGTGAAGGCCATTCCAGCGGCTTGTTTGCGGGCACGCTGCATTTCGAGGCGTTCGAGGCGTTCACGCTCGTCGCGTTCGTCCTGACTGACGATCTCGAGGTGGAATAGCGATTTGGTGGTGTTGGTGTCGATGCGGTCGAGCATGTCCTGGAACATATCGAACGACTGCTTCTTATATTCGACGAGCGGATCTTTCTGGCCATAACCAACAAGGCCGATGCCTTGTTTGACCTGGTCTATCGAGAGCAGGTGATCTTTCCATTGGCTGTCGATGATATTGAGCATGATGTAACGCTCGTAGGCGCGTAAGGACTCTTCACCGGCCATTTTCTCTTTGGCCTCGTAGCTGGCGATGGCCTTTGCCCAGATGGCGTCCTCGATATCGTCGGGGTTCATTTTCTTGAATTCCACACCCGCATCGCGTGCCGGGTCGATCTTGTAAATACTTTCGATCTCGGCTGCGTAGGTGTTGACGTCCCATGTGTCAGCACCGGCCTCAAGACTTAACATGCTTCCTGTCAGATCGTGAAGCAGATCGCGTGCGACACCGCTCTCGCCGAGCAGGTATTCACGATGCTCAGGTTCGAACATCAACTGCCG
>JANNWQ010000386.1:0-29365 GCA_031408595.1 Acidobacteriota bacterium | reverse complement strand
GCGGAAACCCGACCCGGAGGGAGGGTGTTTAACGCACGTTAGAAGTTAGGCAGATCATTACCCTGACCGTACAGCACATAGTTTACCGCACCGTCAACATGCGTTGGTTTCCACAGATACCTCGTGCTACCGCCGCGCGACCAGACCTGTTGGTCTGCGCTAATCAGCCCTGCCGCCCTCAATTCTCTCGTACAATTGGATTTGAATCCATTCATCACAGGCTCCGGCTTACCGGCGGCACTTACGACGCAATGTACGTGATTCGTTCTGACGTTGACTGCATAGATGCAGTAGCCTCGATGCGTACAGACACTGCGGATTGCTCGCTCAAAAACAGGTCGCTGTGCTCTGTCGAGTGTGAAGATATTCGAGAGGCTGTTTTCAATCATTTGCGTTTGAAGATTAGCATTCGGCAAAATCTTTGGCGTGTTGTATTCATTCTTGCCGTGCCGATCGACGGAGGTTCTGTCGTCGCCGTGTAGCCACGTGCCGTAGGTACGGAAAGTGATCAGGTAGGCGAGCGGCCCTTCGTTTTCGTCGTAGTTGCCCATATTGAACACCCTCCCTACGGGTCGGGTTTCCGCCTTTCTGGCTACAGCACTCCTAACTTCTGCAGATCCGCCACCGGTTCGTCGAATGAGCATGAGCCGAAAGACTGGATGCCTTTGTGACGGAGGTTTTCGATTTGGGCAATGCCGAGAGAGAAGTCCCGCCAGGTGACCGTCTGCGGTTCGAATCGGAAAACTTCGTTAAATTCCTCTTCCATCACGTCCTCAAGCACATTGCTTCGAAAGCCTTCGCGGGCGAATCCGGCCATCAGGAACAGATTGAGAAATCCGTGCATTCGGCCCATTACGGAATCTGCTTCGTAGGTCAGAGTGCGAAAACACCTTAGGGGATGATGCAGCCCGGCGGTTGCTTTGAACGGCACATTTGCAGCGACACACGTCCTGACAAACCGCACAATCTCGCCCTGTGTCGGAAATGCATCCGGCGTCACGCCGCCGGTGCGAATCTTGGCACGCTGGCCGCGCGTCGCAAGTGCAACGATGAGGCCGGGCATTGATTCACCCGTTGGGATCTCGAAATATGCTGTTGTGCCGGCACGTAAGCCATTTACTGTATTCTCGATCTTCGAGACTGAATTTGCCCGAACTTCGAGCACATCGCACAGAGCTAGTTCGCCGTGGCGCAGATTGAAAAGCTCGACCTGCTTTAACGTCTCGACGATATCCTCGCCAGCGACAACCGCGACATGCCAGCGTTCGCGTTCATCCCGAGTAATAAAATCAGCCGCACTCTCGTAAAACTCATCCAGCCTAGCAGCTGTAACGACAAAGCGGCCGAGCATCCATGCGTAGTTACTGTTGCGATAGGTCGCGTAGTTGAGCACCGCCTCGCTCATGGCGAGCTGCGACGGCGGAAACAGTCCGGCGTAGTCGATCGCACCAGCGAGCAACGCACGTACCGATTCCTTAACAATGGCTTCCTGGGGCTGAGTATCCATCTGAGGTACAAAATCTGATGATAAGAATATCGAGCTAAATTTACAAATTCGTCTTCTCTTCGTGCACTTTGTGTCTTCCCTTTGTGTACTTTGTGATAAACGTCTTAAATCGTTATCACAAAGTCCACAAAGGGAAGACACAGAGAACACAAAGGAAGATTTGCGTTTCAACAAAAAATTGGAGTATCTTGTCTTTACTCAGGCAGTCACGTGGTAAATCAATGCGCGTTTTAGGAATCGACCCCGGCAGCGAAACGCTCGGTTGGGGCGTGGTTGACGGTAAGGGTTCTAAGTACGTGCTCGTCGATTTTGGCACGGTCAAATCGAGTACGAAGCAGGCGTTTTCTAAGCGTTTGCTCAATATGTACGAAGGCGTGGCCGAAGTCATGGCGACGCATTCGCCGGATGTACTGTCGGTCGAAGACACGTTTTATGCCGTAAATGTTGGTGTTGCGTTAAAGCTCGGGCAGGTTCGCGGGTTGATGTTACTACTCGCCGAGCAACGAGGTTTGGAAATCGCCGAATACGCACCGCGACTCGTCAAGCAAACCGTCGTCGGCTACGGCAACGCCGAGAAGCATCAGGTCGGCGAGATGGTTCGCATTCTGTTGGGCATGAAAAAAGCTCCGACGCCGCATGACGCAGCCGACGCGCTCGCGATCGCGATCTGTCATTTTCATCACGCGGGCATCGCGGAGAGACTAAAGAAACTATCGCCGAAGTAGTGTATCGACCCATAGGGATACTAATGAAATTTCCTCTTCTCACCGCCTTATTGATTTTCACGGCCTTCGGCCACACATCGATCAGCGCCCAGACAAAGAAACCAACCGTACCCGCAAAACCGAAATCTACCTCGATGAGATCCCCTGAGATCGGCCAAAACGCGGTCGTGATCGACGAAACCATCTCGGTGCTCCGCAAGAATCCGAGCCTGTTCTCAGATTCGGTCCACCGCATGCAGCGTGGCCGCAAAGTGCAGATACTCGGCGTAACCGAGGCCGACGGTGTGAAATTTTTCAAAGTTACCGCGCCGCCACGAAACTTTGGCTGGGTTCAGTCTGATGCAGTGTTTGGCAAGTTTCGCCAGGGTGACGAGGAACGTCTCGCGAGATTGGTACAGGCTGCAGATGGCTTTGAACAGCTTGAGATCGCTGCCGAGTTTTTCGCTCTCTATCCACAATCGAAATTTCGCCCTTCGATCTTGCTACTCTACGGCGATCTGCTCGAAGAGGCCGCCGCCAAGCTCTCAAAAGACGCGACCTCACGGCTCAGCCGTAAAGAAATGGCCGCATCCGCCGCCCCTCTCCATAGCTACTACCTCAATTTCGTCAGCCTCGACCGCTACCGCAAGCTCGGCATGATATTTCTCTTTAATTCCGCGACACGCCAGTTTCATTATGATGGCTCGAGCTGGAAAGAAGTCGTGACCAAATACGCAACCACACCCGAAGCCATCGAAGCACAGAAACGTCTTGATTCCCTCAAACAGAAAATGGAAAAAACGGCTACGAAATAGCGGAGGCGATCTCAGCGGCAACTCGGGCGTTGTTCTCAAGGAGAGCTATGTTAGCCGCGAGGGTTCGGCCACCGCTTCGCTCGGACATTTGGGAAAGCAGGAACGGCGTGATGGCCTTACCCGAGATCTTTTGCTTATCGGCGAGGGAGAGAGCATCGGCTAATAACAATTCCAGTTCGTCGCGGCCGATCTCAAATTCAGACGGAACGGGAACAGTTACAAGCACAGCGCCTTTCAGGCCGAGTTCATCGCGGGCGCGTATGATAGCGGCCGCTTCGCTACCGTTTTTTATGCACTCGTCGATCTCCAAGCCGCTCGAATGACTGTAGAAGGCGGGTACTTCATTGCATCGCCAACCCAAGACGGTGATGCCGTTTGTTTCGAGCCACTCACGAGTTCGCGGCAGGTCGAGGACGATCTTCGCACCGGAACAGACAACCGTTATCGGCGTTTGTGCAAGTTCTGGCAGGTCGGCGGAAATATCTGCTTCAAAACCGCGATGAACTCCGCCGATGCCGCCCGTTGCAAAAACCTTGATCGCGGCACGATGCGCAATAAACGCCGTTGTCGCAACCGTTGTAGCACAGTCCAGCTTTTTTCCAACAGCCACGGCAAGATCGCGGCGTGAGATCTTTCTGATGTTCTTTTCGGTCGCAAGTCGCTCAATCTGCTCAGCATTTAGCCCGACGTAAAATTCCCCGCCAAATACCGCGATCGTCGCCGGAACCGCGCCGCCCTCGCGAACGGCGGCCTCGCATTTCCGTGCGGTTTCGATATTCTGCGGATATGGCAGGCCGTGGGCGATGACGGTCGACTCGAGAGCGACGACCGGCTTGCCGCTCTTTAGCGCTTCATCTACTTCCGGACTTAAATTGATCTTCATAAATGAAAATGGCCGCTTTACGCGGCCGATGAAACCAAAACTTGTTCCACCTGTTCCACGTGTTCCACCGTTCCTCGTGGAACATGGAACACGCTTACTTCACAAACTTCCCGATGCGGTCGATCCTAGGATGTGTGATACACCCGGCCATACTGCCGTTTGAGGCACCGCGGTCGCATGACCAATAGACGAACATCGCCCGGCCAATGATCAGTCCCCGCGGGACGAATCCCCAATATCGGCCATCTTCGCTGTTGTCGCGGCTATCGCCCATGACAAAAAATTGATTGTCCGGCACGACCATCGGCTTGCCCGCCACGCCAAACTCGTAATCGGAGCGCATCACACGCGGATCGCCGCGTTTTACGGCGTTCATCGTGTCTTCGCGGTAATAGACGGTATATTTCGCCTCAGGCCGTTTCTCTTCAAATTCCTTTACTTCAAGTGCCGAAATATTGTCGTCGGCATCACCTATCACGCGGTTCTCTGCGAGCAACTGACCGTTAATGAAGACCTGGTTGTTCTTGAATTCCACGGTCTCACCAGGAAGGCCGATGACCCGCTTTACGTAATTTACCTGATACGGTATCGCCGAAGCCCCGTGAGCTCGGTCGTTCTCGGGATGCAGTTTGTTGCCCGGATATTTGAATACTACGATGTCACCACGTTCGATCTCGCGTTGGGGCAAAAACGGCAGAGAGCCGCCGCCCGGCGTGAAGATAAATTTATTGACCAGCAGATAATCGCCGACGAGGATCGTATTCTGCATCGAACCGGTCGGCACGGTCACTGCTTGCAAAATAAAGGTCATGCCAAATATCGCCATAATCAACGTTACAACAAACGATTCGAAATACTCGCGGATCGTCGATTTTGGCGGACCGGTGGCAGATGTAACCTTCGGTTGCTCAGGAGAATCTTTTACTTCGTCACTCATAAGATAATTGATACGCTATTTGCTCGCTCCGCGTTTCGCCGATTTGCCACCTTTCAGGATTGCGAGGGCTTCTTCGGCCGCCATCATCTCGGCGGCCTTTATGGAATTTCCACGTCCGCTTGTCTTGCCGGTTGCCCAAGTAGCCTCGACCGAAAATGTCCTGTCGTGCGGCGGGCCGTCCGTTCTTATGACATTGTAGCTTGGAGCAACCATCTTTTCAGATTGCAGCAGCTCTTGGAGCATCGTTTTGTAGTCTATCGAGTTCTTAGGCGTCGCATTTCGCAGTTCGTCGGCGAATATCCTCGCCACAAAAACTCGAGCCGCCGTATAACCACCGTCTAGAAAGACTGCCGCGATCACGGCCTCTAATGTATTAGCGAGCAATGCCTGTTTCTTGCGGCCACCGGTCTTTTCCTCACCTCGCCCAACCCGTACATACTGGCCGAGCGACATCTTGTCGGCGATCCGAGCGAGCGTCGCGGTGCTCACCAAGTGATGCTTCATCAGCGTCAATGCCCCTTCGTTATCCTTTGGATGTGCATTGTAAAGCTGCTCTGCAATAACCAAACCTAGTACGGAATCGCCGACAAATTCCATCGATTCATTCTCGATCTCACGAACACTCTCGTCCGGCTCGCCCGGCATATTTTCAAACGCCCACGAGCGATGCGTCAACGCACGCTCAAGCAAAGCGAGGTCACTAAATTTGTGACCGAGCTGATTTTCGAGCGTTGCAAGGCGCGGCGTCATCGTGGCTAATTTTATTTTGATTGCGGCAAAAATGAAAGTCGGACGCCCATTTAGTATGAGCGTCCGACCGATTTTTAGATTACAAAGTGGGATTTTTACGCAGCCTTTTTCTTAATCGGCTTTTTGGTCGTGGAAACCGGCTTGCTGCCCGGCTTAATAGGCGCCTTTGGCGTCGTGGTCGTCGCAGGCTTGGTTGTCGTAGTGGTCGTAGTCGCAGGCTTTGTGGCCGCACCATTCCCTGTTCCCGTACCAACACCAGTGCCCGCAGGCTTGACGGCCCCAGTGCCATTGCCCGTTCCGGTTCCCGCTCCTGCCACTGAAGTTCCTCCATCCGTTTTGACCGGTTCAGGATCGCTGATAGGCGTAATTGGAGAGGTAGGATTTGGGAACGGTTTGGTTGTTGAACTGGCTATCCACGCATCAACCCCTTCGGTCTTATCAAAACGCCTCTGGTAAATCGCCTCGAGGGTTTTCCTCAACCGAGCCTTGATCCCGGCATCTTTCGCAAGATTCGCACCGCGTGCGTATGCATCCATCGCACGTTCAGCCGTGCCGTTTGCCATCGCTACCTTGGCTTTGATCGCATCCACTTTCTGTTTGGCGACATCTTCAGGGTCAGTGTCTTTCTGAGCTTCGCTAAGAACTTTGATCTCATCGTAAACCTTGTTCAAAGCGTCGATGTAATAACCGCCTATCAAATCAAAGGAGGTTGCATTCTTTGAAGCATCTGACGCGGTTGACTGAGTTGCTTTGAACAGAAACGGAGCGGCCCCAACCTTGTCCTTCTTACTGACCTGCATGATGTAACCAATATAGAGATTCATCCAACCAATCGCGTCATCCTTGGTCGCATAAGCAAAGTTGTAAACGTCCTTTTTGGCAAGCCCGTACCGCACATCTTTACCGATCATGAAGGACTTTCCGCCTTCAAGGTCAGCGATCGACTGTTTGGCAAACCTGACTCCATCGTCGGCATATTTGAAATTGCCTTTAAAGGCTTCTTCTCCGCCGAGGGCGGCAAGAACGATCTCGACCGTTCGGAATTCGTCAGGATACTTGGTCAGAATCTCCTTTCCGGCAGCCATAACCTCGTCCCAGTTCTTGGCATCGAGAGCTCCGTCAAAACGCTTTGCGAGAGCATCCTTAGCTGCCTGCTCTTCCATTTTTCGAATGGTCTCTTCCTGAACAGGAATACGCGGTTTCAGATAATCAGAAAGGTCTTTGGCTGACGGGCATGAGCCATACTTTTCTAGGAAACCCTTTGCCGCATTGACGTAAGCCTTGCGGCCCGGGATGGTCTTGTCCTTGAACAGATTGATAATATTATCGTTCGCGGAGCTCTGGCCATCAGCGTCCGCGCAAGGATCCACCGGTGCGGGTGTCTGTGCCAATACGGCCAAGGCTCCCGTTGCGATCATCGCGGCCACCAAAAGACCTAGGTTTGCGTATCTAAAAATCGTTTTCATTTGAATCCTTCCTCCGGGCTAAACCCCAAACAAAATTCCTGTCTACTAGCCGTTTGGCCAAAAATGGCATCCCGGTTTCGCGTCAAATCAGATGAATCGGCGCGTAGAAAAGTTGCAATACATTACGCGTACGACTTTGCCGATCCGACACAAATGTTTTCGTTCAAAAGAAATCTTTTGAAGATAAATAATCTGTCAACATTCGCCCTGCTGTCAAGCCGAAAGTCCTTATATATTAGGAAAAAAGACATCGACGATGCGCCTCTCTGGGGCAACATCATCGATGTCTCATAAATACTTATAATGAAAGCATTTATTCTGGTTTTTTCGGATCGGGATTGATCTCCTTTCCGCTTTTGTCATAAGTGATGACGACGGGCGGAAAAATTGGCTTTGAACTACCGGTCTTAGTCACCAGTTTCTTAGCTGGCGCAGCTTGCAAGGTCGCACTCGGCACTACGATCACTTCGCGGCCATTTGCGTCGATATTCGCCGTACCATCGGTGTCCGTATCATCGTCCTCGTCATCTGCGTCCGCTGTCGTGGTAATAGTGTTTATGACCGGAGTACTTCGCGGCGGCAGTTTGAACTCGGTCTGAGCAAGATTGCGGTCTGTTCGAACAATATTAGGTGCAAGCGTACGATAGATCTGGGCGGCGATCGCAGCTGCGGCACGGCCGCGTTCTTTAGCGCCACGGGTGATGACGACTACCGAATACTTCGGCTGTTCGATCGGGGCAACCGAGGCGAAGAGGCCAACCCACGTTCCTTTGCTGATACACGAACCGGTCTTGCCCGCGACTCCGAGGCTCTGGTCCATACCGCGACGGGCGGTGCCATATTCGGCGGCTCCCATCATACCGGGAATGACGCGGCGAACGCTGTCACGCGGCACCTCGACATTTGCTTTGTAAAAAGGTTGGAATTTTGTTTTCTCGATCTCATTACGCGGAACACGCGGCAGGACGCGGTGGCCGCCGTTGGTGATCGCGGAGACCATTACGGCGAGCTGCATCGTGGTGACCTCGAAATCGTCGCCGTGCGAATAGATCCTCGCATTGTTGTTAGTGTACGGCAGCTTACCGGCATATTCGTTCACGGTAGCAAATCCCGTAGGTTCACCTAGACCGAGCTGCTTCGCATACTCGATAACCTTTGTATTGCCCATCGCCGAACCCGCACGCTGAAAATATCCGTTGTCGGAGCGAGCCAGAGCTACGTCCAGGCCGAGGCGATTTGTGCTGGTCGTGAGCGAACCGTCAGTCTTGTCGATCGCCTTTTCGTTGAGGCCGGCAACGCCGGTAACGAGTTTGATCGTAGAACACGGCTTGATCCCGCTTCTCAATGCCCAATCCTGATTGACGACGGTCAAAACCTTGCCGGTCTGAGCCTCCATCACGACTACCGAACCCGCTCGATCGCCCAACGCATTGACAGCCGCGGCACGAATATTCAAATCCTCGCCTTCAGTAATGTCTTTTGAGATATTGGCAACAGTCTCCGTGCGAAGGCCGCGTTGAAACGCAGCGGCCCGAGCAACGGCCTCGCGGCGAGCCTGTTCGCGGCGTCGCTGCTCGGCAACTATCGCGGCACGGCGTTCTGCCTCTTGGCGGCGACGCTCGGCGGCTTGTTTGTTACGCTCTGACTTAGATTGTTTGTCGTTTTTCTTCGAATCAGCCGTTTTGGCCTTATCTTTGGACTTAGCAGCCGTCTGCTTTTCTTTTTTCTTATCCTTTGAGCTCTTTGCTGACTGTTTCGCCTTATCGCGATCTTTCTTGGCATCCTTCGCCTGCGTTGCGGTCTTCTTAGCAACGGGTTTCTTGGCGGCGGTCGCCTTTTTAGATTGTGCCGATGCGCTGCCTGCAAATGCTAAAACGAGGACAAGTAGCGACAGAGACACGCCAAACAAGGAGATTTTGGGGAACATTAACTTCATGCTTTACCTCAGAACCGAAGATTTGTGATGGAGATTGTTTAGAGACAGCCGTTACATCTTGAATGAGCTTGCCGTCTCGGGCGTTTGCGTAAAAACTAAGTGTGAATATAACATTCAACCGATGGCGGCGCAAGCGGTTTTTTAACAGTAACTTAACGCAATGACATTCCTGAACACATTTCGCGGCAGATTGCTGCTGATACTGGCCATTATGCTCGTGGCGACGCTCGGCGTGCAGTATTACCTCAATCTTGTCGTTCAGGATGAGAACAACCAGATCCGCGAGTCGCAGGAGCAGGCCATCGTCGCAGCGATCGCTCTCGCCTTTCGAAGCATCCCGTCTAACGACCGTATGCAGGACCTATTAGACGTGCCAGGTCAGTCATATCTCGACGAAGACGCTCGGAGGCGGATCCGCGACATTATCGTTGTAGATAACGATTGGCAGGTGACCGACAGCCTCAGTCCGGAATATCTCCCGACGACTGACGAAGACGATCGGCCCGTTTTAAGAAAATTACAGGATATTACAGGTTTGCCGCCGCTAATGGAGGAGGCACGCCTCGGCGATGATCTTGCAAGATTCCCAAATCGCCGTTCGAATGTGACACGTCCGCAGACCGACGAAGCCCACGCTGTGCCGATTGAGACGAGCTTTGGGCGCTGGTACGTGATGGTCGTGCTGCAAAACGAACGCCGCGAGGTTGCGTGGCGGGCCGCGCGGCCGCTGGTTTTCACGCTCGGCATTCTGATGCTTTCTTCGCTTATCACATTCTTTTTGGTGTGGAGGTTCACGCGACCGATCGCCGACCTGTCCGATGCCTCGCGTCAGGTCGCAGAGGGAAATTTACGAGTACGCGTCGCCGATGGCAATCGCTCAGACGAAATTGGGCGACTAGCAGCCAATTTCAACGAGATGGCCGCCGAACTCGAAAAAAAGCGGGACATTGAGGCACAACTGCAGCAAGCCGAAAAGAGCGCCGTAGTCGGGCGGCTCGGTTCGGCCATCGCGCATGAGATCCGCAACCCGCTGAATTACATAAATCTAACGCTCGACCATTTGCGTTCAAAATATGCTCCGGACGAACCGGAGCGGCGTGTGACATTCGAGAAACTTACCTCGCAATTAAAGGACGAAGTGGCCCGCATCAATTCGCAGATCTCAGATTTTCTCAACTACTCGCGTCCAGCGAACGCAAATTTGCGGGCCGTCGATGCCAGGCAGATCGTCGAAGATTCACTCCGCATCGTCGAGGCCCAGGCTGCCGAAAACAACATCAAGATAGGTGTCGTCGAACACGAAAACGTCCCGCAGATCATGGGCGACCCCGAATTTTTGCGTTCGGTTTTTAACAACCTCTTCATCAACGCCGTCCAATCAATGGGCACGACAGGCGGCAACCTGAGCGTAAAGATCTCGCCCGACAACGAATGTGTCCGCTTCGAGATCGCCGACACAGGCAACGGCATCTCGGTCGAGAACCTCTCAAAAATATTCGAGCCGTATTTCTCCACAAAAGAAACCGGCACCGGCCTCGGCCTCGCGATCGTGCACAAGATCGTCGATATTCATCAGGGGAAGGTCGAGGTTGAATCAGTTCTGGGCGAGGGAACGAAATTTACGGTAAAGTTACGGAAAGCAGATTAGCCACTGAGAGCACAGAGTTCACCGAGAAAAAATCATCTCATCTTCCTCTGTGATCTCCGTGGCAAAACAATCTTATGGCAAGAAAGAGCATCCTCGTCGTCGATGACGAGAAAAATCAGCGGGAAATATTAGAAACGATCCTCTCGGTCGAAGGTTATGATGTGACGACGGCGAGCTCCGGTGAGGCGGCGATGAAATTTGTCGCGGACAGGCATTTCGACCTCGTATTGACCGATCTAAAGATGACCGGCATGAGCGGGCTCGAACTTCTCAAATCGCTTACCGATTTCGACAAATCGATCATCGTAATTCTGCTCACCGCTCACGGCACGATCGATTCGGCCGTGGATGCCCTACGGCTAGGTGCGTTCGAATATCTGCAAAAGCCGTATGATAGCGAGAAACTTCTCGAAACTGTCTCGCGAGCCCTAAAGAAGCTGACCACGCTCGACGCCGAGATCATTTCCGTCTCGCCTGAGATGGACAAGGTCAAGAAGCTGATCTTGAAGATCGCAAAATCGAGTTCCACCGTGCTGATCCGAGGCGAGAGCGGCACCGGAAAGGAGCTTATCGCCCGCTCGATACATAAGAACAGCCTGCGTTCGAACGAGGTTTTCCAAGCCGTCAACTGTGCCGCGATCAATGAGAATCTGCTCGAATCTGAGCTTTTCGGTCACGAAAAAGGCTCGTTCACGGGTGCCGTTTCTGACAAGAAAGGCCTCTTTGAGATCGCTGATGGAGGAACGCTTTTTCTCGATGAGATCGGCGAGCTCGACATTGCCCTTCAGGCAAAAATACTGCGGGCCCTGCAGGAGAAGCAGATACGCCGCGTCGGTGGTGTTCGCGAACTTAACGTCGATGTCCGCGTCGTCACGGCCACCAACCGCGACCTGCTTCACATGGTCGACGAAGGCCGTTTTCGACAGGATCTTTATTATCGCCTGGCCGTCCTTTCGATCGAGTTGCCCGCCCTTCGCGAACGACGCACAGACATCGCGGTGCTGATCGAATACTTCGTCAAAAAGCACACCCGAGGTACAAACCGCAAGATCACCTTCGCCACGGAGGCTCGTCGTCTGCTTGAAGATTACGCATACCCGGGCAACGTCCGCCAGCTTGAATCCGCTCTCGAACGCGCTATCTTGCTTTGCGAAGAAGACAAAGTAACCCTCGACGACCTGCCACCCGAGATGACCCAAACCGGCACCCGCTCGGCCGCTGCTGCATCCGGCGACCTCTTCACCCTCCCACCCGACGGCGTCAATTT
Organism: Acidobacteriota bacterium; assembly: GCA_031408595.1. Taxonomy (GTDB): domain Bacteria; phylum Acidobacteriota; class Blastocatellia; order Pyrinomonadales; family Pyrinomonadaceae; genus OLB17. The sequence continues at coordinate 17,452 of JANNWQ010000386.1, read as the reverse complement.
CGAAGAAGTCGAACGTAGCCTCATTATGCAGGCCATGGCCCGTACGGATAACAACATCACGAAATCGGCAAAACTGCTCGGCCTTACGTTCAGGACATTGCAATATCGGCTCGAAAAATTTGGTTACAAAAAGGACGGAGAGAATGACGAGACTCAAGGAGAAAGCGACGAGTGATCAAGATAATTACAATTTTCTTGTTAGCTCTCCTGGTGACATCCACTGTCGAAGCACAGAAACGCGCCGTTCCGTCTGCACGTTCGAAAGTTGGAAAGTTGGAAAGTGCACTAATACGCAAAAACTTATCGATCAAAAGAGATCGCCGGTTTATTTGACGTTTGTTCGGCGGGAAGCGATCAAAATAGGCGATAAATATGCGGATGGCGACTACCTCTTCTTTACCCTTACCAACAACTCGTGTTGGCCTGTCTGGCTTAACATGTCCGGCGTAGCGAACGAACGTCACGGTGATGCAAGTTTGTACTATGCAATAGAAAATAAGGAATCGAGTGATCGAATTTCAGGTAGTCTCTACTGTCACGTGTGTTCTACCAATCCGATTGGTCCGGGTAGAAAACTCACGTTCTCAATCCCTTTTGAGCAAGCTTCGCAAAACGCCCGAATGCGGATTGCGTATGAATTCGATTGGGAGCGAGAAATTCATGACGACGACACTGAACACACAGTTTCATTCTATTTTAGTTCCCTGCCAGATGCCGTGCTTCCGAAACTAGTGGAAAGGCCATGAGGTCGAACAAAACACGCTAGAATCTCGTAAATCCATGTTAGAATCTCGCGGAAGGATTAGGTTTAACTAGGAAAAGTAACCATGGAATGGTTCTCAACATTAAGTCTCGCACTCGGCTCCGCTTGGACCTCCGGGATCAATCTGTACGCGACGGTGACCGTGCTCGGATTGCTGCAAAAGTTTGGAGCGACGAAGCTGCCGGGCGGACTCGACGCACTTGATAACTGGTGGATTATCGGCGTTGCGGGCGGATTGTATGCGGTCGAGTTTTTTGCGGACAAGATACCGTATGTCGATAGCGTTTGGGATGTGGTGCATACGTTTATCCGTGTACCGGCGGGTGCGATAGTGGCGTACGCGGCGACGAATCAGCTTGATTCGAGTATAACGATCCCGGCGACGCTCTTGGGTGGAACGTTCGCCTTTGCATCGCACGGCACTAAGGCCGCAGCACGCATCGGGGCTAATTTCTCACCCGAACCAGTATCAAACTGGGCACTCTCATTTATCGAAGACGGCATCGCCCTCGGTGGCACAGTCCTCGCCGTTTTCGCTCCTATGGTTATCGCCGGGATTCTGATCATTTTCACGATCATCTTTATCTGGTTCTTCCCCAAAGTTTTTCGTGCTATCAAACGGTTGTTCATGGCTGTCGCAGGATTTTTCCGGGGCGAGAGTTTTCAGGAAGTTGCTCGGCGGGCCGGTTAGATCTATGGAACGTCTCTTTCAGATCCTGGCGGTGATCCTTGCCGGAATCGCCGCCTATTTATATTGGGTCGGCAGCAACGACTGGTTTTTCCTGTCGGCTGTTGCCGGCTCGGTGTCCTTTTTCCTGAGCATAAGGTTTCAGGTCAAAGATCGGCTCAAAATTCGCGAGGCTGAGCGATTGGCTGCCGAAGACGCTCAAGAATAACCCAAGATCAACATGTCACGAATCGTACTCTCAACAATGGGAAGCCTCGGCGATCTGCATCCGATGCTGGCCCTCGGCCTCGAACTCCGTCGACGCGGCCATAGCGTCGTAGTCAACACGTGGCAAGGCTATCGTGAAAAGATAGTCGATAATGGCCTCGAATTTGCACCGCTTCGTCCCGATCTCGACCCGACTGATAGCGAACTCATCCGAAAAACAATGGATTCTGTGAAGGGCCCTGAGATGGTCATTCGCGAGATAATCTTGCCCGCGGTTCGCGATATGTACGAAGATATGCTCACCGCTGTCGAAGGTGCAGACGTGTTTCTCAATGGCGAGATCGTTTACACGGCCGCATCGATCGCCGAGAAGACGGGCATAAAATGGATAACTACAAGCCTATCGCCGCTCTGCATGTTCTCGTCCGAGGACCCGAATGTCTATCCGCAAGCAAGCTGGCTGTTTGAGGTTTTGCGGCCAATGCCGGTCGCGTTTCACGAGACGCTATTTCGCTTTATGCGTTGGACGATCAAAGACTGGTTCGAGCCGTACAAAGCGTTTCGCTGCGACCTGGGACTAGATCCGGATCACGATCCGGTGTTTACTGACAAATTCTCGCCGCTGCTCCATCTCGCAATGTTCTCGGCGGCCATCGGCAAGCCGCAATCTGATTGGCCGACGCCGACGATCCAGACCGGATTTTGCTTTTACGACGAGAGCGAAACCACAGCTTTGCAGCCAGAACTCGCAGCCTTTCTCGAAAATGGTGAACCGCCGATCGTTTTCACGCTTGGCTCGGCGGCGGTGATGGATTCGCGTGATTTTTTTGATGAGAGTGCAAAGGCTGCGAAACTGCTGGGCCGCCGTGCCGTTCTCCTGTATGGCCGCGATCAGAGATTGCCGAGCGGGCTAGATGAGAATATCGTCGCATTTCAATTCGCACCGTATTCGCAGGTCTTCCCGAAAGCAGCTTGCGTCGTTCATCAAGCCGGCGTCGGCACGACGGGGCAAGTTTTGCGTGCCGGTGTGCCTCATCTGATCATTCCTTTTAGTCACGACCAGCCCGATAACGCCGCTCGTTGTCGCAGGGCCGGAGTTGCGGAGGTCATCTCACGCGACTCGTACAACGCCGACATAGCCGCAGCGGCACTCCAGAAAATATTGGCCGACGAACGCTATCGAACCAACGCACAAAAGCTGAAGACGATCGTTGACAGCGAACCCGGCACCCCCGCCGCCTGTGACGCCATCGAAGATATCTTGCGCAAATAGCGGTTATCGTTAAAATAGCTAGTGATGATAAACATCGAGCAACTGCTTGAAAACAATAAGGGCTGGTCGCAACGGGCGATCGAGGCGAATCCAAAATTTTTCTCCGACCTCGCCGAACAGCAGGATCCCGATTACCTCTGGATCGGCTGCTCCGACAGCCGCGTCTCGGCAAACGTGATCGTCGATCTAGCTCCGGGCGAGATATTCGTTCACCGCAACTTAGCAAATCTCGTTAATCACACCGACATGAATTGCCTGTCGGTGATACAGTTCGCTGTCGAGGTGCTGAAGGTCGATCACATCATCGTCTGCGGCCATTACGGTTGCGGCGGCGTGGCGGCGGCCATGGATAGCGACCGGCACGTACTCATAGACAATTGGCTCCGGCGCATCCGCGACACGGCAAATCTGCACACGGCGTATCTCGAATCCATCGAAGATCCGGCCGAGCGTTTGAATAAACTCTGTGAGCTAAATGTCGCCGAACAGGTCGTAAATGTCGGCGAGACCACGATCGTCCTAGACGCCTGGGATCGTGGCCAAAAACTCTCGATCCACGGTTGGATCTATGGCCTAAAGGACGGCTTGATCCGCGATCTGGAGATTTCGGTGAGCGGTGAGAGTGATCTAAAAGGCCTCAGAAACAAACTTCTATTTCACGACGAACGCCGCGATTCAGGTGCAGCATCTAAGTAGCTCAAATATGTTCTGCTCAAATAAGATAATTCGTTCATTCGCGGCGGTCGCTCTCGTCGTCACCTCGTTCTCATTCGCTGCAGCCCAGATGTCGCGAAAGCCTTCGCCGACGCGCGAGCCGAAAGGTGCGATGGACAAGCGGCCCGATTCGTCGAAGAATTCGCTTGGCAAGATAGCCACACAAGCGGATTTTGACTCGATTGCCCGAACCTACCATCAGGGAACGCCATACGCGATGCCGCATACGATGTTCGTCATCGACCGTCGGGCTAAGAATAAGATCTACTTTCTGAACTCTCAGAAGTATCGTTTTCACAAGGATTTTCTGCTCGCGACCTATCTCGTCCCGCGTGGTGCCGACGTTTTCAAACCTATCTATATCGAGCAGGATCGGCGCTTCATGGTCGGCACGATCGCGTGGCAAAAGACGGTCGACAAATTTACCTGGGAACTCTGGGAAGGCGATCTCGCCCCGCCCGCGATGATCAAGGCGGCGAACGAAACTATCAACAAGGCGTTTTTCCAGAAGGTCTATTACAAACCCAACTCGATCCGTCAGGAAGATGTCACCGCTGAAATCTCGATCGATCGCATCTTACAGGACGAGCTGAACAAAAATCAGGAGTATCTCGCCCTAAACACAGGCTCGGCAGTCGGTCGCATTCACATCATCGACAAGCTCGACGACACCGTTGAGATCGGCGACAACGAGATCATCGTGCTCAAGGAATTGCCGATAAATCTGCCGCCCGTCCGCGGCATCATCATCGCAAAACCTTCGTCACCGCTATCGCATATAAATATCCTAGCAAAGGGCTGGAACATTCCGAATGTTTATATCAAGGATGCCGATAAGCTCTTTCGCGAGTACGACACTTACGTTTTCAAGCTCGAAGCGAGCCTTACCGATTACAAGTTGAAACGCGCTTCGCAAGAGGATGTCAAGACGGGTTTTGCCTCACCCGATCAACAAATTCCGCCGGTCGATCTCAAAACGACCACAATCACCGGCATCAGAGAGATGCGCAAAAAGGACAGCATCAAATACGGCTCAAAGGCTGCGAATCTGGGCGAAATGTTGAATAACAAAGTCGCTGGTATTACGATACCTGACGGCTTTGGCGTTCCATTTCACTGGTACGAAAAATTCATGCGGGAGAACAAGTTCGATGGGATCATCGAGGAAAATCTCGATAATAACGATTTCGTCCACAACCCGCGTGTTCGCCGCAAAAAGCTGGATGACCTTCGTAATGCCATTCAGAATGGAAAGTTTGACGACACGTTGCGAGCAGAGATCATCGCGCGGTGGCGTTCACAGCTTGGCAGTAAACCGGTGTTTGTCCGCAGCTCGTCGAACAGCGAGGACCTTCCCAATTTCAGCGGAGCCGGACTGTATTCGAGCGTCCCAAACGTTATCGAAGAGAACAAACTGATCGAAGCGGTTAAGAAAGTTTGGGGTTCGCTTTGGAAATTTGAGGCTTACGAGGCACGTGTTCGCAATTACGTCAGCCAGACCGATGTTTATATGTCCGCACTAATTCAGGTCGGTGTCGATATGGATCGAGGCGGCGTGATGATCACGAAGGATCCTTTCGACGATCGAAACAAAAATGCGGTTTACATCAGTGCGGTTTGCGGTCACAATTCAAAGGTGGTCGACAACGTCGGGCTGCCCGAGCAGATTCTGTTCAATCCGAAATCTAATTCGGTGATCGTGATGACGCTCTCGCAGCAGGAAAATGCTCTTGCCTTTGACGAAAGGGGCGATCTGAAAATGACAGCCGACAAATGTGCCGGAGCCAAGAAACGCGTACTGACAGATCTGCAGGCACGCAGTCTTGCCAAAGCGGCCATCGACATTCGCCGCGTATTCGGCGGCAGTAAGGAACAGGACATCGAATGGGGCCTGATGAACGGCAAGATCTACGTCGTCCAGTCACGTCCTTTTATCGACAAGAAGTAACATGAAAAAACTATTATTGATCTCGGGGTTCGCATTGCTGGCCCTCGGCTGTGACAATGTGAAGCCGGTTCAGCAAAACGCGAATTTGACAGCTGCAAAACCATCCAACGAAAAGCCTCAGACCGCGATCGCTCATTCGTCTGAGAAGCAAACTCCGCCTCCAGCTCCGGCGGCAAACGGTGAAAAGTCGAAATGGACGCAAAGCGGTGACCCGATCGACACGGCAAAATTTGACGCAGCAGTCACGACCGCAAAGAAAACGCTCGACGGCAAGCCGACCAACGCAGCCGCCCAGAAGGCTCTCGCCGATGCCTATTATGACCGGGCCGTCGCCCTCACCGATGCTCGTCAATACGCCTCGGCCCTCGGCGATTACCGCCGAACACTAAAGCTCGACCCAACAAAAGCTGAGGCAAAAGAGTGGATCGACAAGATCGTAATGATCTACGACGGCCTCAAGAAAGAGTATCCAAAAGAAGGTGAAGAGCCACCGCCGCTGGCGTTTACGAAAGGAAAATAGGTTATGAATCGAACCACGTTCCCATTCGTCGCGATAGCTTTCATTGTGCTCGCGGCGTCCACGGCATCGGCTCAAAAGCGGATCGAATTTGCACGCGGTGCGACGAGTGCGGTGGTAACAGGTTCCCTCAACGGCTATAACGACAAGCGGACTTTCGTAATAAAAGTCCGCCGAGGCCAAACCCTGACGACCGATTCGGTTGGCACCAATTACATAACCGTATCGATCAAACCGCCGCGCGGAGCCCGCTACGAGGCCAACCTTGCGGCCAACTGCAACAACGAGCACCGCGTTCGACCGACCGCTCCGGGCGACTACATTATCACCGTTACCGAATGTAGAAAGGCAGACCGATGGCGTGGGCGGTTCAAACTAAAGGTGGCAGTTCGATAACAATTATCGGATGGTATTCTCGTACCAATCCTTCCAGCCTGCTCGTCGCCAGTTCAAGCGGACAACGATCGGATTGGTGCGAAGGATGATCGATGAGGCTTTCATTTTGTCGAATCTTCTCGACGACGTTTTGACCTTTGGTTCCTTAATAAAACTCAGGTAGCCGCCGTTTTTACGGGCATATTTTGACAGACGCCAGTAAAATTCAACGTCTTCGCCGATAAAGACCTTTTCGTCGTAGCCGTTTACCGCTTCAAAGGCCGCCCGGCGGCAGAATTGAGCTGCCCCCTGCTTCGTATTAAAGAAAAACTCCCAGAATTTCCACGCGAAGAGATAGTACTTGATCCACCAACGCCGACACTCGTCAAACTCGACCGAAACCGCTCCGCCAAAACACTTTTCGTCGCCCATCACATCGACGATCTTTGCAAACAATTCCGGCGATACGCGTGTATCGGCATCGACGAAGATCAAAACATCTCCATTCGACGCCTCGGCACCCGCGTTTCTAACGCGCGATATCACGTGAACAGTTTCCCGAATAACGCTTCCACCAAACTGACGGGCGATTTCCGCCGTCTTGTCTGTGCTTTCATTATCAACAACTACGATCTCCGAAATTCGATTGAGGCCCAACAATGCGGCCACAATATGCTCCAGCGTCGCGCCGATATATTTCTCTTCGTTGTAGGCCGGTATGATTATTGATAGTTCCATTGCTTTACGATTAACTGGACAAACCTACCGCTTAAAAACTAAACTACAATTTTTGTAAATGCCAACGTTTCGGCTAACTATAATTTCTTTTATGGCACTTTCAGCAAACGATATAAGAAAAGGGATGGTCATTGTTCACGAGGGAGCACCGGTTCGCGTGATGGAGTTTCACCACCACACGCCGGGCAATCTGCGTGCGATGGTGCAAGCGAGATTGAGGAATCTGATTACCGGTAACTCGTTCGAATTCAGGTTCCGTTCAAATGACACGCTCGATCGCGTCGTTCTAGACCAGCAAAAGATGGAATATTTGTATTCCGACGGCTCGCATCATCATTTCATGAATAATGAGAACTATGAGCAGGTACAGTTGACCGAAGACGAACTTGGCGACGCCGCTCAGTGGCTGATGCCAAACCTAACGATCGAGGTCGAGTTCTACAACGGCACGCCGATCGGTGTCACGCTGCCGGCGACGATGGACCTGACGATCACGCGCACCGATCCGCCGCTAAAAGGCGCAACGGCGTCCAACTCGAACAAACCTGCAACGCTCGAAAATGGCGTAACAGTCTCGGTGCCGCCCTTCATCCTCGAAGGCGAAAAGATTCGCGTCAACCCGACCGAAGCCAAGTATCTCGAACGGGTCAAATAGTTTCAGAGTTGCAGAGTACCAGAGTTACAGAGTTTTACTTCCCTACTCTGGTACTCTGGTACTCTGAAACTCTGTAACTTCCAATGTATGTTCTTTACAGCATCGTCCTCACACTAGGTTTCCTCTTGCTTTTGCCGAGGTTTGCCTTTGACGCTCTGTTTAAAGGGAAATATGCAGCCGGATTTACGCAACGGCTCGGATTTCTGCCAAAATTTGACGCTCGCGGACGCAAGGTCGTCTGGCTGCACTGCGTGTCGGTAGGAGAAGCAAACGCCGCTCGCCCGCTCGCCGAGCAGATCAAACGCGACTTTCCGCATCTATGCTTAATCGTATCGACGACCACACGAACCGGACAGGAACTCGCTCGCACCGCCTTCGCAGGAACGGCAGATCTTGTCTTCTACTTCCCTTTCGATTGGCGCTGGACAGTTCGCAGAGTCTTGCGGCGTTTGTCGCCTTCGGTAGTTCTACTGATGGAGACGGAACTCTGGTTCAACTTCATCCGCCTCGCCTACAAGAGCGGTGCCCATATCGCCATTGTTAATGGCCGTCTCTCCGAGCGTTCGCTGACTCGATACAACAAGATAAAGCGATTCATGAAACGCGTTCTCGGCTATGTCCAATTAGCACTAATGCAGGACAAGGCCGACGCGACACGAATCATGGCACTCGGAGCACGTGCGAGCAAGGTCAAGGTCACGGGCAATCTCAAATTCGATCACGACATCGAATCGGTTGATAGCAAACTTTCTCATGAGCTACGTGAACGCTTTGCCATCTCGCCCGATGAACCGCTGATAATCGCCGCGAGTACGCATTCCCCAGAGGAAAAATGGATACTCGATGCTTTCAAACAGGTTTGGAAAGCTTCCGGCACAAATCTTCCGAGGCTCATGCTCGTGCCGCGACACCCCGAGCGTTTTAATGAAGTTGCCGGTCTCGTCAAAGCATCCGGATTCGCTTGGGCGAGGCGAAGCGAGGCTCCATCTGATCGAGACCGTTCGGCGGAGGTCATATTGCTCGACAGCATCGGCGAACTCCGTGCGGCGTATCCGCTCGCCGAGATCGTTTTTGTCGGCGGCAGCCTGATACCGCACGGCGGCCAGAGCATTTTTGAACCGGCGGCAGCGGGACGAGCGATCGTTACGGGAGCAAATACAGCCAATTTTGATGCGGCCGTAAAAGAATTTCTCGAAAAAGAAGCTTTCATCCAGCTGCCCGCGTCCAAAGGCGATGCCGTTGTCATCGATCTCGTCAACGCATTCACCGATCTGCTGAATGAGCGAAATCGACGCTCGACGATCGGCTCACACGCCCTTTCCGTCATGGAAAATAACCGCGGTGCGGTCCATCGCACGATCGAATATCTGATGCCGCTCTTCGGAGGCCGTGAAAAGCAGTGATCTACGTTTTCTATTTCTTCGCCACCATCCTCGTCTGGCTCAGCTTCAAATCCTTTCGCGGCGGCATCACATACCTTCGATATTTTCGTGAAGAACTAGCGAAACCAAGATCCACATTCACGCCGTTTGTAACTGTGATTGTCCCCTGCCGAGGCCTCGACGACGGCCTCGACCAAAATCTCACGGCATTGCTTACACAGGATTTTCCAATATTCGAAGTCATCTTTGTGGTAGACGACGCGAACGACCTTGCGGTGCCCGTGATCGAGCGTGTCAGTACCGAGAGCGGTAGCGACGAAGCCACGAATGTCAGTACCGAGAACGGTAGTGACCGGGGATCTGGTCACACGACATCTCCGATCACCGAGCTAATCATCGCCCCAAAAGCGATTGGTTGTGCACAAAAGATTGCCAATCTCCGCGAAGCTGTCCTTCATGCCGACGAGAGATCACAAGCATTCGTCTTCGTCGATTCCGACGCACGGCCATCGCCTGATTGGTTAAGAACACTCGTCGCTCCGCTGGCCGACGAGACCATCGGAGCCGCGACTGGCTACCGTTGGTTCATCTCAAAGAAGCCGACCCTTGCATCCGAAGTCCGCTCCGTCTGGAATGCCTCGATCGCGTCCGCACTCGGCCCGAACTCGCATTCAAATTTTTGTTGGGGCGGCTCAACGGCGATTCGCCGGGACGTTTTTGAACGCCTAGAAATACGTGAAAAATGGGAAGGAACGCTGTCGGATGATTTCGCGGTCACACGCGTTCTGCACGAAGCTAACCTACCGATTGTCTCTGTTCCACAGGCACTTACAGCCTCGGTCGAGGATTGCAGTTGGACAGAATTGCTCGAATTCACAACCCGCCAGATGAAGATCACTCGAGTTTATATGACCAAGCTGTGGGTGATTTCAATGATCGGCTCGGCGGTGTTTAACGCGGTGATGATCGCTGCATTTTTGATCGTAATATTCAACAAGAATGTCATAGCCGTCTACGTCTCGATCGCGACGCTCATTCTCGTTTCGGCATTCAGCATAGGAAAGTCATGGCTCCGGCTCGTGGCCGTGAAACTCGCACTTCCCGACTACGACGCAGAACTAAAACTACAATTCTGGCCGCACATCACGCTCTGGCTTTTCACGCCTTCGCTCTTCCTCTACAATTCGCTCGCGGCGGCATTTTCGCGGCGGCTAAAATGGCGTGGCATTAGCTACGAATTGAAATCGCCAACCGAAACTGTCATTATTTCCCATTGACCCTTTAGTCGCCGATGCCGGAGAACGAGACAAAATTTGACGACGAACACCGCCGCGAGATACCTTGGCCGGGCGGCGTGCGTCCGACTGTCGTGCAGCCGCAAGCACCTCAATTCGTCGCCGAGGAAGTGCAGAACGAGCCGAGCGATTACTACGCAGGCTCTGACCTCGCGGATAGCGACCCGAATTGGACCAGCCTCTGGCCTGCGGAACCTGAAGTCGAAACACGACCTTTGGCCCGGCCTACCGAAAGAGCAACGGTACTTCCGCCGGAGGCTCCCATCATGCCGCAACCGGTGTGGCCACCGGAAACAGTCGCGGCACCCGCGATCGAAGATCCTCAACTGCCGCCACGTGCGTGGCCGCCCGACCAATTCGGTGCAGAGGCTCGGTTTGTACCGGAGAATTATGTTCCAGAGGATATTGACGAAACATCCCGCCGTAGCGGTCTCGCCTATTCTGCCGGAATCGTTTTCTTTGTTTCCGTGGCTTTTCTGATGTTGCTCGGCTGGTTCGCCGATCTACTTTTGGGCTCATCGCCATTTGGCCTCGTGGCCGGCATCGTGATCGGTTCGATGATCGGATTTATCCAATTTTTCTACATCAGCAAGCAGATCTACGAGCCTTCGAATAGGAAGTCAGAGATCAAACCGTTCCTTTCCGGCCATGACGACGAAGACAACGGCGCTTAGGCTTTGAATAAACTACCGTTTCCTTTTATAATTTAAGTTTCGCGATGGGCGAGGACCTTGAACCTTTAACGGCCGTTCCAGTGATCTCGCATCGCGGCATTTTGATAATTATGGCTGTGGTCGTCGTGCTCGCGAGTGTTTGCGGGTTTGTTTTTGGCGGCTCACGATTTGGGATCGGCGTTATATTTGGCGGCGTTTTGTCTTTCGCCAATTATTTCTGGCTGGAACGCTCAACTAGAGCAATGTTCGAGCCAAACGCCCTCGCGACGTCCGGAATCCTCGCGGCCAAGTACATTTTTCGCTACGTCGTGCTCGGCGGCATTCTGTTTCTGGTGTTTTTAACTGAAGCGATGCCGATCTCGGCGGTCATCCTCGGGCTCTCGGCATTTGCGTTGGCCGTGGTCATTCAGGGGATGAAAAATATTATTTCTAATACTGTTTAGAAGGTTTTTAAGATGTTCTTATTTGCAGAAAGCGGCGGCCATCACGTTCCGCTAATCGTGGAGTTCGTCAACCACTACTTCGGTAAGCCGGTGCACCAATTTCAGATCACCTACACCGAGCCGCTGTGGAATCAATACGTGTTTTCAAAGTTCGGTACAACCGCCGCTAAGGCGTTTGGCCCGTACACCGTCGAAAACGCGATCCCGTGGTACACGATCATGTTCGTGATCGCATGTATCATCACGGTCATCGTGGTCAGTTTACTCAAGGGCAAGCTGGCGGATAATGATCCGCAACCCGGACAACTCACGCTTGAGGCAGGTTATCTGGCGGTCAAGGACATGATCGGAAGCATCATCGGCGACAAAGGTTCGCGTCACTTCCCGATCGTCGCGACATTTGGAATCCTGATTCTGGTATCGAACCTGATGGGCCAGTTCCCGCTGTTCATGTCGCCGACGGCGTCGGTGAACGTGACCTACGCACTCGGCGTCTCATCGTTCGTTTACTACAACTACGTTGGCATCGCCGAGAACGGACTGCTCGGCCATATCAAGCATTTCGCGGGGCCGAAGCTTCCCGCTCTAATGCTGCCAATCACCGGGTTGATCTTTTTCATCGAGATCATAAGTAGCTCGATCAGGCCGTTTACGCTCGGCGTTCGACTCTTTGCAAATATGTATTCGGACGAGCAGGTGTTCCTGCAGATCACGAATCTCTATCCGCCGTTCACGCACTTTATTGTGCCGCTGGCTCTGACGGTTCTGGGTGTTTTTGTGGCATTTGTTCAGGCTTTTGTGTTCACGCTGCTCTCGATGATCTACATCGGTGAGGTCAGCCATCACGGCCACGACGAGCATCACGACGAAGAGACTCACGGCGAAACAGCCGCGGCCCACGCGTAGAACAGGCTTTCCAGCCTGTTCATAAAGTTTTGTGATCCGAGAACGTTTAAGGATTGCGAAGAATCAACAGGCTGGAAAGCCTGTTGTACCACGAAGACCGATTTGATAACTTGTTCAACATAGCGATATGCCCGTACGCAGGCGGCGTGGACTCCACGGAGTAGAAAATCCACGCAATACCGGAAGTGAGGCGAAATAATACCACGCGAGCAAGTTTACGAGAGACGGTCTTCTTATTTAAGAAAAAAGGAGATAACTACAATGAAAAGAATGAAATATGTTGTTTACGCGACACTCGCGATCGCTCTGTTTGCGATCTCGGCAATGGCACAGGCTGGTGCAGCCGACAACGAATCGACCGTTAGTGCATACAAGGCACTCGGCGGCGGTATCGGTTTTGGTCTCGCGGCAGGGTTAGCTGGCATCGGCCAGGGCCTCGTTGGTTCGCGTGCTGCTGAAGGTGCTGCCCGCAATCCGGGTGCAGCCGGCACAGTCCAGACGATGATGATCATCGCTCTCGCACTGATCGAGTCACTCGTGCTCTTCGCTCTGCTTATCGTTTTCGTCAAGCTTTAATTCGAGAACGTCAGACATAAATTCGCGGGTGAGGCCGAAGTTGGTCTCATCCGCGATTTTTATTGCACAACGCTTACTGAAGTTTTATTCTTTACTTGCAACCTGAGCGGTTTTCAGGCGTTCTAATATTAGATGAGCGAACTTGTTGGAAAATTAATTGCGGAGAAATACCGCATCGAGAGTCTGATCGGCGAGGGCGACGCGGGAGACCTTTTTGCTGCGCGTAACGAGATCACAGACACGGCGGTGACGGTCAAGATATTGCCGCAGGCACTGGCGATGGATATGCGTTGGGCCAAGCGGTTCATCGACGAATCGCGTGCTGCCTCGACCGTAAACCACGAGAATATTCTCAATCTCACGGATTTTGGCAGCGATGTTAAAGGCATCTGTTACGCTGTCTTCGAGCCGATCGTGGGCACGCAGTTGTCCGAACTCTTGACCACAAGCCTCGACGAAGGCCGTGCAATTCGCATCGCCAAACAAGTCGCCGCCGGCGTCTCCGCCGCTCACACGAAAAAGCTCGTTCACGGACGGATCAGTTCGCGGTCGATTTTCGTCAAGACCGACGATGAGGGCACTGACCACATTAAAGTTTACGGCTTCGGCGGCGATCCCCTGAGTGTCGAACGCGACGGCGACCCGCGATATCTCGCACCTGAGCAAACTACTGCCTATCCCGTCGCCGACGACCGCACGGATGTTTACTCGCTCGGCATAACGCTATACGAAATGTTGAGCGGCGTACTTCCCTTCGAAGGCGAGACAGCAGCCGAGGTGCAGGCGAAGTTGGCCAGCGAACCGCCTCCGCCGTTGTCAGCATTTCGCCAGGACCTAAATCCTGAGATCGAGCCGATCATCCTCACCGCGATGGCTACTAACGCCGACCGCCGCTATCAAACAATGGCTGCATTCGGAGAGGATCTCGACCTCCTCTCAAACCGCATCGCTCCGGCGAAGACAGTCGCAGCGGCAGCGTCAGGTTCAGGTCGCAGCGTTTGGAAGACCGCAGGTATCGCCTTCGCAGGCATTGCCGTTCTCGCAGTCGCGTTGATCTATGCGACATCCGTCCGCCAGACCGACCCGACTGATCAGCTACAGGCGGGCGTACAGTCGTCCCCCGTGAACCCGATAAGTCCGGCTACGGGAGCGTTGGAAGAATATAATCTTTCGCGGGGAATTCCGACTGAGGCCGAAATATTAACTTCATTAAATCCCAGCTTGGTTGATGATCTGCCTGGTGGAGACGGACTCAATATGTGGGCCAATGGAGTTGCCCCGCCTCCGGGTGCACCATTGCCGGGTAGCGCTCTTGGAGCTCCCCCGCTCGGATACGTTGACCCAAACGGCGGAGTCGCCCCTCTGGTCGCTCCCGGCGGAAAAACGATCACCGTGCCTCCCGCAGGCTCTGGCAGTCAGTTCATGCCTATAACTGAGGGCGTCATCCTGGTACCACAGCCAGGTCAAGTTGAAGACCCGATCCAGCCATCCGCTAAGCCTTTGGAAACGCCGACTGGCAAAACACCACCGGCAAACGTTAAGCCACTCGCGACGCCACCTCCAGGAAAAGCAAAACCGGATCCTAAGGCAGCGAATACTGCAAGACCCGCCAAATCGCCCGCTGTTACCAAGAAAGACGATCTCGAACTTGATGAACAGTAGATTCTCTTACTTCTCTTTCCCTAAGATTGGTAGCCTGGCTAAGGATTGTTCGTAAACATAAGGATAATCAGCGCGGAACCTCGACCGTCTTGATGATGTCGGAAATGACAGCATCGGCGGTTGCTCCGTCTAGTTCGGCCTCGGCTCGTAGGGCGAGGCGGTGGCGTAGGACTGGCGTCGATACGTCGCGAACATCGTCCGGCGTCGGGAATTCGCGGCCGCGGATGGCAGCAAGAGCTTTTGAACAAAGCAGCAAGGCGACTGAAGCACGCGGGCTGGCTCCGTAGAGTATCGTCGGATGGCTGCGTGTGCGGCGGACGATATCGACGATATATTTTTGCACGCCCGGCTCCATCCGCATCTCGCGGACCTCGAAACGGCACTTCGCGATCGCAGCCGGATCTTGCAAAGGATAAACCTGTATCTGCTCCAAACGCCGCGAATTAAACCCCGCATCCCAACGAGCGACGATCTCCGCTTCTTCGTTTTCAGCGGGATAGTCGATCAGGATCTTCATCAGAAAGCGGTCAAGCTGCGCCTCGGGCAGTGGGTACGTGCCCTCGTACTCGATCGGATTTTCGGTCGCCAGCACGGTGAACAGCGGCGAGAGCGGCAGGCGTTCGCCATCGATAGTCGTCTGGCGTTCCTCCATCGCTTCGAGCAGCGCGGCCTGCGTTTTTGGCGGCGTGCGGTTTATCTCGTCCGCGAGCAAAATATCCGTGAAGATCGGCCCGTGCCGTAGGCTGAACTGCGACGTCTGCATATTAAAAACGTTCGTGCCGGTGATGTCGGACGGCATCAGATCAGGCGTGAACTGGATACGCGAAAATTGAGCACCGATGATGTTCGCAAGCGACTTTACCGTCAACGTCTTCGCCGTCCCCGGCACGCCCTCGATCAACGCATGGCCCTCGGCCAGCACCGTAACCAGGATCTGTTCAATAACATCATCCTGCCCGACGATCGTCTTGCGGAGTTCGTTGAGAATGTGTGCAACTGTTGTGGTTGTGTGATTTAGCATTATAAAAAAAGAGAGAAGAGAGTTTTAACCACAGATGGACACAGATAAACACAGATTCTGGTCAAATTTCTTATCTGTGTGCATCTGTGTCCATCTGTGGTTAATATTTCTTGTGTCTTTCTAAGGTCAAATAAAATCGTATAGCGTCTTAGCCGCTAGGAGCAAGACGGTTGTCAAAAATATGCGTCGCAGCCACACGTCGTTCAGCTTCGTCGCGTAATGTGCCCCGACGTATGCACCGACAAACATCGCGACACCAATGATAAGGCCGAGTTTGTAATCAACTAAACCTTGCCACATAAAAACGATGGTCGCAATCAGCGATGAAAACACGTTTATGAGCTTGGTAGATGCGACCGCTTCGCCGTAGCGCATACCGTAAATACCGACCAAAACGGCCGTCAACATCGTCACATAACCGCCACTAAACAGTCCGCCGTATATGCCGAGAATAAATGTCAGCACATAAGTGATCGGCAAAGCGAAACGTCCAGGACGCACCTCGTCGGCTACACCGGTCTTGTGCCTAGCCAGAGTGAACAACGCGACGAAGATCATTGCCGCCGAGACGATCAGTTTTAGTGAATCGTTCGACAACACGCCGACGAGCAACGCACCGAGCGTCGAAGAGATGACAGTGATCAGTACGAACGGCGACATCTTGTCATACTCGATCTTCTTCTGCCGCACAAACGGTATCGTGCCGCCGATCGACATAAACACGAGGCCGAACATATTCGTCGCAACCGCTACCTTTGGGTCGATGCCGAGCTGGAACATCACCGGCACAGCGATCAGGGAATTACTGCCCGTGACGACGCCGATGACGCTCGTCAGGAAAAAGACCACGATCAAAATAATGAGAGCGTAAACGGCCATCGACTATTTCGTCGCCCTCCGCGTGCGTGTAAGGCCAACCTTGCGTTCGATCTCGCGAAGCTCTCCCGTCAGTAAAACGACTTGCTTCTTATTGGTCGGCTCGCCGCGAATTATCTCTTCGCATTTGAACAGCGTCGTCTCGGTCTGAATACGATCGATTCCCGTTCGTTCGGCGATTCGAATGGCAAGCTCGCGGCTCGTCGCTTGATGGATCTCCAGGCCAAAAAGGCGTGCGGCACGACGCCGAAACTCGTTGTAAATATTTTCAACCGCGAGATCGTACGCCCGCGTACGGCTCTGAAGCTCGGCCATCGCGGCTACGTATTCCAGCTTAGATAACCGATCCGGCTCAGCCTCAGGCACGGGACGGGCAAATCGGCGGCTCTGCGAGTAGAAGATAAATCCGATCAGCACTACCGCCTGAACAAACATCGCAACGACCGGCGTTCCCGCAAAGAACTGAATAAACCTATTGTTATCAATGCCATAGCCTTGATGATATTCGTCGAAGGCAATGACGCCTCCGGTTGTCGAGACCAGATTAATCGCGAGCTGAGCATTGTCGGCAATCGCGATACCCGCATTGGAAACGATATATGGATCTGTCACAAACACGATCTTGCCGCTGCCGAAGGGAGCCTCGACGACAAGGTTCTTATCCGCAGTCGCAAAGTGAATGAGTGGAGCAACGTCGGTCGGCGATTCGACCGTGCTCGAAATTCGCTCATCTTTGCCG
>JANNWQ010000385.1:0-18896 GCA_031408595.1 Acidobacteriota bacterium | reverse complement strand
GCGCCTCGACCTTCGCTTTCAACTCGAATAAGTCGGAGCCAACCAGACTTTCGAATTCAACATCGATGAACTCGATTCTCTCCTCAACTTGGGCAATCCGACGGATCAGACGAATAAGTTCGGCTCCTACTCCGTCACCTTCCACAGTGTCAGGACTTGCCTTTCTTTCCTCAAGCATTTTCGCTAATAACGCTTCGTCACCTTCTTCGTAAGCTTTATTAGCTCTCGCCATTAATTCATGCCGCTTTACTTTCTCTTTTTCATTTAGCTCAAGGTCTGGATGTAAAAGACGTGCTAATTCTCGGAAAAGTTTTTTCAGCGAGTCAGACGGTTTGAATTTTTCTTTGGGCTGTCTATCAATAGCAGAGTCTGTCGTATGTGCTGATTCTTTCGCTCTAGCTCGTGCAGATTCCGCTTTTATCCGAGCTTCTTTGTCATCGGGTGACGCGGCAGCCTTTGCTTCCGCAATTTTAGCTTCGAGGTCATCAATCTCCGAATAGAAAATACCAACAGTTTTCAAATAAAGCTGCTCAAATTCGCGCAACTCTACCTCGAAAGTAAGCAACTCCAGTTCGCGCTCTGCCAGAATCTCTTCGAGATTTGCCAGTTCCGCTTTCTTTTTAACCAATTCACGCTCTTCCGGGCGCTGAGTAGTTTTCACTATCGACTCATCCATTCGTACCGGCTAGCAAGCAACTATGTTCCAAAATTTAAGTCGAACATAACATACCCGAGGTGGTATATCCGAAGTGGTTCTGACTAAATCTCTTCCACCACAATCTCACCATTCGTATAAATACAAATCTCGCCCGCGATCCGCAGGGATTCTTCGGCGATTTCTTTTGCCGTGAGGCTGGTGTGTTTCATCAACGCACGCGCCGACGCCAGGGCGTACATGCTGCCGGAGCCGACTGAGAGGAGGCCGTCGTCGGAGGAGATGACGTCGCCTTTGCCGGAGATGAGGAAGGCGTCTTTTTCGTCAGCGACTATTAGCAGGGCCTCGAGATTTCGGAGGTATTTGTCGGTTCGCCAGTCTTTGCTGAGTTCGATCGCGGCCCGCTCGAGCTGGCCCTGAAACTGTTCGAGCTTTGTTTCAAATCTTGTCAGCAGCGAAAAGGCGTCGGCCGTCGATCCGGCGAAACCGGCGAGGATCTTGCCGTTTGAGACGCGTCGCACCTTTCGCGCGGTGCTTTTGATAACAGTCTCGCCAAGCGTGACCTGCCCGTCCCCGGCCATCGCGGTCTTACCGTCGCGTTTGACGAGCAGAACAGTGGTTGAACGTATCCTTTTCATAGTACCTAAGTTGCAGAGTTACAGAGTACCAGAGTTACTGAATTTTTTTTAACTTAGGTACTCCGGTACTCCGCAACTCCGTAACTTCGGTTGACAGAGGCGACCGATTGTTTGAACATTAAAGGGTTTTATGGGGAAACGTCCGCGGATCGGTATTACGATGCGGCTTGAGATGGAAACGAGCCGATTTTATCTCGGGCGTGACTATAGCGAGATGGTCGAGGCGTGCGGCGGGATCCCGGTGCATTTGGGGCTGATACCCAAGGCAGAATATATTGCCGAGGCTCTGGCGGAATGCGACGGCGTCATGCTACCGGGGAGCAATACAGACATCGATCCGCATCATTTTGACGAAGAGCCGCATCCAAAGCTCGGAACGGTCATTCCAGAGAAAGATCTGACGGACCGGCTGGTTTTGGACGAGGTCGAACGGCGAAATCTGCCCTTACTTGGCATTTGCTTCGGAATGCAGGCGCTGAATGTGCATCGCGGAGGCACGTTGATACAGGATATCGGCTCGCAGGTGAAAAACTGCATCAAACATGAGCAGGGAGCACCAGCAACGCGAGTTTCGCACAGTTTGAAGATTGAAAAGGGCAGTTTGTTGGCCGGTTTGCCATCCGTAAAGGCCGCAAAAACCAGGGTTCGAGTGAATTCTTCGCATCATCAGGCGGTCGCAAAGGTTGGGAAGAATTTGAAGGCAATTGCCTGGGCAAGCGACGGCGTGATCGAATGTGTGAACGATACGCGAAAGGGAAGATTCGCCCTCGGCGTTCAATGGCATCCGGAACTAACGGCTCCTGAAGATCGTTTGTCAGTGGAGATATTTGCGATGTTTATCGACGAATGTTCCCAGTGATATTTTTGCGGGTTTCCTTTGCGATCCTTTGCGGGCTTAGCGTGAAATAAGAGGGGAGTTTCACGCAGAGCTCGCTAAGAACGCAAAGGAAGACGCAAAGGAAGGCAGGAAGATTGGAACAGGTTTATACTGTATAAGTTAACGGGAAAAGCTAAGGTGTCAGATCAAGTAAGATTTAATGGATAATCCAATTTTAATAGCAATAGTCTCGTGGTTCTTTCCCGGCGGTGGGCATCTTGTGCAGGGCAAGATCGTGCGCGGGGTGATAATCGCTTCGGTCGTGTGGCTGATGTTTTTGATCGCTATCGCAAGCGGCGGCGCGCATTATCCCGGCTTTGGGTTTAAGGACGGAACGCTGTTGTATCTGCTTAATGTCTTTGCAAAGATGGGCAATGGGCTGGGTGCGATCGTGAGCTTTATCATGGCGGGAACGCCTTCGAAAGATGTTGCCGCACTTGCTACATTCGAGTACGGCGGGCGGTTTCTTGAGGTTGCAGGGCTGATAAACTATCTCGCCATGCTCGACGCGGTCGATATCGCACACGGGAGGAAGAAATGATCCATTTCCTTTATTTGATAGCGTTTGCGGTATTTGTTGGCGTCGGATTTGCCGTTTTCTCGCGGGGAACGGTACGGGACCGTGTTATCTACGGGCTCAAATCTTTCGGGCAATTTGTCGTTGTCAGCCTGGTGCTGGCGTGGGTCTTTTATTTCATTCCCTGGTAAGCCGCGAATAGAGCAAAAACAATGTCTCTGATCGAGACCGAGAGCATAATCCTGCGTTCCTACAATCTCGCCGAGGCCGACAAGATCGTGGTTTTGCTGACGCGTGACCACGGCGTCGTGCGTGGCGTCGCAAAAGGTGCGAAACGCCTAAAAAGCAAATTCGGCAGCGGCCTCGAGCCGTTTTCTTTTGTCAACAGCACTTATTTTGAAAAAGAAACGTCCGATCTTGTCTCGATACAAAAGATCGAGATCGACGAATCAAACTTCGCCGCCGCGAGCGATCCGGATTTTCTGCAGAAATTCTCGTATCTAGGCGATTTGCTTGTATCGTTCCTCGCTCCGCACGATCCGAACGAAAAAGTCTATCGAATGGTAAAAGCGGCGATCACGACTGCGGCGGCCGATCGGTCAACGTTGCCGGCGATAGGCGTATATTTCGAACTTTGGCTGCTCAAATTATCAGGTTATTTGCCAGACTGGAGCCAGTGCGATAGTTGCGGGAATGGGTTTCAGGATGGAGAATCGGCGAGTTTACTGTCGAATTCGCATCTTTCGTGCGAACGCTGCCGCAAGTCGCATCGACGGCTTGGGATCGAAGAGAGAAACCTCGTGGCCTCAGCCTTGAAAATGTCGCCCGACGCATTTTCCGTCGCTCACGCGGTCGATGTTGATGCCATCGGAAATCTATCGACAGTCCTCAAAACAATGATCTCGCAGGCCATCGGCAGGGAAGTCGCTGCCGAAAAGCCTTTTGCTCTAACGGTTTAGAAAGCTCATGAAACGGATCGGGCTACTAATTTCGAGATATCTGCTATCGGCGATACTGCCGTATTTCGTAGCCTCGTGGGCACTCTTGAGCGTTATCTTGTTCGTCCAACAGGCGAGCCGCTTCGCCGATATATTCTTTAATATTCACATCCCCGCGAACCTCGTTTGGCAACTCAGCGTCGCGCTCATCCCAAATGTCATTGCTTTCACATGCCCGATGGCGATACTGGTCGGAACGATCATTGGGTTAACGAAAATGCAGGGCGACAGCGAGCTGGTCGCGATCCGGGCATCTGGGGTAGGGAACTTACAGATCGCGCTTCCGATCATGCTTCTCGGAGTTTTGCTATCGGGCTTTGCGTTCTTTGTAAATCTCAAAGGCGTGCCGTTTGCGGCAGGCCTTGTTCGGGACGTAGCTTTGCAGACAGCGATAAAAAAGCTGGAATCGCCGATCGAGCCGGGAATATTCAACAACGAGGTCGCAGGCTACACGATCTTTGTGCGGGACGGCAATATCGCGACCGGACGCTGGAAGGATATTTTTATATATAGTGAGGACAAGGGAAATAATTCCCTGCGTCTGATAACGTCAAGCGATGGGCGGATCGACACTACTGATCAGAACTCGGAGCTTGTGCTGGAAAATGCCTCAGTCACAACGTTGCCGCTAACGCCGGGGGCAGGGAAGTATGTTTCCGAGAATATAGGTGAGATCCGTTTTGCCATTCGCACGTCGCGCGGGGAGCTGATCGATAAATTATCACGGTCAGAGCTAACACCCGAGGAACTCGGTCTACAACAACTGTCCGAATACGCCGCAAGCAAAGACGGCAAAGAACGTGTAGAGGCCCAAATACTGCAGAATCGACGGATCGTGCTATCGATCTCGCCGCTAATATTCTGTCTTCTCGGCACTGTGATCGTTCTGCGACTTAATCGCAGCGGACGAAATTTTGGTATCGCTCTCGCACTGACAGTTCTCGTCGGATATTATCTCCTCGCATTTCTTGGCGAACAACTCGCCCGCACCGGCACGATCAGCGTCAACACCGCGAGCCTTATCCCAATTGGCGGTAGCTTGATCACGATCATCTTTTTTGCAATGTCTCGGCGTTTGAACTCCTGGTCAGGTCTTGGCGATCAGATCTCGACAGCGTTAGCGAGAATCTGGGATGCGAGACCAAAACTTCCGG
This sequence comes from Acidobacteriota bacterium, assembly GCA_031408595.1. GTDB lineage: Bacteria > Acidobacteriota > Blastocatellia > Pyrinomonadales > Pyrinomonadaceae > OLB17. The sequence continues at coordinate 14,057 of JANNWQ010000385.1, read as the reverse complement.
CGAGCAATCTGTTTGTTTCGCTTACCACCGGGCTTCGCGATTTTGATATTCTGCGTGATCTTCTAAAGAATTTCCTACTGACGCTGATCTTTTTGATCTCGATCTTTGTCATTTTCACGGCGTTTGAGCTCTGGAAATTCGCGGGAACGATTGATGGCGGAGTTTGGCTGTTGGTCAAATATCTCGTTTATCTGACGCCGTTCATGTATCTGCAGATCGCGTCGTCGGCGGCGATGATCGCGACGCTTGCGACCTTTGCGATCAAGTCGCGGCAGAACGAGATCGTTACATGGATCTCGGCGGGGCAGAGTGTTTATCGCCTTCTGGTACCGTGTTTCTTGGCGATGCTTCTGCTTGGTGGCATGAATTGGGTCATACAGGAACGCGTTCTACCCGAAGCGAATCAAAAGCAGGACGCGACTCGAACCCTACTGAGAAACAAAGGTGTGGCACCGGCTGGAGCGGGGAAGCATTGGGTCGCGACGGATCTGAATATTTATTCGTTTTATATAGATGAACCGAGGCTTGCGTCTGATAACGAAAAGCGAGTGGGCTGCCCCGGCTGCGTCCGCGAACTCACTATTTACGCTTTGGGCGATAAAGGGCGAAGATTGCAAACCGTGTACCGTGCAAATTCCGGTTCGTGGGCGTCGGGGCGCGTGAATTTGAACGGAGATATCGAGCGAAGTGATCTGAAAGATGGGAAGGTGACGAATTCGATCATCACTCAGGCTTCGATCGAGGAAAAGGACAATCCGTTTACCGAAGTACGCAGAAAGCCGACACATCTCGATTCGAAAAGTCTGGCGAACCAAGTTGCCACGGCGGACGCTGAAATTGAGCAGCGAAGCCTCGCCGTTGCGCTTGAGAAAAAGCGGATCACATTATTTTTGCCCTTGGTAATGGCACTGTTTACCGCGCCGTTTGCGCTTTCGCTTAGCCGGAAAGGGAAGGCGGCGACGGTTGGGTTTGCCGTCGCCCTATGGTTGTTGTTTACGGGCACCAGTAGCGTTTTCGAACAGCTCGGGCTAAACGCTTCCATCTCGCCGCTGCTCGCGGTATGGTCGCCACCAGCGATATTCGCTCTGATCGGGCTCTTCTTGCTCTCCCGCGTTAAGACCTAGAAGCTCTTTTTGAAAAGATAGGACATCTTGATAAAGAAGCTTCGTCCGTTGCCATGCAGGCCAGGTTCTCTCACACCAGAGTACGGGTTGTATCCATTGTAATTCAGATCGTCATTATAACCTGCGTAGAGGGCCGTGCCTGGACTGGGCGTCCATCCGAAGACAAACTGCGGCCGTATGCGGCTTTGGATGTTCGAGTAATCGATGCGAGTGCGGGCGAATATGTTTCGCGAGAACTGGTATGTAGATCGCAGGCTCAGGATGTTGTCATCAAAAGCTACGCGATTCGTATCGTTGCGAACCAATCTCGAGCGATTGTAGTTCAACTGTATCTGTAGCGCCGTCGTTGGTTGGTAGCGGATCGAGGATTCAATGTACAGTAGGTTTCCCGCTCCGGGATCGAGTTTGCTGGTCCCAGTTTCGATGAACGCTTTGCTTACGCGTGGGAATTTCGGCCCGGCGCCAAAGTCCAGATCCATGCTGCCCCAGTTGTAGCTGACGATGCCGAAGAAGAAAATTTGTTTCCATGGCGACATTTCGACGAATGAGTAGACTTCCTTTCGCGGCGATGAGCGCTCGCTGCCGGGGCCGAAAAAAGCTCCGTTGTTGTCAGCTGCGGATCGGCGTCGCCCGAATTCGTGCTCGAAAAGCCTTTCATAGCCGAACTCAAGACCCGCACCAACGAAGATCTGACGTTGAAAGGCGAGCATTCCCTGCGTATTTGACTCCATTCGCTGCGACCGGCCCTGCCAGTCGAAATTGATGTTTGAGGCGTTGAAAATTCGCTTGGAAATGATCGTGTTCTTCGGATTCCGATCAGTCTCGTATCGGGCGAACCAACCCATGTTATTGGTGTCCACGCGGTTCGTAAATCCGACATCGGCCCGATAGTCCTTCGTGCGACCGGCGGCGAACGCCTCAGCGTAGAAATTGCGTCCTTGTCGTTGAATAAACCCGCGATAGCCGAAGCCGTTACCGGTTCGATACTCATTGGCATTCCTATCCGGGTTGTAAAAGTTGCGGCGCGAGTGGGTTCCGAGTACCTGGAATTCGGCAATGACCTTCGGCGTCAACTTGAATCGCCCGTCAAATCCCGTCGTGTGGTTGTGCCGATCTACGAAATTGTAGGTCGTCGCAAAAAAGCCGAGGCTGCTTGCGGTACCCACGTCACGTTTCACCCGGAGCACGCCAATGTCAGCGTTCTTGTCCAGAAAACGTTCGACGCTGCAGACACGGGTCGGGTCGGTCAGTTGGGCGAGTTTACACTGACGCAGCGATTCGCGCTCGTCGATGGAATAGTTGCCCGGGGCATTGTCCGACGCATACATAATGCCGAACGTATTCTTGCCCCGACGCCCGGTAAGCTTCGCCGCAAAGTCGGGATCGACGATCGCTCGCGTATTTACGACGTTCATTCCGGACTGAAAAATATCTATCCTCTCGAGAAAGAATGGGCGTTTTTCGGCGAAGAAGATAGGGAATCTGACGTTGGTCGTGCTTACCGGAGCGTCGGCCTCGACCTGTGCGAAATCTGGATTGTATGCAAAATCGAGTGTCACCGCGGGCGACAAGCTTAACTTTGCTGTCATACCAAAATCTCCCTTGATACCTTCGTTTACGTAACGCCCATTCGGATCGCCGTTAAAAGTGTGACGAGTGCGACGGCCAGTTTCGCTCACCGTAAAGCTCGGATTGATCTCCAACTGACGCGTCGTCTCGATGCCTTCGAGGCCGGTGATGTGGCCTGCCTGGATAAGCGAACCGTTTATGCTGCGATTGTTCGGCATCCAGCCGTCGAGCTCGTTGTTGTTGTATTTCACACGTCGGAAGACGTGCATGCCCCAGTTCTTGTTCTTTCCGGCTTCGTACCGTAGAGATTTGAACGGGATCGCGACCTCGATGTTGAATCCGTCCTCGGTCACGACGCCTTTCGATTCCATAATGATATCGACGCTGTAATCTTCGCCGCGACCTTCGGTCATCGTGCCGTCGGCCTGGATGCCGAGTGGATTCCAGCCCAATGCGTACGCCTGGCGTTTGTCGTTGAACGTATCGATGTACATGATGATGTAATCGTCATTCCAAATGTTGTCGCGACGGGCGACAGTCGCACGGATCGTGCTCCGGTCCTGCTTGACCCTAAAAGCCAAATACAGATTCTTGGAATCGTAGGCCATCAGGAATTCGGTCTCGTGCTTTGGGGCCACATTGTCGCCCGGCTGCGTCTGAACAAACTCGCCGAACAATGCTGCTGATTGCCAGATCGGATCATCTAAGACGCCATCGATCGTGGGCGGTGTTTCGACCTTCGGGATGCTCGCCGGTGAATTCTTCGGCATATACTTTGCCGGTGGGGCGTCATTTTTTGAATTAGGAACGTTTGTTGCTGCGGCCGGCGGCGGCGGGGCCGAACCGTCCTGAGCTGGAATCTGGTTAACGAAAAATAGAATTGCGAATAAAAGAACAGCGAGGTTTCGGACGATCTTTTTAGACATCAGTACTACAATCTCCGGAAATATATTTTGTCGGTCAGAATTGCTTCTCGAACACAAAACACCACAAAGCTCGATCTTGTGACAAGAAAATGACTAAAACGTCAAAATAGTCACATACCGGGTTGTAGTACGAAGTTGGTGTTAGATTGTTTCGCTTAGGCTAGATCCACTCGCCCATCTTGCGGAATTTCTGATAGCGCTCTTCTAGGAGCATTTTCGTGTCGAGGCTTGCGAGCGCTTTGAGTTCTCGTAAGATCGATTTTTTCAAAGTTTCGGAGATGCGTTCATAGTTGGACTGGGAACGCTTGTCGCCATCGCTCGGTATTGTCCACGGTTCAGGTTCGGGGACGATATGGTCGATGATGTCGAACTGCTTTAGATTCGTGGCCGTTAGTTTTAACCCTTCGGCGGCGTCAGGCGCTTTTTCGGCGGATTTCCAGAGAATGGCTGCACAGCCTTCGGGCGTGATGACGCTGTAAACTGCGTTTTCCATCATCAGTACTCGGTCGCCGATGCCGATGGCGAGAGCTCCGCCGGAGCCGCCTTCGCCGAGGACGACGACGACGATCGGAACTTTCAGGCCGGCCATCTCTCGAAGATTAAATGCGATCGCCTCGGCTTGGCCGCGCTCTTCGGCGTCGATGCCGGGATATGCTCCCGGAGTATCGATTATGGTGATAACCGGACGGCCAAATTTCTCGGCCATGTGCATCATTCTGAGGGCTTTGCGATAGCCTTCCGGCTTGGACATCGCGAAGTTTCGGTAACGGCGTTCGTTGATATCACGGCCCTTCTGCTGGCCGATGACGCAGACTTCCATTCCGTCTAGCCTTGCAAACCCGGTGATCATCGCCGGATCATCCGCATAACGGCGGTCGCCATGCATCTCGACAAAATCCGTAAAGATCGTCGAAAACAGATCCATCGCATAAGGCCTATCAGGATGCCGCGCCATCTGGACGCGTTCAAAAGCAGTTGCGGACATAAGCTAAATGATACCTCAATCAGGGAGCAGAGGAAATTTAACCACAGATGGACACAGATAAACACAGATTTTTAAGAAAATTTAATAGAGATTCTTATCCGTGTCCATCTGTGTTTATCTGTGGTCAAATACCCTTCCACTGACCCCACCGCACACCAAATCCACGACTCTCCAACTCCCGCTGCAACGCACGGCTACCGGCGACATTAATAGACTCGGCATGGAGCCGCACTCGCGTGCCGTCCGCGTCGAGATCGAGAAAGACATGGCAACGCCCGCGGTCGCGTTCGAGCAGGCTATATAGCGATTCGAAGTACGCCTCATCGGCTGACGCAGCGGGAACGGTGATAGTCACCTCGCGAGCTTGAGCGGCCTCGGTCTCGTCCAGTGATTTGAGATCGGTGATCTTGAGCGTTGGTTCCTGGCCTTCGGGAGCTTCGATGTTGCCCTCGGCGACGAACATTCCGTCGTCGGCGAGCAGCATACTTAGCTTATTGAAATTATCTCCGAGCACCACGCCTTTGATGCCGCCCGAGCGGTCTTCGAGGCGGAACTGTGCAAAGCGATTGCCGCGTTTGCTAGTACGCACTTGCAGGGCACTGATCATACCGGCGATCCGAACTTGGTCGCCGGATTTTAGATCGTCGAACTCGGCGATCGCTTTGAGTTTCATCCCGGCGAGCAGGTGTTTGTAATTGTCGAGCGGATGGGCCGACAGGTAGAATCCGACTGCGGCTTTTTCACGCTGGGCGATCTCAGCCTGCGACCACGGCTCGGCGTTTGGCAATTCGTCGGCGGCTGTCGTGTCAGTCTCGACCGCACCGAACAAACCGCTCTGCCCCCGAAGTCGATCCTCGGACATTCGCTGCCCTTGCTGTAGAGCGGGTTCAATCGCTGCGAACAGCCGAGCACGCCATTCACCCGATTCCAATCCATCCGGCATCATCGAGTCGAACGCCCCCGCCGCGATCAGGCTTTCGAGGCCGCGTCGATTCACCGCGCCGCTACCCAAACGCGAGCAAAAATCGTAGAGGGAAGTGAACTTGCCCGTCTTCCTAGCCTCGACCATCGCCTGAACGCTCGAGGCTCCCATTCCTTTGATCGCTGTCAAGCCGTATCGGACAGTGTCGTCGATCGGAGTAAAGCCTTCGCCACTTTCGTTAACATCCGGCGGCAGGAGCGACAGGCCCATCGATTTGAGCTCGGTGGAGTATTTATAGACCTTCGCGCTGTCCTGGGCTTCGTGGGAAAGCACAGCGGCGTAAAAGTACGCAGGATAATGAGCTTTCAAATACGCCGTCTGAAATGCAAGCACCGCGTACGCCATCGAGTGACTGCGATTAAATCCGTAGTCAGCGAACTTCGCCATCAGGTCAAATATCTCTTTTGCTGTTTTCTTCGGGATCTTATTGGCGATCGCCCCGTCGACAAACGTCTGTTCGTGGACGGCCATCTCCTCGATCTTCTTCTTACCCATCGCCCGCCGCATTAGATCGGCCTGGCCGAGGCTATAACCCGCCAACTTCTGAGCGAGCTGCATGATCTGCTCCTGATAGACGAGCACGCCAAAAGTGTTGCCGAGAATGTCTTCCATCTCGGGGAGCAGATATTCAGTTGGCTTGAGCCCGCGATGGCGGTCGATAAAATCGTCGATCATCCCGCCGTCGAGCGGGCCTGGACGATAAAGCGCGTTCAATGCAGAGAGGTCTTCTAGCTCTTTTGGACGCAGCCGGCGGCACATGTCGGCCATGCCGGACGATTCAAACTGAAATATCGCTTCAGTTCGCCCGTCGGCAAAAAGCTGCATCGTTTTCTCATCGTTGTTCGGGATCTTTGTCCAGTCGATCTCGACGCCGAGGCGGTCTTTCATCGACGCCAGCGTGTCCGCGATCACGGTCAGCGTCGTCAGCCCGAGAAAATCCATCTTCAGCATCCCGACCTTTTCGAGATCGCCCATCGGATACTGGCTCGTCAATTCGTCCTTGCCCGAAAGGGCAACGGGAACAAGCTCATGTAAAGGTTTAGGGCTGATAACAACGCCCGCAGCGTGGACCGATGTGTGTCGCGAACAGCCCTCGAGTTTTAACGCAAGATCGACAAGTTCCTTGACCTGTTTCTCGGTCTCGTACGCCTTTTTCATCTCGGGCACGGTCTCAAGCGCCTGAGAAATACTTACGTTTCGGCCACGTATCGGCGGCGGTATCATCTTCGCGACCTTTTCGACCGCTCCGAACTCCATCCCCAAAGCACGTCCGACGTCCTTGATCGCGGCCCGCGACGCCATCGTTCCAAAGGTGATTATCTGACAAACTGATTCCTGGCCGTAGAACTCGGTCACGTGATTAATAACATCGCCGCGTCCGCGGATGCAGAAATCGATGTCGATATCGGGCATCGAGATGCGTTCCGGGTTCAGAAAACGCTCGAACAGAAGTTCATACTGCAACGGATCGACATCAGTGATCCGCATACAATACGCCGCCAGCGAACCCGCTGCCGAACCGCGGCCAGGCCCAACCGGAATGCCCTGATCTTTGGCATATTTGATGAATTCCCAGACGATCAAAAAGTAGCCGGCAAAGCCCATCTTCTTGATCGTAGCGATCTCGATGTCGAGCCTGACGTGGTATTCGTCGAGCGTGTGGACAAGCGTGCCGTTTTCCAATCGCGGATCCCATTCCTCTTGCTTCCGTTCTTCAAACCCTTCTTTAAGAACCTGTACAAAATAATCGTCCGGCGTCATCCCGGCGATGGGGATTGGGAATTCCGGCAGTTGCCGCACATCGTCGCCTTGCGGAATGACTAGATCGCACATTTCGGCGATCTTGATCGTGTTTGTTAGCGACTCCGGGAGATCTTTGCCGAATATCTGCCACATTTCTTCGGCACTCTTTAGATATTTGGTCGCGGTTTCGGTCCGTGAATGCTCACCGATCGTCCGGCCTTCGCCGATGCAAACTAGTAACTCCTGAGCCCGAGCGTCCTCTTTGTTCATGTAATGAACATCATTGGTCGCGACGAGCGGAATTCCGGACTTTTTGCCCAGTTCTACTGTGTCCGCAAGCAGTTGTTTGCGGGTTTCGTTGACACCTTCGTTGATCTCTAGGAAGAAATTGCCGGTCCCGAGAATATTCTCGATCGCCTTCGCGTTTTCCAAAGCCTGATCAGCATTTCCATTCCCCAGAAAATGTCCCACTGGGCCGAACATGCCCCCGGAAAGTCCGATCAGGCCGCCGCTGTGTTCGGCCAGGATCTCGGCATCGATGCGCGGTTTGTAGTAGAAACCATCGGTAAATGCTTTAGACGCAAGGAATGCGAGGTTTTGATAGCCTTCGAGGTTGCGAGCGAGGAGGATGAGATTGTAGTAGGCTCGCTCGCCGGCCGGGACTGCGGTGCTTCTCTCAAAACGGCTGCCAAAGCGGAAATACGCCTCGTAGCCGATGATCGGCTTGATCCCGGCGTAGGTCATCGTGTTAAAAAACGCGACCGCCCCGTACATATTGCCGTAGTCGGTCACGGCACACGCTTTTTGGCCAAGCTCCTTTAGCCTTGCCGCCAAAGGCTTTAGTTGGATTGTGCTTTGCAACAGGCTATAATCGCTGTGAACGTGGAGGTGAACGAAGTCTTTTTCGTCAAAAATGATAGGTTCGCTCGCGTTTGCCATGTATGAAGAAAGTTTATCTCGAAACCTTTGGCTGTCAAATGAACGTCTCCGATTCGGAGCGCGTTTCGACAGTTTTAGCGAGAGATGGCTTTGAAATGACCAGCGATCAACTCGGTGCGGATGTTGTGATCATAAATACCTGCTCCGTACGAGAAAAAGCCGAACATAAGCTGTATTCGCACGTCGGACGGCTTCGTAAGAAGGCCAAGTTGAAAATGCCCGTCATCGGCGTAATGGGCTGCGTCGCTCAATTAGAAGGTGAAACGCTATTTAAGAAGATCGCGGGGGTCGATTTCGTGCTCGGAACACGCGCCGTCGGACGTATCTCAAATGCGGTAAATGAGACACTTAGCGGCCGCAGCGGCTATCTCGACGTCGGCGAACGCGAGGACGATTACGACTGGACCGTCGCCGACACGCATCGACATTCACCGTACGTAGCATTTCTACCGATAATTGAGGGCTGTAACAAGTTTTGCACTTACTGCATCGTGCCATTTTCACGCGGCAGGGAACGGAGCCTCCCCGCATCGGATATCGTCCGACAGGTGCTAGAATTACGTAGAACTGGCGTTAAAGAGGTGCATCTAATTGGTCAAAACGTTAATAGTTACAGGCCCGACACTGATTCCGGCCTCGAACAATTTGCAGGGAAGTCGGCCTTCGCCAAACTTCTTCGTGCGGTAGCGGCAACAGGCATCGAACGTGTAAAGTTTACGACATCATTTCCCCGTGATTTTACAGACGATATTGTGGATGCGATCGAAGAGCACGAAAACCTCTGTAATTGGGTGCATCTACCGGTCCAATCGGGCAGCAACGAAGTGCTTAAGGCCATGAAACGCGGCCATACCATCGAGAAATACCTCGCAAAGATCGATAGGATCAAAGCATCGCCGCGAGATATTGCGTTGACGACAGACATCATCGTTGGATTTCCAGGCGAAACCGAGGCTGATTTTCTCGATACGGTTAAGATGGTCGAGTATTGCGGGTTTGATATGGCATATATGTTCAAATATTCGCCGCGGCCCGAAACACCTGCATTTGGGATGCCCGACGACGTGTCTCCGGCAGAAAAGACCTTGCGATTTATGGAGCTGGAGCGTGCCCAGAAACGTAGTCAAGACAAGCGTTTGCAGAGATATCTTCATAAAGTGCTTAAGGTCTTGCCGGAGACCGAGTCGAGCCGCTCCGACTCAGGATTGACCGGACATTCGACCTGCCATAAGATCGTAAATTTCGAGGGCTCGAAGGAAATGTTAGGGCAGATCGTTGACGTGCGGATCACCGAGATCAAGACCAATTCGTTGTTTGGCGAGGTTGTAAAATAGATGGAAAACGGAAATAGCTTGATCGAGGTAAAGATCGGGGCCTTGATAATGGACCCGAACACAAACACGCCCATCGTGGTGCTGAAAGGCATTGATAACGAGACCGTTCTGCCGATCTGGGTCGGAGCCTTCGAGGCGAACGCCATCGCCCTGGAGATCGAAAAAGTCGTCCCGCAGCGGCCAATGACTCACGATCTGCTGAGAAACATTATTATTGAGTGCCAGCTCTCAGCCATGAGCGTGATTGTCACGGACCTCCAGGAAAATACATTCTACGCACGGATCGAACTTGTCGACCGCCAAGGCGATCCGGTGATGCTTGACGCTCGCCCGTCTGATGCGATCGCGCTTGCATTGCGTCTCGATTGCCCTATCTTTGTTGAACAAAAAGTTATCGATCTGTCTGCCGCATCAACGCAGACGGGACCGGCGGATATGGCAGAAGGCGATACGCCGACCGACGAATGGCCGGAGCTGATCGGATAGGCGGATCGGTCGGCTAGAAATATTACATAATCTCTATTATCAGACGCAACGTATATCTAAAATCTTGACTACACCTCGTGATATCCATCCTGACTTTCTTTCCCTGCTGATGTTCAAGGAGAAAGATCTGATCGACCTATTCACGGATCTGCGTAGCTTCGTCCTCGATATTTATCCAGATAGCAATGAACTGCTCTATCACACACACGCATTGACGGCAGTATTTTCTATTTCGGAAAAGCTCGGCGATGCATTTTGCATGCTACCCATATATACAAGTCACGTAAATCTCGGCCTCAATAAAGGCACTCTCCTCGCCGACCCTCACGAACTGCTCAAGGGCACGGGAAACTTGATCCGTCACATCCCGGTCTCAAAGCCCACGGACTACCGAAACGACCCAGTCAAAGACCTTGTGAAGTCAGCGGTCGAATACGCGATTGCAGATATGGACAAGCCGACAAAATCCGTTGGCCGGATAATATCAAAGATCGCAACCAAAGACTGATACGAGGCAAGTAGGAACAGACCCACCTCCTTTGACACCTTTCTGGTAAAAAGCTATCATTATCGTTTTGTTATCTATTCAGATTTCAATTAATACAACCCTATAAAAAGGAGTTAGGTAAACAATTGAGTAACGGAAATTTTCTATTCACATCGGAGTCGGTCACGGAGGGCCATCCAGATAAGATCGCGGATCATATCTCGGATGCCATTCTCGACGCTATTTTGGCACAGGATCCGACTGCACGTGTTGCTTGCGAAACGCTCGTAACCACCGGTTTGGCAGTCGTAGCTGGTGAGATCACCACGACGGCGAAGGTCAATTACAAGCAGATCATTCGCGAAACTATCGAAGAGATCGGCTATAACGACGCTGAGTTTGGCTACGATTCGAACACCTGCAGCGTCATTGACGCGATCGGTACGCAGTCGCCTGACATCGCGCAGGGCGTTGACACCGGCGGTGCGGGCGATCAGGGACTGATGTTTGGTTACGCTTGCAACGAAACGCCTGAACTGATGCCGATGCCGATTCAGATGGCTCATAATCTGACGCGTCAGTTGTCGAAAGTTCGTCGCGACGGCACGGTTCCCTACCTTCGTCCTGACGGAAAATCGCAGGTTTCGATCGAGTATCGTGACGGCCGTCCGTTTCGTGTCGAAGCAGTTGTAATCTCGTCGCAGACCGCCGACCTTGATATCGAACAGATCCGTGCTGACATCATGGAGCATGTAATTAAGCCTGTGATTCCAGCCGAACTCCTGGACGACAACACCAAATATCATATTAATCCGACCGGTAAATTCGTCGTTGGCGGCCCGATGGGCGATGCTGGTGTGACCGGTCGAAAGATCATTGTTGATACCTACGGCGGGTATGCTCCGCACGGCGGCGGCGCTTTTTCGGGCAAAGATCCGACAAAGGTCGACCGATCGGCTGCTTACATGGCTCGCTACATTGCTAAGAATGTTGTCGCTGCTGGCCTCGCCGATAAGTGTACTGTTCAGTTAGCTTACGCTATTGGAGTTGCGGAGCCGGTTTCAGTTTTGATCGATTCGCACGGTACGGGAACGATCGATGACGAACGTATATCAGACATCGTTCGCGAGAATTTCACGCTGACGCCGAAGGCGATCATCGAAGCTCTCGACCTCCGCCGCCCGATATATAAGGCAACCGCTCGTTTCGGCCACTTTGGCCGCAAGAACGGCGAATTTTCATGGGAAGTTACAGATAAAGCCGAGGCTCTGAGGACAGCGGCTGAGGAACATAAAGGAGTCGCGACAAATGGCTAATCCAGGAACATCAATGGAATACGATATCAAGGACATCAATCTTGCCCCTGAGGGCAAACAGCGGATCGAGTGGGCCGACCGCGAGATGCCGGTTCTCCGCCTCATTCGTGAGCGTTTTGAGAAAGAAAAGCCGCTTGTCGGCGTTAAGCTTATCGCGTGTGCCCACATCACGACCGAGACCGCTAACCTGGCCCGTACACTACAGGCTGGTGGAGCAGAATCGCTCCTGATCGCTTCGAATCCGCTCTCGACACAGGACGATGTTGCGGCTTCGCTTGTGGCTGATTGGGGCATCCCGGTCATGGCCCATAAAGGTGAATCTACAGAGACTTACGTCCGCCACGTTAAAGCAGCACTTGAGACAAATCCGAATCTCATCATCGATGACGGATCTGACGTTGTCGCGACGATGATCAAGGAAAAGCCTGAGCTTATCCCGAATCTTATCGGCACAACCGAAGAGACGACGACCGGTATTGTCCGCCTTAACGCAATGGTCGCGGCGGGTGTGCTTACCTTCCCGTCGATCGCTGTTAATGACGCTCAGACCAAGCATTTCTTTGATAACCGTTACGGTACGGGCCAATCGACGCTTGACGGTATTATTCGCGCGACCAATATTCTGCTTGCCGGTAAAAACCTTGTAACCGTCGGCTACGGCTGGTGTGGCAAAGGCGTCGCGATGCGTGCCCGCGGTATGGGCTCGAATGTCATCGTGTGCGAGATCGATCCGATCAGGGCGATCGAGGCAGTTATGGACGGCTTCCGCGTGATGCCGATCAATGAGGCTGCGAAGATCGGCGATTTCTTCGTGACAGTCACCGGCAATCGCCATGTTATTGATAAAGATCACTTCGAGATGATGAAAGACGGAGCGATCGTCTGCAACAGCGGGCACTTCGACCTCGAACTCAACCTCGATGCACTCCGTGAAATGTCAGCTCCGGCCGTCAAACGCCGTCCATTCGTCGAAGAGTACATCAGCAATAACGGTGGAAAGAGCGTGATCGTCCTCGGCGAAGGCCGCCTGATCAACCTTGCCGCCGCCGAAGGCCACCCGGCCAGCGTGATGGACATGTCCTTCGCTAACCAAGCCCTGTCTGCCGAGTATCTGGTCAAACAGAAAGGTAAACTTTCTGCCGGCGTCCACGTCCTGCCAAAGGAGGTCGATCAGGAGATCGCTTCCCTCAAGGCTCCACGCTATGGGCGTTGTACGTTCTCACGTCGGAAATGCTCGAATACATGACGAGCTGGGAAACAGGCACGTAAATCGCAGTGGTCAGTGGCCGGTGGTCAGTGATCAGCGTCAGAACCGGGAGCGATAGCGACTGGGTTCTGGCATTAAGATAGGAAAGCCTCGTCGTTATCGACGGGGCTTTTTTCGTGGATGTTCGGGTATGCCGTCAGAGACGGAAAGTTAGATCAAAATTGTGCCAATTCCCTGTCAAAACCACGCGGCTGTTGGTTCCGCCGTTGCGTCGTAAAGATTGTGCCAGAGGCTCACGACGCAACCACCGACACAATTGCGTTAAACCATAGACGCAACCGTAGAAGGCATTGAGACGGACGAAATCTGTCTCTGCGATCTCTGCGATCTCTGCGTTAAAATGAGTTCTAACGCAGAGATCGCAGAGATAACTGCACTTCCGTACTTGCAAACATGTTGCATATATGATACGTTCGTTTCATGAGCGTGAAAGGATCATTTAGCGAAGAGGATTGGATCATTGTGCCGCGGGGCGATGTGGCTCCGCATTGGTCGGGGTTGTATGTGACGATGAACAAGATCGGGTCGATCGTGATCAGCCGCGTGACGCACGAAAGGCTGGGCGAGCCGCAGGGGTATCTTGTGATGTTTGACCGTTTTAACCGGCGGCTCGCTCTCAAGCCCGCCGTTCCCGGCACTCGAAACGCCTATCCTGCACGCAACCAAGGCCGTCGCGGGGCCCGCATTATCCGCGTCCATCGCCTCGTCGCCGAGTTTGGCATCCGTCCGCCCGATACGATCGAGTTCCTCCGCCCAAAGATCGACCTAGACGGCAACCTCATCCTCGACCTCCGCAACATCCGCATCTCGCCAAAGGCGCATTCGCAGTGCAGGAAGAAAATGGATTTCAAGCCCGCGTAGCGGGTATCAGCATAAAGCCACGGGCGTAAAAACCCGTG
>JANNWQ010000384.1:0-4220 GCA_031408595.1 Acidobacteriota bacterium | reverse complement strand
ATGTTCGAAGCTTCTTGAAAAGGCCAAGGCAAACGGTGCAACATCCAGCGATGGCCTGGCGATCACGGATGGTTTCTACGCAAACATCGCCAAAATGGCAACGATGAAGGCCGAGGCCCCGGAGCGTGTAAAACCGACCGGCAGCGTGTCGATCGAAGATTCGACAGCCAGACTTGACACCGCTAATACTGTTTTTCAAAGCCTTCGCGAGGGATTTGAACAGCTTGATCTCAGCGAACCAAGATTTCCCCATCCATATTTTGGCGATCTTACAGCTACTGAGTGGTTTGCCCTCTCAGGGCTGCACGAACGCCGTCATACCGAACAAATAATTCGTCTGCGGGAGAACCTCAGGCGATAAAAAATCCCCGGTCGAAAGGAGGGTTGATCCGGCCGGGGAAAAGCAACTTTGAACAGATTCATTAAAGCGAACCAACTATCGGCATTGTCCAAAGCTGATAATTGGATGTACCCGCGCTAGCCAAACGTTGCTACAAATCGTCCTTGGAAAACATGAGGCTGTGATAACATTTTCTTTTGATACCTATTAGATAAACTGAACGCGACCATGTTCGCGGGGAATGATCGATGGATAAATTTTTGGTTCGCGGCGGCCGACCGCTAAAGGGAAAGATCGAGATCGGCGGAGCGAAGAATTCGGCTCTGCCGTGTCTGGCGGCGACGCTTCTGACGCCGGAAACTGTGACGCTACACAATGTTCCGTATGTAAAGGATCTGATCACGCAGCGGCGCCTTCTCGAGGATCTCGGGGCGACGGTTCTGACTCCGGAATTGCGTACGCATAAGGTGACGGCGAAGAACGTCGAGCTATTCGAAGCTCCGTACGAGCTAGTCAAAACGATGCGTGCGAGCGTGCTTGCTTTGGGACCACTGCTTTCACGCTTTGGACAGGCGAAGGTTAGTCTTCCGGGTGGTTGTGCGATCGGAACGCGGCCCATCGATCTTCATTTGCGTGCTTTTGAGCAACTGGGAGCAACCGTTTCGCTCGAATCCGGCGATGTCGTAGCACGTGCTCCAAAAGGCCGTCTGGTCGGCAACACTATCAATTTTGAGAAAGTAACCGTCACGGGTACTGAGAATGTGATGATGGCCGCCGTACTTGCTAGCGGCCGCTCAACGATCAGGAATGCCGCTCAGGAACCGGAGATCGAGGATCTCGCCGAGTTGCTAAACAAAATGGGAGCCCGCATCAAAGGTGCCGGCACGCCGACGATCGAGATCGACGGCGTCGAGGGCCTTGGCGGTGCAGAGCATACTATCATTCCTGATCGAATCGAGACAGGAACGTTCATCGTCGCCGCGGCGATCACGGGCGGCGAACTTGAGATCAAGAGTTGCGACCCGACGCATTTGAAGGCTGTTATTGAGAAACTCCGCGAGGCCGGCGTCGAGATCGAAGAGCTCAACCAGAGCAGCTTGCTCGTAAGATGTTCTGCAGGCGGGCTCAAGGCAACAGACGTTACGACCGAGCCGCATCCGCTTTTTCCGACGGATATGCAGGCTCAATACATGGCGTTGATGACTCAGGCTGAGGGTGTTTCGCATGTGACCGAGACGATCTTTGAAAACCGCTTTATGCACGTTTCCGAGTTGCAACGAATGGGCGCAGATATTTCAGTTTCAGGCAATACAGCGACCGTTCGAGGTAAGACTCAGTTAACAGGAGCGAAGATCATCGCCTCCGACCTGCGTGCATCGGCTTCTCTTGTGCTCGCAGCATTGTGTGCGGACGGTGAGACTCTGATCGACCGTGTTTATCATATTGACCGCGGTTACGAGACGATCGTGCGCAAATTCCGCTCGCTTGGAGCGGATATCGAACGAATCAAATCGGGCCTAACGTCGACGGCGGAAGAAGCAAATAATTAACTTTCGGGCGTGTCTGTGGTTAAATAAATGCATCAAAGATGGTTGTGAAAGACTGCATTTTTTGTAAGATCGCTGACGGGCGTATTCCGTCGACACGGGTACATGAGGATGACGTCTGCGTTGCCTTCAACGACCTCGACCCTCAGGCACCGACGCATATTCTGATAATCCCGCGTGATCACATCGATTCGATGGATAAGGCGAAAGCGGCGGAAAAAGAAACGCTCGGGCATCTAATGTTCACTGCCGCAGAGATCGCCCGTGACCGCGGTTTTGCGGAAGATGGCTACCGGCTCGTAATTAATACGAACTCTGACGGCGGCCAGACCGTTTTTCACTTGCATGTGCATCTGCTAGCCGGGCGTCAATTCGTGTTTCCGCCAGGCTAGGTTTGGTTAGGTTTGTCATGAAGAAGTTTGGTTTCATTTTTTGCTTGGTTGCAGTTGCGGCGTTCGCTTTGAGTTGTTCGCGAAATACGGCGAACTCAGAGGTCGCCAATACGGCCGTTGTCGAGGCTCCGACCAGCTTTGCCGATGCCAATGCTGCGCTTGCCGAGGGCACACGGCTCCTCGATGAAAACCAGACCGACGCTGCCATCGCTGCGCTAAAGATGGCAGTCGAGATGAATCCGGAACTGGCAGAAGCTCATTTCAAACTCGGGGTCGCGTATGGCGTACAAGAGATGCAGTTCGAGCGGGCTGGCGAAGCCGTTCCGCTGGTAACGATCGGTGAAGGCAAACAGAAGACCTCAAAATTGCGCTCTGAGGTCGCATTCGAAAAAGCCGTCGAAGCTTATGAGAAGTGGCTGAAAGCTAATCCGAAAGACGATGCTGCCTACTTCTATCTAGGCAGAACTTACAGCAAGCTGCTCAAGGACGAAGAAGCTGAGAAAGAATTCGACGAAGCCGTAAAACTCAAGCCTGACGACACCGAGTACCAGACCGAACTCGGGGCGGTTCTGATCAAGCTTGCTAAATATCGCGAAGCCATCGCACCGCTTAAGAAGGCGATTGAGCTCGACCCGTCGAACGACCGTGCCATCGCCCTGCTCGAGGACGCTGAGGCCGGCCGGCAGCGTGTGGATTATGTTTCGAAGGACACCAATGCCAACAAGGCGGCGAACAAGGCCTCAAATTCTAACTCGAACTCGAACACATCCAATTCAAATTCAAACTCGGCTCCACCACGCGCTAATACAAAGTTGCCGCCACCCGCAAAGCCTGTGACGACGCCCACAAAGTCGGTGACTCAGCCGGGCGCACAGAAAGAGGTTCCGAGAAATCGTCTGGCAAATCCACCGCTCAAGCGCCCAAATTAGAAGCAAAATCCGGTCGATGTGTTTCGTAACTACACACTTCGTAGCCGAAGTGTGTCAACTTGACATTGTGACCCATTCCGTTCGAAGCTAAACCAAGATATATGGACATCGATCCGGAATCAGCCAAACTCTCGCTCGAACGCAAAGCCGCGATGCATGACGCACGCGAGGGCATCCTCGACCGGCTCGCCACCGACCTTCCGACGGATATCGACCTTGAACGATTTCTCAACGTCATCGTCTCTGAGATCGGCCGGATGCTCCAGGCTGACCGCTGCGATCTGCTACAGCTTAGTGGTGGTAAAGACCTGATCATCAGCCACGAATGGCGAAAGGACAAGTCGATCCCAAAGAGTCAGGGAACCAAATTTCCGTTTGACGCAGCAAAGCTCGCCGAGCAACTCGATTTCACCAAGCCGCTGCGCATCAATGATATTTCGAAGATAAAGGACACAACGCTGAAGTTCTTTGCGAAAGCTCTGGATACACGTTCGTTGTTAGTGATTCCTATCAGAGTCGGCGACGACGTACTTGGCTTGCTCGGCCTCCACGACACCAAGAAGCCGCGCGTCTGGCTAGACGAAGAGGTTGCGTTTCTCGAATCGATCGCCCGCCACCTCGCCATCGGCTATCGTTATACGAGCCTATATGTGACGCAAGAACAGGAATCGCGGCGAATCAATGCTCTGCTTGAAATCGCAAACACGCTCAATTCTCACTCAGATTTTAACGAAGTTTCTGAAGGTGTGATCGAGCGGGCGATCAATCTTGTCGGTGCCGATTACGGTGCTCTCGGTGTTCTCGACAAAGGTGAAAAGCGGATATCGCTTGTAACGTTCAAGTCGGCTGAGGGCATCAAGCTCGGTAAGATGCTGCGGATGTTTGAGCAGTATAATAAGGCTGTCGATCTCGATACAGGCCAGGCGACGGTGATTGCGTCGCCGGAAACAGCCAAGCCAGGCAATCGTTTCAATGATGGCAAATGCGACCGGCGCGGCCGGTTCTGGGCTGG
>JANNWQ010000383.1:0-19960 GCA_031408595.1 Acidobacteriota bacterium | reverse complement strand
GCGTCGATCTGTTTGATGACGGCGGCAGTGCTCTCCTTCTTCGCCACCGTCTCGATGCGACAGAGAAATTCATTCCCTTCGCCATCGAAAACGGCGATCTCGTCGCCAGTCTTTAAGCGCAGAACGTCGCGAAGATGTTTGGCCTCTTCCTGATCGAGAGTAACGGTGGTCGTCGTAAAACTTGCCTTTGGTGCGTAGAAACGTCGCATTCATCTCTAGTCTACCGAAAGATCTCTTGTACTGAAATCGGTGTCTTGAACTAACAAAAGGAGACAGGTGGTTAGGCGGGGGGGTACGCTTTAGGTCTTTGGTCTTGGTCGAAAACCAAAGACCCAAAACCACCCTTAAACAAACTCTACTTTCACCTTATGCGGTATGATTCCGGCCTTGTGGCCTTCGGCTAGGAGGCGTTTGACGGATTCGCGGCCGCGGTCGCCGTAGTCGAGCGTGAGGTCATTGACCCACATCGCGACGAAGCGATCTGCCAGAGCCGGCTCCATATCGCGTGCGAACTGCATCGCGTAGCTAAGCGCGTCTTCGCGATTGTCCATCGAATAGACGATCGACGCGAGAAGGTGCTTTGAGACCTTTTCCATCAGCTCAGGCCCAAGATCGCGGCGGATGACGTTGCCACCCATCGGCAGCGGCAGGCCGGTCTTGTCAAACCACCATTCGCCGAGGTCGAGAACCTTGTCGAGGCCCATCTGGTTGTAGAAAAGCTGGCCTTCGTGGATGAGCAGACCGGCATCGACGCGGCCGCTTTTAACTTCGCCGATGATCTCGTCAAACGGAATGACGACGTGTTCGAAATCTTTGTTGTACAGCCGCAGAGCAAGATACGCACTCGTCATCTCGCCCGGAACAGCGATCTTCATCGAACCGATATCGCTCGCGTTTCGCGGCTCTTTGGAAACGACGATCGGGCCGTATTTGTCGCCGATACTAGCGCCATGCGGCAGCAGAGCGTATTTGTCCGAGACGTACGCATAAGCGTGAAACGAGATTGCCGTAACATCAAAGACACCGTTTTTCGCGTCCTCATTGAGCGACTGAATGTCTTTTAAGGTGTGCTCGAACTTGAGGCCGTCGGTCGCGAGCTTATTCGTCGCGAGGCCGTAGAACATGAACGCGTCGTCCGAGTCGGGCGAGTGAGCAACGGTAATGGTGCGAATTCCGGGGGTCTGTTCGGTCGTTAGAGGCATAAACTAAATGCAGGAGAAGTACACATTCGTGTCATACAAAACTCTGATTTTACCGTTTTCGGCGTGTTTGGCAAATAGAGTTTGCAGTTCGGCGATCATCTCAGCGTAGATCGGGTGATCTCCGTTCGGCATATATGAGGCAGACAGCATACGGCCTTTCAGGCCATCGAATTCGAAGATCTGCGAATTGGGGAAGGTTTTGGTTCCGTAGTTCTGTTGATAGAAGTTAGCGATCTCTCCGGCGGCGATATTCTCGTGCCTGACCCTCTGATAGTCGCGAGCGAACTTGAGCAAGAACGCCTCGTACTCAATATGAAACGGCGTCGTGTCGAGCTGGCGTTCATTCCATATAAGAACGGTATAGGCTCCGTCGCGTCCGATGCGTTTGAACTCAGGCCGCGTGGCCTCAGCATTAAACCAATGAAACGCCTGAGCCGCGACGATCATATCTACGCTGTCATCCGGCAACGTAGTCGCTTCCGACGTGCCGTCGATCGGCGTGAAATCGGGAAAGTCCTTGAGAAACTCGACCGCCGCCTCGCGCATCGCTTCGTTAGGCTCGACGCCGTAGACCTTGTTGCAGTTCTCAAGGAACAACGCCGTCGAAATGCCCGTTCCGCATCCGACATCCGCGATCGCCGTCTCATGCGTCAACCCACACTCCGCCTCCAGAAACCCGATGATCTCACGCGGATAATGCGGCCGGTATTTGACGTAGTTGGCTACGCGGTTGTTAAAGCGTTCGACGGAATCGGTCATAAGATTTTTTAACGCAAAGTCGCAAAGACCGCAAAGAAGTCGGATTCATGTGGCCCGCGTCTTTCCTTCGCGGCTTAGCGACCTTAGCGTCTTTGCGTTAAACCTCCTATTCAGCATCCGGAACTTCATCGCCCGTCCATTGCGACTTTTTAGAATGCGGAATATCAAACTGATCCAGGATGCGAAAACAAAGATGCTCGACCAGATCGTCGATCGTCTTGGGCCGATGGTAAAAACCCGGACTCGCGGGCAGGATCCGAGCACCGGCATGCGTGAGGCGGAGCATGTTTTCGAGATGGATCGCGTTGTACGGCGTTTCGCGAGGAACGAGCAAAAGCTTGCGGCCTTCTTTAAGGCAAACGTCCGCCGCACGATGGATAAGATTCGTTCCCGCACCACTCGCGATCGAGCCGATCGTTCCCATCGAACACGGAATGATTATCATCCCGGCCTGTTTGTACGAACCCGAGGAGGGCTTAGCAGCGAAATTATCGAGCCGCCAGTAACGGATAAGTTTGGAACCGGCGTCGAGGCCGAGCCAGTCGTTGATTTTCGATGCGTCAGCATCTTTGAGATTCACGCCCATCTCGACCTGAGCGACGACCGCCGCCGTGCCGGACATGATGAGATTGATCGAATCGACCGCACCGCTAGCCGCCAGCAGCTGCAAAGTGCGGTGTGCGTAGATCGTGCCGGAGGCTCCGGTTATTGCAACGGTTAGTTCCATATCCCCCAATTTTACTGCTTTGGACGAATAAATGCATCAAAGTGAGTGTATGGAGAGTAACAGTAGCATTTGACGAACCGTGCTAGGCTCCGTAGAGAGACTAAAAGGTCACGATATGAAATCATTCTTAGTACATATATCAAAACGACTTACGCTGATCGCCCTGGCCATCGTTGCCACCTTCGTGAGTGCTAATGCTCAGACGACGGGCAAGCCGCCGATCATTATTATTCCGGGAATCAGCGGTTCACAGCTCGTAAATCCGGCGAACGGAAACGCAGTTTGGTTTAATATAAAACGCGACAAAGACGACGATCTGAGGCTGCCAATGACGTCGCCAATCCTGAGCAGAAATCGCGACAGTCTCCAGGCCAAAGACATCATTCGCACGGTCGAACTGCGCGTGCTGCCCGACGTCGAGGTCTACCAAACGCTGATCGACGCGTTGAAACAACGGGGCTACACCGAGGCTACATGGAACAATCCAAAGGCGACCGATGTCTTTTACGTATTCGCCTACGACTGGCGTCGAGACAATGTCGAGTCGGCCAAGTTGCTGATGCAGCGAATGGCTACGGCTAAACGGCGTCTGAGATCGCCGAAGCTAAAATTCGACATCCTCGCCCACTCAATGGGCGGCCTCGTCGCCCGATACGCGGCGATGTACGGCTCGGCCGATCTGCCTCGAAACGGCTCGCCCATCCCGACGTGGGCCGGAGCGGCACACATCGAAAAATTAATGATGTTCGGTACGCCCAACGAAGGTGCGTTCAGCGCTTTCGACACGTTGCTCAATGGCTATCCGATCGTTGCAAATCGTGACCTTCCTTTTGTCGATGACCCTCGGCCGGAAGACGTGATGACCAATCCGTCGGTTTTTCAGCTCATCCCGCATCAAAACTCGGCTCGCTTTCTCGATGAGAATTTGCAGCCGATGAAAGTCGATATTTATGATGTCGAGACGTGGATCAAATACGGTTGGGGAGCCATCGCCGATCCGAAATTCCTCAGCAAACTAAGAGACGCCGGACGCCTCGCCCTGACAAACAAAGAGATTAAGCCAGCTAAACTGGACAAGAACGCCAACTCGGATGACCGGATCTTAGCGCGGACAACATACGCACAGGTACGAGCTTACTTTGTCTCGGCTCTCGATAGAGCACGGCGATTTCATCTCGCGATGGACGCGACGAGCAAAACAGCTCCAGTCCAACTCTTTGCCTACGGCGGCAACTGTGCGCCAACTCTCGACGCGGCAGTTCTGATCCGTGACGACAAAAAAAGCACTTGGACGACCCTGGTCGAAGCCAAAGATATAAAAGCCGCCGATGGCAAACAAATTAAAAAGGACGAGGTAAAGGCCGCGATGTTCACCCCCGGCGACGGCCGCGTCACCAAACGCTCGCTCCTCTCCGAGACCGAACTAGCAAAGGGCGGCCCCGAAATGATCAAGATTCCACTCGCCTCATCATTCTTCACCTGCGGCCTGCACACGAGTCTCTTTCTGGAGAAGCAGATCCAGGAAAGTTTTTGGAGCGTTTTAGTTCTGGAGAAATCGGGTAAAAAGTAGATGCTAGGGATTTAGCAAAACGTACAACCGATCCGCCCAATCCGAACGGGCATTCTTCAGGATCTCGTAATGCACCTGCGCCATTTCGCGATTGCCTTGTTTTAGGTAGGCACGGCCGAGGTTGAAGCGGGCTTTTTCGAGGTCGGGGTTGTAGCTGACGGCGTTGTTAAAGGCCTCAATGCTCTCGTCGGTCTTGTTGAGTTCGAAGTAGCTCTCGCCGATGTAGTTGTAGGTCTTGGCGTCGGGCTTGTAGGTCTTTAGCTGTTCGAAATAGATCGCAGATTCGGCGAAGCGGCGGTTTTTGAAGAGTGCGAGGCCGAGTTTTTCGATCGCGTTGGCGTGTTCGGGCTTCATCGTGACGGCACGGCGGTAGGCTAGGATCTCCTCGTCCGTTCGGTTGAGCTTATTGTATGAGAGGCCGAGCGAATACTGCGTTTCCGCATCGTCGTCGAGCTTTATCGCCTGACGATATGCATCCACCGCTTCTTTGTACTGGCCGAGTGCATAGCTCGATGCACCGATATTGATAAAGGCTGCAGACCACTCAGGCCGCAGCTTTGCCGCTTGCTTCGACGCACGCAGAGCATCGTTGTGTTTGTTCAAAACACCGTAGCAATAACCCGCCTGATACCACGCCTCGGCATAATTCGGATCGGTTTCAGCCGCCTTTTCGAAATACGGAACCGCACGAGCATAATCGTCCCGCGACATCTGCGCCAAACCCTGAGCATAAAGCCGCTCGGCAGCCGAACGCTTGTTCCGTTGTGTCTCGGCAGCGAGTGACGCGAAAGTTTGCACGTCTGCGATCTTGAGCTGCGAAATGCGTTCGGCGGGCACAGCAAAATTCAGATTCTGCCCCTCAGCCGCCTGCAATGTCGCGACGCCGATCACCTGTCCGGCCATATTGACCACGGGCGAGCCTGACGAGCCCGGCGAGATCGAGGCCGTGATCTGAATGATCTTACCGTACCCCGAGATCTCGCGGACCGCAGATACGATACCATTCGAGACCGAACCTTCGAGCCCGTACGGATTGCCGATTACAACGATCGATTCACCCTCTTGCGGGGCCGAGCGAACCAGAGGCAGCGGCGGTGCCAAGCCACGCGGCACATCGACCTGCAGCAAAGCCAAATCTCCCTCACCATCGACAGCGAGCACGCCTTTGACCGGGAATTTCTTTCCGTCCATCAAATGTATCTCGACCCGCGACGAACGCTCGATGACGTGGCGATTAGTAATGACGCGATCCGGGGCGATAAAAAATCCACTCCCGCGAGCCAGCGTAGTACCCTTCGAATCAAATGTCTCGATCGCCACCGCCGACGGCTTAATACGCTTGACCAACTCCGGCAAAAAATCCTGCGCACTTATTTCGCCTGCGAAACACGCGAGAAATGCGAAAAAGAGAAGGATCGTTGCTGTTGTTTTGGTCACCATCCGAGTAAGACGCAATTATATGCCCTTTCGGTTGGCAAACCAAATTTTTAGTATGTTCCACGGGTAGCCTCTCTTGCGGCTTGCCGCTCTATTTGCGGAGAAGCTCGCTTCTCCGAAAGCGGGAGAGAAAATATTGCGGCTTGCCGCCGCCGAGCGTTCGGCAGCGGCAAGCCGCAAGAAATTGAAAGGATTGTCGTCGGAGAAGCAAGCTTCTCCGCAAATAGACGGGCAAGCCCGAAAGAACTCAGTCCATGGTAGTTGTTATCGACAAATCTATTTCCCGATCAACCCATTACCATCAAGCGCCGTGTAGACGTCCGTTGAATAAAGACCCAACCATTTGTCCGTTTCTGGCGTCTTGAAAAGTACGTCATAAACCTGCGAGTTGAACGCTTCGAGACCGAGCGGACGGCGGGCGTTTAGCCACTCGTAGAGTTTCGTGTGAAACAGAAAATCATTTCGTGTGGTGTCGAGAGCGACAAAATTTTCGAGCTTGGCAAAGAGGCCAGCAAACTCGTTTTCCGAAAGTCCGGTTGCCTTATTCTGCCTTCGGATAAATGCGTTCGAGGATGAGTCGATTCCTGATCCAGGCGAATAGACTTTCGCAAGTTTGTTCCACGAATCAAAGTTTATCTGCGGCTCGAATTTCGCAAAATCGTCATAAACACGCAGCAAACCAACCTCGTCGACGACAATGGCCTTTGACGTCGCACGCTCCATAACGGCGAGCGCGACCGTCGTATCCTTCGGTTCCGTAAACGTTACCTTGGCGCTGGCGACCGCAGCGTCGCGGTTCTTTCGGATCGCGTCGAAATTCTTTTTTCGAAACTCGAGCAGAGATCTTCGCTTTTCAATAGGCGTGAGTTTCGCGGTCGTGCTGAGCAGTTCACGCGACTGCTTGAGATAGCTCAAAAAAGCCTGCGGGCTGTAGAGTCCGGCCAAAGCATCGATTATCTGCCCGTCGCTATCCAGGATGTAATGAATACTGTTGCCGGTCACGGTCCGCTCGATCTTGCGGCCGTCGCCAAAATCGATCGTGATCCGCGGAGCGGGTCGGACCGATTTCCAGTGGAGAATGTAGTTGTCGCGAAGGTAACTGGCGATTTCGTCGTTCGAGTACAAGATGGCACGGAAAAGGCGGCTGTTCGCACAGGAAAATTCCTCGTTGAGATTGCCAAGAAGGCGGAGAGACAGGATCGGCTTATTCTGTTTCGTAGCAACCCGTTTTGCTTCCTCGATGTCGGTGTACCAATAAAGGTGTGAGGCATAATCGTCCTTTTGCATCGACACGGTGTCTATTGCGTTTGCGATATTCTGCCAGCTCTCGGTGCGTTCGCCTGTCTTAGAATACCGTTCGATCTCAGCCGCATATTTAACGAACAAAGCATCGAGTCCCGTCGTGCCCATTGCCCGCAATTCACGTATTGCCGGCACTGCGGTCGCGGCATCCTCGGACAGAGCCTTTTTTGTAAGTTCATCAACGCTACTCGCCCTCAACGTCGAAGAGATAAAAAGGATCGTCAACACTATCAACAAATACTTAAGCTTCATATAGGTTTCCTCCAAGATTTACCTCTTTGAACGGGCAATCGCCACGTTCTTGCACATTTCCTAAATCTTCTTTGCGTCTCTGCGTCTTTGCGGGAAATCAGAAACTTCCCGCAGGGCCGCAAAGACGCTAAGAAAAGCCGCGAATTTGAGTCAGCACGGTAATACGCTAAAATCAATGTATGAAGATCGCACTCGCCGCTGACCACGCTGGTTTTGAAGAAAAAGAGAAGATCAAGAGCACGCTCGACGAGATCGGTGTCGAGTACACCGATATGGGCACAAATTCGCCCGACTCGGTGGATTATCCCGACTACGCCCGCAAGGTCGGCGAGGCCGTCGCTCGCGGCGAATTCGACCAAGGCCTGCTCGTTTGCGGCGCCGGTACCGGCATGGCGATCTCGGCAAACAAGGTACGCGGCATCCGTGCCGCCGTCGCCTGGAACGCCGAGACCGCAAGCCTCGCCCGCCAGCACAACAACGCAAACGTCCTCGCGATCGGAGCCCGAACATCTCCCGAAGGAACCATCCCCGACATCATAAAGTCATGGTTCGCCGCCGATTTTGAAGGCGGTCGACATTCAAATCGAGTAGATAAGATAACCGGGATCGAGAAAGATGATCTTTAACTACCAACTACAAAATATTTGACTCAAACCTGTTAGATCTAACAGTTAATAGTTGTTCAGTTTTCAGTTCGAAAAAAATATGAAAAGGATCCTAGCCATCGCGGGTAGCTATCGCGAAAATTCTTATAACAAACGAGTCCTTGCTATCGCCGCCGAAGGAGCTCGTGCCGCCGGAGCTGACGTTACCGTAATTGATCTTCGCGATTTTCCGTTGCCGATCTACGACGCGGACATGCAGGATGGCGGAGCCTTTAACGAAGACGCACTTCGTCTACAGGACGTGATGAACGCTCACGACGGTTTTCTGATCTCCTCGCCGGAATACAACGGCGGTATTCCCGGCGGATTTAAGAATGCGATTGACTGGACATCACGAGCTAACGAAAAATACAAGATGTACGAGCCGGTAAAGGGCAAGACGGCGGCGCTGATCACTGCTTCGCCGGGGCAGTTCGGCGGGATCAGATGTCTCGCCCACCTTCGCGGCGTCTTTACGATCATGGGCGTTCACGTAATGCCGATGGAGATCGCGGTCGGCTTTGTCAGTCAGAAATTCGAAGGTGACAGCGGCGAGATGACGGACGAAAAGACAAAAGCCCTGCTCGAAAATCTTGGCGGTATGCTCACAAATGTGCTAAAAACCTAGAACGCGGTTTTTAAGATGATATTTCGGGCACACATACCCAGATTTCCGCTCGGCCAGTTTGTCGAGATATTCATCTATTACGAAGGCGTACAGCACGCACACAAGGTCGACCGGTTTTTGCCGAATGGTGACACCGAGATCCTGATCGATTTTCACGACACGCCGCAATACATCTACGACAACGAAAGCCTCAAAGAGATACAGGCGTGCAATCACGTGTGGGCGTCGGGATTTCGGACTGAGCCGATAACCATTCCGTCGGGAACGGATGCGGCAATGATGGTGATCGCCTTCAAAAAAGGCCTGGCCGCTCCGTTTTTCCCATTCCCGATGAACGAGATCGCGGACAGCGTAGTCGATGCAGATCTGGTCTGGGGCACGGACTTTGGTGTGCTTCGTGAACAGCTATTGGCAACTAAAGATATCGACGAACGTTTCCGCCTAGTCGAGGATTTTCTTATCCGAGAGTTTCAATCCCAGATGTCGATCAACCCGTGCGTCGCGTTCGCCATCAGCGAAATGACCGAGCGGCCAGACGCGATCAGCATCGCCAGAATGAATGCTAAGATCGGCTATTCACAAAAGCATTTCACCGAAATGTTCCGCCGACAGGTCGGAGTGAACCCGAAATCGTACTTAAAGATAATGCGTTTCCAAAAGGCCGTTCGCGCGATCGACTCCGCCGAGAATATCGACTGGGGCCAGCTCTCGCTTGAATGCGGCTTCTACGATCAGTCGCATTTCATCAACGATTTCAAACACTTCGCCGGCTTCACGCCCGAGCAGTACGCTAAGATCCAGACGAATTATCAGAATTACA
This sequence comes from Acidobacteriota bacterium, assembly GCA_031408595.1. Taxonomy (GTDB): domain Bacteria; phylum Acidobacteriota; class Blastocatellia; order Pyrinomonadales; family Pyrinomonadaceae; genus OLB17. The sequence goes on along the minus strand of JANNWQ010000383.1, from coordinate 10,619 downwards.
TTCCGGTAGGTTAACTCTTCGTTCCTATTTGCGTTTTCTTTGCGTACTTAGCGGGCTTGGCGTGAAACTGCTTTTTTCTCACGCAAAGGCCGCAAAGAACGCAAAGAAGCCGCAAAGAAAAAGTAAATTTTTTCCAATACATCTAACTTCCGCTCGCGTAATCTCGCGACATGGAAAACTTTTACATCAATCACATCGCCGTACTTATTTGCGCCGTGATGAGTCTCGTCATCGGCGGACTCTGGTGGTCGCCGCTACTATTTGCGAAAGCGTGGCAACGCGAAACTGGCCTGAGCGACGAGCAGCTAAAACAGATGAGTCCGGCGAAAACCTTCGGCCTGACATTTGTGCTGACCTATCTCGCGTCGTACAATCTGGCGTTCTTTCTTGGCGACGGCAGCACAACTTGGAAATGGGGCATCGCGGCCGGTTTGCTTGCAGCCTTTTGGGCGATCGCGATGTACGTGATCATCAGCCTGTTCGAGCAACGCACGCTCAAACACATGCTGATAAATTGCGGCTACATCGCGGTCTACTTCGCACTGATCGGATTAATATTAGGTATCTGGAGATAACAAAATGGCACAGAAAACATCAGGCGAGTTTGAAAAAGAGTTTATGAACGGGCTCGTGGGAGCGACTGGCAAAGACCTCGCGACCTGGTTAAAGACGGTCGACGGATTCAACAGTAAGAAACGAAACGAGGTAATTGCGTGGCTGAAAGACGAACACAAATTTAACCATATGCACGCCTCGCTGCTCGCCGGCATCCACGCCAACGGCGGCAAGCCGGTTTATGGGAGCACGGATAGTTTGCTCGATGACCAGTTCGCCAAAGCCGCCGACATGCGGCCGCTGTACGACGCGTTTGTTGCCTTTATCGCAAAGAACTTCCCGAACGCGACATTCCTGCCGAAAAAGACTTACGTCTCGATTTTAGAGAATCGCGAATTCGCAGCGGTGAACATCAAAAAGGCCGAATTGAGAATCGGCCTCGACCTCGGCGACCGGCCTTTTGACGAAAAAGTTGAAAAGGCCAAATTAACCGGCCCGATGCCCCGGATATCGCACATGGTGGTCGCGACGGATGAGAGTAGGTTTGATGAAGATCTTGTCCAGTTGCTAACGCAATCGCACTCGCGATGTCACTAACGCGCCACTTCCTGCACACCAGGCTCCTGGGGGGCCGTTCCCGCTCGATATGGCTATTTTGAATCCAAGCGTCGTCACGGGTAGAATTCTCTTGTCCAAGAATATATTCATACGATGACGAACTTTCCCGAGATGCCGCTCGATGCGTGGCGGCCGACCAAGAATACACTCCATCTGTATCTGCAGATCGTCGGTAAGATCCGGCTCGCGATGCATCCGCACGTCAACCATTGGTGGCACGTGCCATTTTACGTCAGCCCACGAGGACTAACGACGCAAACGATCCCACATAATTACGGCAGCTTCGAGATCGAGTTCGACTTTCACGATCACGAATTAAAGATCCGCACGAGCGATGGTCGCATCGAGGATTTTGCTATTTACGACGGCCTGAGTGTCGCAGATTTTTACGCGAGCGTTTTCGCAAATCTCACAAAGCTTGGCATCGATCCCCAGATCAAGGCTTTGCCGTACGAAGCACCGTCAACGACGCCGTTTGCCGACGATCACGAGAATAAATCGTACGACAAAGTGTACGTCGAGCGATTTCACCAAATACTCGTTGCTGTTGATGATGTTTTTGAGGAATTTCGCGGTCGCTTCACGGGCAAATCGACGCCCGTCCATCTTTTCTGGCACAGTTTCGATCTCGCACTAACTAGATTTTCGGGTAAAACCGCGCCGCCGATAGACGGAGCCAACATGGTCACCCGCGAAGCATATTCGCATGAGGTCATCAGCTTCGGATTCTGGTTTGGCGATGACAAAGAAAACAGCGTTGCGGCTCCGGCCTTCTATTCTTACACCGCACCAAAACCCGACGGACTAGAGAATGAACCACTACACCCGGAAAGCGCATTCTGGACGCCCGACGGTGGAATGGCGTTGCTTATGTATGACGAAATTCGAGAGAAAGGTAGTGCTCGACTGCTCGTCCTCGATTTTCTCGAATCTACATATCAAGCCGAGGCTAAAAGAGCCGGCTGGGACATCGATTCATTCGGCCACTCCGCCTTCTTAAATTCGTAATTCCAAATTCGTAATTCGAAATTGTTTCTCTCGGGTGTTGCCCGTTTCGATCCAATTACGAATTACAAATTAAAGATGTAAAATTACGGATGTGATCGACTTACGAAGCGATACCGTTACAAAACCATCCGACAAAATGCGCGCCGCTATAGCGTCGGCTGAGGTTGGGGATGATGTATTTGGCGACGACCCGACGGTCAATCGTCTGCAGGAACGCGCGTGCGCGATATTTGAGAAAGAAGCCGCGCTTTGGGTCCCGACTGGTTGCATGGGCAACGAGATCGCAGTCAAGGTCCACACCAAACCGGGGCAGGAGATTATCACCGAAGATCGTGGGCATATCCTCAATTACGAGCTCGGTGCCGCTGCGGTAATCTCGGGCGTGACGATCCGCCCGGTAAAAAGTGCCGACGGTTCCGGCCATCTAACGTGGGAAGAGATCGCTCCATATCTATTTATCGACCCGCCGTATTATCAGGCCGCGACGGGCCTGGTCTGTCTTGAGAACACACACAATTTCGCGGGCGGTAGTGTTATGAATGCTGCGGCATGCGAGGGTATTTGCGTAAAGACTCACGCCGTCGGCCTTCCAGTCCACATGGATGGAGCACGTATCTACAACGCCTCAGTCGCGTTAAATGAATCGGTCGCCGATCTGACGCGGCATTGCGACTCGGTAATGTTCACACTCTCAAAAGGCCTCGGGGCTCCGGCTGGCTCGGTCCTGCTCGGCACCGCCGAGTTCATCAAAGAGGCACGCATCTGGCGAAAACGCCTCGGCGGCGGCATGCGCCAGATCGGCATCCTCGCCGCCGCCGGCCTCATTGCCCTCGAAGAGGGCCCGGCCAGATTGTACGAGGATCACGACAATGCAAAAGCTCTGGCTCACGGCCTCGCCGAGATCGATGGCATCACGATCGGCGTCGAAAAAGTCGCCACAAACATCGTCATCTTCGACATCTCGGCAACCGGCAAAACGTCTGCCGAGATCGTCTCAGCCTTAAAAGATAAGAGTATCCTCGCGATCGGTTTTGGTAATCTGATTAGGATGGTGACGCATCTGGATGTAACGGCGGAGCATGTCGGCCTGACACTTTCGGCGTTGAGAGAAATATTAAGGGACAGCTAACAGCTACGAGGTGTCAGGTACTAGTTTCCGAAAGCTGGCAGCTCTACGCTGATAGCTCATAGCTGTTCGAAAAAAATATGAACATCGAACAACTCCGAAAATTCTGCCTCTCCTTCCCCGGTACGACCGAGGACATTAAATGGGGAGCCGATCTATGTTTCTGCGTTGGTGCGAAGATGTTCTGCGTGACCGGAGCTGACTCGATCGCGGGCGGGCTTTCGGTCAAATGCACGCCTGAGAAGTTCGACGAACTTATCGAACGCGAAAACATTGATCCTGCCGCCTACGTCGGCCGCTACAAATGGGTCCGCATTCATGATCTCAATGCCGTTACGCCTACCGAATTGAAACATCTGATCTCCACGTCCTATCAACTTGTATTCGACAAACTGCCAAAAAATATCCGCGACACGATCCGCTAGACAAATTAATATCAATGCAACGGCAAGTTAAGGCCCTCGAAACCGCGCCGTAACACCGAGTTCAAGAGACACCCATAAACTCCATTCTTTACACATCACGTTCCTAATGATGCGGTTGTAACTTACCCATTTACAGACTGTTTATGTTCTTTGTGCCGCCGAGGCGAGTCGGAATTTGTGTATAAAACCGCCGGTCGAAACCGGAACTAAAGGAGTTTATGAATCACCACCCCCGAAATTCAAATAAGTTTATCTACCTTACGTTTGTCATCGCGATCGTCGCGATATTTACCAATGTCACCTCGGCGCAGTCCGAGACGGCTACCGTCCTAGGCTCGATCCGTGACGCAAATGGCGCGGTCATGGTCGGGGCGAAGGTCGAGATCAGGAATGCCGCTACCAGCATCGCCGCGACTACAGTGACCGATGCGAATGGCGATTATCAATTCGTGAACCTTAAGATCGGCACCTATAAGATCACTGTCGAGGCAAGTGATTTTAACAAGACAGTCGCCGAGAACATCGGCCTATCCGTCAATGCCAGACAGCGTGTCGATCTGACATTGCAAGTGGCGACCGCAGCCGAAACTGTAACGATCACAGGAGCCGCTCAATTGCTCGAATCCGATTCGAGCGATAAGGGCCAGGTCATTCAGCGACAACAGATCGTCGCGTTACCACTCAATGGACGCAGTTACGCGAACCTTGCTCTGCTCGCTCCGGGCGTTCGCGAATCGCACACTAACAGCTCGATCGGCGGCGGCGGACGCGAGGCGGCGTTTAATGTCAACGGCCTTCGTGCTACGGTCAACAACTTCCTGCTCGACGGCGTCGATAATAACGCCTACGGCACAAGCAACCAGAGCTTTTCTAGCCAGGTCGTCCAAGTCTCTCCGGATGCGATCGCTGAATTCAAAGTTCAAACAAATACCTACAGTGCCGAATTTGGACGCTCAGGCGGAGCGGTGATCAATGCGACGTACCGCACCGGTTCGAATCAGTTTCGCGGTTCGCTCTGGGAATTTCACCGCAATACCGTGCTCAATGCGGTTGGCTTCTTCAAGCCTGCCGGTGGTGTAAAGCCGCCGCTTATCCGTAACCAATTCGGCTTCACCTTCGGCGGGCCGATCATTAAGGATCGCACTTTCTTCTTCGGGGACTACGAGGGCTTTCGCCAGATCCAGAAGAACCTTGTCTTCTCGACCCTGCCGACCGCCACACAGCGAACAGGCGTTCTTTCGGTCGCCGTTCGCGACCCTTTTACAGGTACGGTTTACGCGGCTGGAACACCTATCCCGATGACAGCGTTTGCCCGAAAGGTGTTGACTGATCTGCCGGCACCGACCACTTCGGGCGCGTCGAACAACTATTCGGAACTTGTTCAAAACAAACAGTTTAACGACAAGTATAACTTCCGAATCGATCACAAATTCAATGATGCGGTCAGCATCTTTGGCCGTTGGAGTAATAGAACGTCAGAAGCGTTCGAAGGGCCGAATATCCCTGGGGCGTCGGGCAGTAATCAGAATGGCTTTGTCGATATTTCGAACAAACAGCTCGCCCTCGGCGGCACATACCTGCTGAAAAACGCATCCGTGCTCGACGCGCGGTTTTCATGGTCGCAGATCGACGCGGGCAAACGTCCACCGCTGACTGGCGGCCCGAGCATGTTCGACCTATACGGCATCACGGGATTGCCGACCGATCCGCTGATCACGGGCGGTTTGACGACACAGGCGATCGGTGGAATTTCGCAACTCGGCCGTCAGGCGACTAATCCGCAGTTTCAAAATCCGACCAACTATAACTTGCGGCTCAACTACACATTCCTTCTGGGCCGTCACAGCATCAAGACCGGTTACGAATATCTGCGGGTCCGCACCGAGGTGCAGGACACGAATCCCCTGATGGGCATCGACACCTACACCGGCCAGTACAGCCGCCCAGTAGGTGCTGCCCCAAGCAATCTGTACAATCTCTCTGACTTTATGTTCGGCCTGAGAAGCCAGTACGAATTGGCAAACCTGACCATCGCCGATATGCAGCAGCGGTTTCATTACGGCTATGTTCAGGACGATATCAAGGTCAATCAAAAACTGACGCTCAACCTCGGACTGAGATACGAATTCGGCACACCATATTGGGAAAAGAACAATCGACTGTCAAATTACGATCCGGTCAGCAACACGATCGTTCTTGCCAGGGACGGATCGCTCGCCGATCGGGCGTTGGTTGATCCGGATCGAAACAACTTCGGCCCACGTTTGGGTTTTGCTTACAATGTGTTTGACAAGACCGTGATCCGCGGCGGTTATGGCGTCGGTTACGTATTCCTCAACCGTCTCGGCAGCGCAGATATTCTGGGCACCAATTTCCCGATCATCACACGTGCGGCTGTTGCCCAGACCGCGCCGGATCCGACACTCAATCCGCTCTGCGTGGGCAACGTTTACGCCGGAAACTGTTTTCGCACGACTCAACTCGGTTATCCGACCAGCGGCTTGCCCAACAATGTGACGCTCTACGTTCCGAAAAACCAGCCGACCACCAGCATTCAAAACTGGCAGGTCTCGATCCAGCGCGAACTATGGGGCAACACGGTCCTCGATGTCGCATATGTTGGCAACAAGGTGAAAAATTCCGTGCTGCTTGCAGATCTCAATCAGGCACGGCCGCTTACGCAGATCGAGGCCGGCCTTCCTGCAGCCCAGCAGCCTTCGCTGCAGGCACGGCGTCCGATCGTAGGTTTCGGATCGATCTCGGCCGTTCTGCCCGAGGGTTTTTCGACATATAACGCATTGCAGGTCAAGTTCGAACGGCGTTTCAGCAAAGGCCTTTACTTGCTCAATTCGTTCACGTTCTCCAAGGCTCTGGATAACGGCTCGCAGGTGCTCGAGGAGCCGAATGGCAACACGGGAACGCCGCAGGATGTTAATAATTTCAAGGCCGACAAAGGAATCGGTGCGTACGATCAGCCGTTCAACAACACGACGAGTTTTGTCTATGAACTGCCGATCGGACGCGGACGCTGGTTAGGTTCGGATATGAATCCGGTACTTGACGCAATCGTCGGCGGTTGGACACTCAACGGCATCAACACGATGCTTAGCGGACAGCCGATCAACTTCCGCTACGGCCCTTCGCCGGTGACGAACAACCTGCCGTCATTTCTCGGCGGCGTTGCTCTCAGGCCGAACGCGACCTGCGACCCAGTGAATCGCGGCGACAGGCCAAATCCTACGACGAACTACTTCCTCCCCGTCGGCACGTGTCTAACGCGTCCGCCGGTTTGGGCTCCGTTCGGTTCGGCGGCACGCAACATCGCTCGTAGCGACCGTTACTTTAATCTGGATCTGGCGGTTCACAAGCAGTTCAAGCTGCCGATCACCGACGAGACGAGGTTGGATTTCCGTGCAGAGTTTTTTAACGTCTTTAACAAGACAAATTTTGCCGCCGCCAACTCCGACATCACGAGTGCCGCATTCGGTAACATAAGCAGCGCTTTTCCGGCACGGCAGATTCAAGTTGCGGTAAAATTCTCGTTCTAGGATGTCCCTGCGGTCTCTGCGGTCTCTGCGTTAAAATTTCTTAAACGCAGAGATCGCTGAGGACGCAGAGAAAAGCATAAAAAAAGTATGAAGAATTTATTCTTAATTACCTCACTACTACTCTTGACGGCGAGCGTCTTTGCTCAAATGCCTCGCCCCTTCAGCATCGAGGGCCATCGCGGTGCTCGCGGCTACGTTCCTGAGAACACGATCCCTTCCTTCAAAAAAGCCCTCGAACTAGGTTCTGATACACTCGAACTCGATGTCGTTGTCTCAAAAGATGGCAAAGTCGTCGTCTCGCACGAACCGTGGTTTTCCTCGGTTATCTCGCTCGATAAAGATGGCAAACCGATCCCGGCCGATAAGGAACGGGAATACAACATATTCCAGATGCCCTACAGCGAGGTCAAGCTCTACGATGTCGGCAGCATCGGCAACAAAGGCTTTCCTGAGCAGGTAAAAATGAAGGTCGCGAAGCCTTTGCTGCGAGATGTTTTTGTCGAGATCGCTAAGTATGTCCGGCAAAACAAGCTTACCGCCCCGCGATATAACATCGAGATCAAATCGAACCCCGAGGGCGATGGCAAATTCCACCCCGCGATCCCTGTTTTTGCAAAACTCGTACTCGACGAGATCGTTGCCGCAAAGATGCAGAAGAAGGTGATCGTGCAGTCATTCGACGTTCGTCCATTACAGGAGCTTAGAAAGCTCGACAACAAACTGCCGCTCGCCTTGCTCGTCAGCAACAAAGACGGCATCGAGAAGAATCTCGAGCGCCTCGGCTTTTTGCCGGACACGTACAGTCCGCATTTCTCGCTCGTCGATGCCGCATTGGTCGCTGCCTGTCGCGAAAAGAGACTCAAGATCATCCCTTGGACCATAAACGAGGTCGCCGATCTCGAACGTATAAAAACCTTCGACCTCGACGGCGTGATCACCGATTATCCGGATCGAGCCGTTAAGGTGTTCAAAAAATAGCTTCTCATGATGAGCCAACTGGGCCGGCGGCGTGTCTCCACACGACGCTGGCCATTTTTTCCTTTCGCAATCTGACTTTGCTTTGGAATTCGGTAAAATATACCGAAATGATAATCGCCATCGACGGCCCCAGCGGAGCGGGCAAATCTACGCTCGGCAAGATGCTTGCCAAAAAACTGAACCTGCTCTATCTTGACACTGGGGCGATGTATCGTGCCGTGGCATTGGCTGTGACCCGCGAAGGCGTACCTTTCTGGGACATTGACCGAATCGCCATGATCGCCGAGACGGCAAAGATCGACCTCGTCGGCGAGCCGGACGCGATGAAGGTGATGCTTGACGGCGACGATGTTTCGGTAGATATTCGCACGCTCGATGCGGCACAGGCAGCTTCGCAGGTATCGACGATATCGGAAGTTCGACGCATCATGGTCGATCATCAGCGTGCTATCGGCGAATCTTCACCGACCGGCTGCGTCCTCGAGGGCCGCGATATCGGCAGCGTTGTCTTTCCCAAAGCCGACATCAAATTCTTCCTGACCGCCACACCAGAGGCTCGTGCCCGCCGCCGCTACATGGAGGACCAATCCAAGGGCCGCATCACTTCCTACGAAAACACCCTCGCCGAGATCAACGAACGCGACGAACGCGATGTCTCACGCGAAGACTCGCCCCTCACCATAGCCGACGACGCCGTCGTCATCGACACCAGCGAACTCGACCTCAGCGAAGTCTTTGAGACAATGCTGGCGAAGATTGATGAACAACGGGCGACCACTGCATAAATGTTTGACTAACCACCGAACGGTGGTTACTATTAAAAGTTGATTTTTGATATGCTCCCGTAGCTCAGCTGGATAGAGCGACGGCCTTCTAAGCCGTAGGTCGCAGGTTCGAGCCCTGCCGGGGGTACCAGTTGCAAATTGAAAATTGAAAACGGAGAATTTAGGAGCAGTTCTTTAATTGTCCATTTTCAACTCTCAATTTTCCATTGATATACGGCGGCTATAGTTCAGTTGGTTAGAACGCCTGATTGTGGTTCAGGAGGTCGTGGGTTCGAGCCCCACTAGCCGCCCAATTTTCCCCTCCGTTGGGCGAATACAAAATAGCTTGTATTCGCGTCCGTCCGGTTTTAAAATCGGAATACTTTCTACTATTATCGGAATACACTCGAGAGGATGTCCCAGCTATGGATCGTAAGCTTTTCTTAATGCGAACCGTGCTTTTTGCTGTTGTCGGCGTGTGTCTGTTGTTCGAGACGGCGTCATCGCAAAAGACGGCGAAAGAGAACTTCGTCCCGAATGAGATCCTCGTAAAGTTCTCCTCTGAATTGAATTCCGAACGCATCACCGCCGCCAAGCGGGCAATCGGCGGCGAGACTGTCGAGACATTTGCGGCTATCGGCTGGCAGCGGATCACGCTTCCGGCGGGAATGTCGGTAAAGGACGCGATAGCCCGATATCGCGAGATCGATGGCGTTGAGATCGCACAGCCAAATTTCTATTACCATCTACAGGCCACTCCGAACGACGCGCAATACACAAATCCCGGACTTTATGGCTTGACAAAAATATCGGCTCCGGCGGCTTGGGATCTGAGTACAGGCAGTTCGACCGTCGTCGTAGCAAATATCGACACCGGAATGCGAATGACGCACGAGGATCTGGTAAACAACATTTGGATCAACTCAGGCGAGATCGCTGGCAATGGAGTTGACGACGACGCGAATGGCTTCGTCGATGACGTCAATGGCTGGGACTTTTTTTTTAACGACGCAAACCCGAGCGACGAGTACGGCCACGGCACACACACAGGCGGCACGATCGGTGCCCACGGCAATAATCTTATCGGCATCGCCGGGGTAAATTGGACCGTTAAGATCATGCCGATCAAGATCTATGACAGCACCGGCAACGGCTCGACATCGTCGATGCTCATCAACGCCTACAACTACATCCGCATGATGAAGCTGCGTGGCGTAAATATCCGTGTCACAAACAATTCCTACGGCGGATGTGACGAGGCCTGCGGATACGATCAGGCTACCAAAGACGCGATCGATTCGATGGGAGAAACGGGCATTCTCAACGTCTTCGCGGCGGGGAACATGGGCGTCAACACTGATATCACGCCGTTTTATCCGGCGAGTTACACAAGCCCGACCATCCTCTCTGTCGGCGGCTCGGATCAGAATGACAATCGGATTTTTAACTACGGTGCCGTTTCCACTACTGTTGTAGATCTTGATCGGCATGATCTTGACGTTCCAGTTAACGCCCACGACACCGATGAGATTATTGCCGCGAGCTCCGATCGTACCGCCGGTGTGCGTCCCGTGGCCATGTTCGTCCGACGGATTTG
>JANNWQ010000382.1:0-7966 GCA_031408595.1 Acidobacteriota bacterium | reverse complement strand
GGATCGGCCGGTGGCCAGACGGGCGGAGCCCTTTGGACTTTCAACTGGACCGCTCCGCTGGCCAACGTTGGGCCAGTAACTTTTTATGCGGCCGGCAATCAGGCAAACAATGATGGAAGAAGTGACGGCGACGAAATATATCTGACCAGCGTTACATCGTCGGGTACAGGCGGGACGCCAACACCGACAGCTACGTCAACCGCGACTCCGACTGCAACTCCAACCGTCACACCGACCCCGCAGGGATTCGAAAGCGATGTCGCACCGCGTCCAAATGGCGACGGCAGTGTCTTATCCGGTGACGTGGTGCAGGTTCGCCGATTTGTGGTCGGGCTTGATTCACCGAATACGACGAACAGCGAATATCAGCGGGCCGATTCCTCCCCGATATCAACGCGAGGCAATGGCGTGGTCGACGCGACAGACACCGTTCAGACTCGGCGATATATTACTGGTCTCGACTCGCTACAGTCCGTCGGTGGCCCAACCGCCCCGATACCCGCCGCAGGGGGAGAAGAAACGCTCCTCGACGATTTTTGGCGATATTTCTTTGGCAATGAAATAAGAGTTCGCGAGGCTGTCGGGAAGCAGGGCAACGCGTTGACGATCTTCGTCGAGATCGACGGCTCGAATGAATGGGCTGCTGCTAGTTTTACTTTGGAATTTGATGGCTCAGTGCTGACCGACCCTAGAGTTCGGCTTGCCACAGAAGATTCAAGAGAAACGGTGGTTACGGTAAACGACGATCACGCCGAAAAAGGCCAGCTTGGTATTTTGGTGGATTCGGCATCGCGAACGGGAAACTTGGCTATCACATTCGACATCGCGAATGATGCTTCAGGAGGTGAAACGAAGATCGGCTTTTCCGACCGGCTTGCGACGCGGGCCGTTTCAGATACCTTTGGCGGCAAGATACCGGCGAGATTTGAAGGTGGATCCATCACGATAAAATAAGCAAAAGCGGGAAGTCTCTTACGAAATTTCCCGCTCTTGGTATGATAACGAATGTGTTCAGTTAACTAATTAACCCATTCTTCCTCGTAATTGAGTTGCCAATGCCTCGTCACCCATTTTTGAGCTGCTGTCATAGCCGTATTCTTCCATTTCTTCACATTTTCCAAAATGGTAAGAGCGGCCATTGGCTTGCTAGGATCGCGTTCAACACGGATAACCTGTGTGGTGACATCGACGATCGTCTTATTTTCTTCCATGATCCTAAGACGAACTTCACAGCCCACAGGCGGCAATGTCTCAAGATTGACAAGTGCGCTGGTCTCGCCAACGTTCTCAGTCATTCCCTCTACATTGATGGTTTCTCCGGTGCCAGCGTCGATCCAGCTTGCCTTGACAGGCATACTCGCTATGATCCGATGATGCAATGGCGTCTTGTATGATGATGTAGCGTATTCTACCTCTGCCATTATTCCCCTTATCTCTGATTACTAAATTGCAAAAACAAATCTGACTTATTTGCCAAAAGCTGTGTTGCGAGAAGACAATATGTCATTTTTACAAAAAAGTCAAGTATCTTGTATCCCGTGAAAGCTCTATTTTACAAGCTTTTCCAAAATCACAAACCCGAACGGCTTATTTTGTAACCGAAAATGATACAAAATGCAAACGTTTAGACGCATGCAGAAGGTTTTAGTTGCAAAAATTCACTTGTACGGTTTAATTTAGCGGAATTTAATCTAGAATTCATAGAAAGTTAACCCTCGTCGGCCACAATAACCGTTTTGACAAAATGACTTGGCCATCGTGTTTTACGGAACTCAATTTGCGTTCTCTAACAAGGATGCATGGTACACATATCTTTGCGACGGGCCGCTCGTCGGTCATCAACCTAGTCAACGAGGCTAAAGTGCCCATGAAATAAGGAGTTGTGGGGCCTGAACCGTCGCGACACTAGCTTGCGTAAAACCTAAGAAAGAAATATCTTTTAGGCACAAAATCCAAAAAGTAAGATAAAAAATCCAAGAAAACGAAAATCGCTATGAACGGGCAGTATTTCAAAGCATTAATGCATTTTCGGAAGTTAATTAAAGAGGTCAAAAAATAGATGACTATACAAACTATTATTAAACACGTCACGATAGCTGCGTTCTGCATGTTGTTGATGGTCGGCGGTGCTTTTGCACAGGCCAGCGGCAATATCGCGGGCGTCGTCGCTGATTCGACAGGTGCGGTGGTTCCAAATGCCACTGTAAAACTAACAAATAAGACTAACGGTCTTGTGAAAACCACCAATGCCAGTGAAGACGGTATCTACAATTTCACTCTTCTTCAGCCAGGCAAGTACACCCTAGTGGCCACAAGCGGAAGCTTTGCGGCACAGTCGGTCGATGTTGAGGTTCAGGTCGGACGTACGACCGATGCGAATTTCACACTCGGTGCGGGTGCAGTTTCGGCAGTCGTAGAAGTTACGGCTGAGGGCATCCAGACAACACAAAGTAATTCGGATGCGGTTCTCAATGAAACGGCGATCAACAATCTGCCGATCAACGGACGCCGCTTTCAAGATTTTGTTACGTTGACCCCCGCGGCTCAGGTCGAGGGTTCGCGTAACCAAATTTCGCTGTCAGGTCAGAAGGGCATAAATGGCAACGTAAACGTCGATGGTGTGGACTTTAACCAAACCTTCTTTGGCGGTATCCGTGGCGGAGAACGCTCCAATCAGGCTTTCGTCATTCCACAAGAATCGATCAAGGAATTCCAGGTCGTAGCTGCTGGTTATAATGCAGAATACGGTCGATCGACTGGTGGCATTATCAATGCAGTTACCAAATCGGGGTCTAACGACGTTCGTGGTTCGCTTTTTTACCTGTATCGTCCTGACAAACTCGCACGCGGTAATGAATACACGCAGGCTCTTCAGGATCAGCGTTTGACCGCCCTTGGTATCGATGCGACGCTTGCTCCGACTCAGCATCAACTCGGTGGTTCGATCGGCGGTCCGGTCGTAAAGGACAAACTCTTTTATTTTGGCTCGTATGAGCAACAGCGTTTTCGTGCTCCGCGTCAGGTTCTTATCAGTGCTTTGACAGCATTTACCTTGCCCGCAGGCGATCGTGGGCTCGAGGCCTTTAATTTCCTTCGTGGCCTTGAGGTTCCTTACGAGGAGTCTAACGACGCCATTGCAGCCCTCGGCAAGGTGGATTGGAACATTTCAACTAACAATCGTTTCAATGTTCGGTTCAATCATAGCCGCAATGATGCGCTTAACGCCGTAGCAACTGGAGCCACAACGTTTGACCCGACGAGAAGCGATACGATCTCTTCCAATGGAACTGAGCGAAACCGCAACTACATTATGGTTGGTCAGCTGATCTCAAATTTTGGCTCCAATTTGATCAATGATTTCCGGTTCCAGTACGCCAAGGAAACTCGTCCGCGTGAGGCCAACGTCGAAGCACCGAATGTATTTTTCGGAGCACAGTACGCTCAGTACGGTTCGAGAAACTTCCTGCCGACGACCCAGTTCGACACGCGTACGCAGATAGTCGACGCGGTCAACTATGTTAAGGGCAATCACATCGCAAAATTCGGCGGCGAATACAGCCGTATTTATGCGGAGCAGAAATTTGGCTTTAACCAGTTTGGAGCGTATTCACTTACGAGCGTGAATGCCAGTGGTACGGTCAATCCGACAACCTGCGCAACGGGTGCATTTTCTACTAACGCTGGTATTCTCCGAAATGTCTCGAACACCGTGCAGAATCTTATCTGCCCCGCACCTGCAATTCCGATCCTTTACTTAGGACGTTTTGACGATACCAATGCACGATACAATCGGCAGATCGGTAATCTTCAGGCGGGCTTCAAGAATCAGGAACTTGCTTTCTTTGGTCAGGATCAATGGCGTTTGTCGTCTAAGCTTTCGATCAACTACGGTATTCGTGCCGAACAGCAATACAATCCGGATGCAGAAACGTCCAACGCGTCGCTCCTAAATGTTGTTCAGAACACGACTTTCCCCTACTACGGAAAGACCTTTACACCAAGTATTCCTGATAGCGGCTGGCAATGGGGGCCGCGTCTCGGCTTCGCTTATGACGTCCGGGGGGACGGTAAGACGGTGGTTAGAGGCTATGCAGGAACCTATTATGCTCGTACCCCGGGCTTGATCTTTGCAGACTCGGTAAACAACTACCGTGCTATACCAGGTAATGTGAGCACCACTCTGCCTTTCATTGGATTTGTTCAGGGGACTTTCGATACTTTTGCTGCCAGCGCAGCTGGTACACCCTATAGGACGATCACGGGTTGCGACCCTGCTGCCGCAGTCAATACGGTTGCCCGCCTCGCATGTACGCCAAATACCATTTTCCGCCAGTTTGCCGTTGCCGGAATCAATCTGAACTCGGCTGCGCTTGGTAGTCTTCCAAACGTTGCTCCTGCCCAGCTTGCAACGATCGCATCCGGCCTTGGCCTTTCGGCAAATCCGTTCGTAGCCGCTACGGTTACGAGCCACGCACCGGATTTCAAAAACCCGCGTTCAAATCAGTTCGGCTTTGCAGCCGAGCATCAGGTTGGAAACGGTTTCGTGGTCGGTCTTGACTACTCATTTGTCAAAACGGATCGCGTACAACGCAACCGTGATCTCAACATACCGGGCCCGTTGACAGGTGCCGAGTATGCGGCCTTTTTGCAGGCAAACAATACAGCTGCTAACTATGCCGCGTGGGTGGCTAATGGTTCGATAAATACGATCCTGACCTCGGGCCGCAGATACATCGCGATAAATACGCCGGGCGGTTTGACCTTGACAGGTACCGGTGCCGTGACTACCCGTCAGCGTCCGACGAATGACCCTCTACTTAACCCTGTTGCCGCTAACCGTTTGGCACTTGGTTCGGTCCAGGTGCGTGAATCAGCTGCAAAGGCTCTGTATCAAGGACTGACTGTTAGGATGAGGCTGGTTCGTAGCTGGGGACAGTTGAATGCCTACTACACTCTTTCGTCGAACAAGAACGACGACGATAATGAGCGTGATTCGGGCGGCGTAGCGTTTGCTAATCCGTACGATATGAGCGGCGAATATTATTATTCACGTCTCGACCGTAGGCACCAGTTCGTAGCTAATCCGGTTTTCTTCCTTCCTTGGGGAATCGAAACATCGAGTGCAATTCGTCTCAGGTCGGCAACCCCGGTCAATGCCTACACTGGTGTAGACGCCAACGGCGACAGCGTTACCAACGATCGTCCACTCTTCGAGTTGGGCAGGGAAATGCCGCGTAACAGGTTCCGAAATAGGCCTCTGTACGATGTTGACGCTCGAGTCCAGAAAGCGATCAAATTCGGTGAAGTTCGCAAGTTGACGTTATCGGCAGAATTCTTCAACCTTTTTAATCTTGCAAATATTCAGTTTGCGTTCCCGGGTACGAATCAAACTTCGGGACCATTGGCAACATATTGCTCGACCGGTTCGCAGACTTGCGGAACTGCCGGAGCGACTAACGTCAATTTCCTACAGATCCGTCAGCAGAACCCCTCTAGCCCGACGTTTGGACAGATCAATCTGGACACCCGACCGGGAAGCGGCGTTTTCCAAATGCAGCTTGGTGCACGTTTCAACTTCTAGTCATCGCTCCTCAATTCTTGAGGACATCAGGCACGCCTCTCTCGGGGCGTGCCTTTTTCATTGTTCAGAGTGCGGCCTTCAGGCCGTTCTTATCCTCGCGCATTTGACCGATGTGCTAATTCCGTCGAAAATCAACCTCAATGCGCATTCTGCACATATCATCTGCAAAGACTTTTGGCGGCGGCGAGAGGCACTTTACCGATCTGACGCGTGAGATGTCGCGCCGTGGGCATGAGGTCTTTGTCGCACTGAGACCGACGAACGAATGGCAGGACCGATTGTCTTTTTTGCCGCCGGATCGGTTCTTGCACGTGTCGATACGTAATTCGTTCGGGATGTTCAGTGCTCGACGGATAGCAAATTTTGCCCAGCAGAATGAGATCGATATCATTCACGCTCATGTCGCACGCGATTACATCGCGGCGAGCGTCGCGGCGCGGTCAGCCAACACCCGGCTCGTTTTGACGCGACATGTATTGTTTCCGATGAAATCGTTTCACCGCTTTGCTCTAAGGAATGTGGATGCGGCGATCGCGGTTTCGTCGTCAGTTCGCGATCAGCTTGAACGTGTCTTCCCCCCCAACAAAATTTACGTCATCCCAAACGGCATCGACCTAGCGGCAACGAGCGTTGATGAGCGTCGAACGTGGGGCCGCGAATTTCGAGAGTTTCACTCGATCCCGATGGATTGCCCGGTGGTATCGACCATCGGCGAACTGAAGGTATTAAAAGGTCAACGCGACTTTGTCCTCGCCGCAAATGAAGTCGTCAAGCGAAAGCCCGATTGCCGATTTGTCGTCGCGGGCGTCGATAATACTATCGACAAGAGCTTTCGACGCGAGTTAAGACGCCTCGCTCGCGTGCTGGGCATGGAAGAGAATTTTATCTGGCTCGACTGGCTCGAGGACACGCGGCCGCTGCTTGCGGCGTCGGATATTTTCGTTTCACCGTCGCACTCAGAGAGCTTTGGCCTAGCGATTCTCGACGCGATGATCGCCGGCTGCCCGGTGGTCGCGACGATGACCGGTGGTGCGATCGAGCTGATCCCGGATGCAAAAGCCTTGGTGCCCATCAAAGACCCTCTCAGTCTGGCCGATACGATCCACTGGTATCTAGAACACGAGGCCGACCGCGATGCACTGGCCTCACAACTCATGTCAACCGCCTCCGAACGCTTTAGCCTGACCCGCATGGTCGATGCGACCGAAGAGGTCTATCGGAGTTTGATCTAGAAGAGCCGTGGACCATCTGAAAATCCTCGGACTACCTCTTAGGAAACGTTGGTAAAAACTGCGGTGTTACGCGGCCCTTCGTGATTTGCTCGAAAGCATACGCGTACTTGATCACTTTCGGTTCGCTCCATGCAGTGCCGACAAACATCATCCCCGTTGTTTGTGTCGATGTCGGCAATGCAGGTAGATTTCCTGAGGCGGGCGCCGCAGGCACGTCGCGTAGTCCCAACGGAACGACAATCGAGGGATAACCCGCGATTGCAGCTACACCTACAAGTTGGCCAAAAGGGCCGACGAGCGCATCCAACTTATGTTGAGTGAGCAACGCGTCGATGCCGTCTTCGCGCGTTTGCTTGTGCAGGCGGCTCACGGCGTCGAGATACGTTTTGTCGGTGAGATCCGCTCTTGCCTGAGACTCTATAAATAATTCCTGGCCAAACTTTGCGAGTTCCTTCTCCTTATTCTCAGCGTTGAACTGGATAAGATCAGCCAGCGTTTTGTACCTCGACCTGCGGCCCCCGAGATACTTGTTTAGATTCGCCTTCAACTCGAACTGCATTAGCGCCATACGATCCGCAGCAAACGTCTGAGGAGTGCTAGGTAACTTAACCTCGACCAATGTTGCTCCGGCTTGGCGCAATTTTTCAAAGAACGGCTCCCAGTACGCCTTCCACGCATCGAGGTTGCGCGGAGGCGGGCTTGTAAGCAGCCCTAGTCGCGTTCCCTTCAGGCCGTCGATGTTGAGGAATTTGGTGTAATCCTTCACCTTACGTTTGTCGGCCTCATTGGTCGCCGGATCACTCTTGTCGGTACCAGCTATCGCTGAGAGAACGATTGCCGCGTCGGCGACAGTCCTCGTCATCGGTCCCGCAGTATCTTGAGAATGGGATATAGGGATGATGCCGCTACGCGATACGAGTCCTACAGTGGGCTTAAGCCCGACCACGCCAGTGGTGATAGCTGGCGAGAGGATAGACCCATTCGTCTCTGTACCGATGGCTGCCCCGGTCAGGTTCGCTGAAACGGCAACGCCCGAACCCGAACTCGATCCGCTAGGGTTTTGGTCGAGCCAGTATGGATTATTTGTTTGCCCACCGCGTCCCGACCAGCCACTGGTCGAAGGGTTCCCACGAAAATTCGCCCACTCAGACAG
>JANNWQ010000381.1:0-1950 GCA_031408595.1 Acidobacteriota bacterium | reverse complement strand
TGCAAGATCTTAAAGATCCTACTTACCAGATCAGTGAGTTCAATTCTCTCGCCTAAAATGCCATCCGTTTCAAGTATTCGCCTAAGCTCGTCCGTTGATTCCTGCTCTGTTTTCTCGCCGGAGTGGTCCTGTTCAAATTCGCGAGACCCGCAAAACCAGCCGTCATTTTTTGTATCCCATAACGATAACCTTTCATTGTGTGTGAGCAGGTAGCGAAGTTGATTTTTCAACCGAAGTCGATTGGGGTACTTAGTGCGAAGGTGGGCGTGGCACGCATTGGTCGTGACTGTTTTTACATACGCATCGAGATTGTCGATCTTGCCCTTCGCGTCACCCGATCTGAGTTTTGTCAGCCTGCCGATGAGTAGAGTTTTTACATCGCTAACCAGATCGCACGCGTCCTGATTTACTTGACGTTCATCGTCGACCCGCAGTGAAACGTGCAGCTTGCCTCTAATTATGGCTTTAACGAGCGGTTCGACCCGCTGGGTAACCAACTCAGCCAGGGCATCAGCCGACGCACCTTCATCCCGACTTTTCAAATAGACCTCAAGGAGCGGATTCAATTGGCTTATAAATTGATCGTTCACGGTAACAACAATAGGGCACTAGATATTGTCTATCTTTTTCGCTAGAGCAATGTCCACATCGGTCACGCCGCCTCGGTCGTGGGTGGTTAGTTTTAATTCGGCATAGCCCCAGCCGAAGGTGATGTCGGGGTGGTGGTCGGCGGCTTTGGCAAGGTCGCCTACCGCATTGACGAAGGCCAGGGACTCGGCGAAGTTGGGGAATTCCAGGCGTTTGGTCAGGTGGTTGTCGGTGGCCTTCCAGCCGTTGAGGTTGGTGAGGGCTGTGGTTAGGTCATTATCGTTCAAAATCTTACGTTCCACTTAATTTACTCCTTGCGAACCAAGAACCCAGTCGGTTCTGGCCTGGCAATACTCGGCCAGTGCTTCGCCGTCGCTCCCGGTTCTGACCTAGTTTACGATATACTTATTGTTTTTGAGTTACTCATACAAGGTATCCGTAAAATGCGTATTTGGTCAACGATACTAATATTTTCAATTGCGATCTTAGCACTCGCTTGCGGGTCTAGTGCACCGGCGACGCCGATCGAGACTTTTAAGACTTACGTCAAAGCTATCAAGGCGAAGGACACAGCGACGATGAAGGTCTTGCTCTCAAAGGCAACTCTCGAGATGCATGAGAAGGAAGCGAAGTCGCAGAACGTCTCGGTCGATGAGATCGTAAAACGCGAGACTCTTTTTAGCGAAACGCAGAAGTCGGTCGAATTCAAGAACGAAAAGGTCGAGGGCGACAAGGCCACTTTGCAGGTCAAGAATTCTTATGGCTCGTGGGAAACCGTGCCGTTCATACGCGAGGACGGCTCGTGGAAGATAGATAAGGCGGGCTATGCTGAGCAAATGCTCAAGGACATCGAGCAGCAGCAGAATCAGGTCTTCGACACGCCGCGGAACGTCGATCCGCTCGGCACACCGGCGGAAATGCCGGAATTGCAGTTCGATAAACCTATCGCGACGCAGACCCCTACGCCATATGTCAGTTATTAAACCTTTCAAAGCGATTCGGCCGGCCGGCGACAAAGCTAGCCAAGTATCGTGCCCTCCATACGATGTCGTTTACGACTCAGAGGCCCGGAGCGAGATCGCGGCCAATCCGTTGACGTTTCTGCGTGTGACACGGCCCGAGTCTGACATGGCCGAAGGGACGAACGGTTCGAGTGCCGAGGCCTTCGAACGCGGGCGGCAGAATCTTGAGGAGTTCATACGCGATGGCATTCTCGAACAAGATACCGAGGACGCGATCTATGTTTACCGGCTTTCGGTTGATGGGCACACTCAAACCGGCATCGTCGCATGTTGCTCAATAGACGAGTACGAGCAGGGAACGATAAAGAAGCACGAGAAAACCCGCCCCGACAAAGTTGCC
>JANNWQ010000380.1:0-4227 GCA_031408595.1 Acidobacteriota bacterium | reverse complement strand
CGGATCGGATCATCATCCTGAGCTGTGATACTAACAGCGAGGACTACAATGACTAATATAAAAGAAAGTGGTCTAATAACGGCCATAGCAAAATGTTAGCAATTTGACGCGGTTTGGTGAAGGACAGTTGTATCGACGAGAAGCAATTAACCTCTTAACACTTTTCATTTTTTAATTTATAATCTTTATAACCCAAAACGGTGCGTTCCGAATGCCGGTTGTGGCAGCCGATGTTCGAATGATGTGAGGCGAATGCTCTATCGGCCCAATTATTGTGCGAATTGTGGAGAGAAGATCGAGCGCG
Organism: Acidobacteriota bacterium; assembly: GCA_031408595.1. GTDB lineage: Bacteria > Acidobacteriota > Blastocatellia > Pyrinomonadales > Pyrinomonadaceae > OLB17. The sequence goes on along the minus strand of JANNWQ010000380.1, from coordinate 3,923 downwards.
TCGATTGGGGGATATTTACGAGTCGAAGGTTCTGCGACGTTTGCGAGTCGGAGTTCAAAGGGCATGACATTCTAACGCGGGCGATCGTGGCTACTGGTCTGCTTGTTGGAATTATCGGGATCGGTGGCTACCTGCGGAGTGGCTCGCCACCACAACCGACCGTAGCCCGACAGGCGACGACGTTAGTTGAAAGACCGGTAAAGCCGGAGCCGGAGGCCAAGTCGCGACCGAGTGAGAATTCGTCGATATCAGTAAAGACCCCTGAGAATGTGGCACCGGTTCAGCAACTCTCCGGGACGAAACCGTCACAGGTTAGGACAGAGATAGCCGAAGCCCAGTATTTTTGTGGAGCGGAGACTAAGAAAGGCACGCCATGTTCGAGACGTGTTAAGGGCAATACGCGTTGCTATCAGCATGCCGGGATGCCCGCGATTGCAAGTTCGGATAAATTGAAGATTAACTAGAGGCAAAACTCCCGCAAAAGATAATGAAACCACTTGCGCCGAATTCGATGATCCAAAACCGCTATCTGGTCGTACAGTCGATCGGCAAAGGCGGGATGGGCGAGGTTTATCTCGCCGTCGATCAACGCTTGGGCAGCGCCGTTGCTCTGAAGCGTACATTTTACACCGATGACAATACGCTCGCTGCCGCATTCGAGCGCGAGGCCAGGATATTGGCGCGTCTTCGCCATCCGGTGCTTCCAAAGGTCATCGACCATTTTGTCGAGAATGGCGATCAGTTTCTCGTGATGGAACATATCTCCGGCGACGACATTGCGAAGCGGCTAGAACTAGCCAATAAGCCATTTCCGTTAAGCTGGACGATGTTCTGGGCGGATCAGTTGCTCGATGCGTTGTCGTATCTGCACTCGCACGAGCCGCCGATCATACATCGCGACATCAAACCGCAGAATCTTAAGCTGACAGACGATAATCATATCGTTCTGCTCGATTTTGGTTTGTCGAAAGATTTTGACACCAAGGCGACGAGTAATCCGATGAATTCGGCGAGTGTGGCGGGTTATTCGCCGCATTTTGCATCGATGGAGCAGATCCGCGGAACGGGTACGGACGCCCGTAGCGACCTTTATTCGCTGGCGGCGACATTGTACCAACTGATGACAAACAGCATCCCGATCGATGCTCTATCACGTGCCGATGCTCTGCTCGGAAAAGCAACGGATCCGATAAAACCGCTAAACGAACTCAATCCGGAGATCACGCCGGCGATCTCCGACGTTATTCTGAAAGCCATAGCTCTTCGGCAGGATGACCGCTTTTCGACTGCAGGTGAAATGCAAAAAACCCTGAGGCGTGCATTCGACCGGGGTAAGAAAGATCCGGACGCTCCGGTAGTACCGGTCATCGCAGTCGCCCCAGAGACGAGCCTGACAGCCTCGCCGGCCGATTCTCAGCCGTCTGAGATGAAGACACGTGCCTTTTCGGATACCGGAGGTTCAGCACTCGATGCCACATTGGAAATAAGCGTGGCCGAGATCTCGGAAGTGAAACAGGCGGACGTCAAGACTGAGATGTTCAAGGCCGATGAGATCGAGATGGAGACGCAGCTTGCTTTGAAGCCGACCAAGGATGAAGTTTCCGCACCGCCGCAAGTTGCTGTTGCGACGGCTCCGCTAAGCCCCCCGGTAGCGCCAGTTGTGACCTTGCCTACACCACAATCGAACGAAGCCAATCAGTCGATTCCGACCAAAACGCGATCGTCGTCGAAGGTAGGTTTTGCCGTCGGTGGACTCATTGGCCTCTTCCTGCTCGCTGCAATTGTGGGCGGTGGGGTTTGGTTTTTATACCTTCGTCAACCAGCCGCTGCGACTTCGACGCCGACACCAACACCGGTTGGACAGCCTTCGCCAAATGCGTCGGCCCCGGTCGTAAGTGACACGAATACAAATGGCAATTCGAATGCAAATTCGGCAGTATCAGATGCGTCGAATACGAACGAAGCTGATGCTAACGAGGCCGCACCTGTATCGAATCCCGGGCAGACACGGCCGACGCCTGCCCAGACAATGCGTCCACAACAGCCGGCGAAAACGCAAACAACACCGGCCGTGAAAGCGACGCCGAAAACAAAACCTAAGGACGATCGAACAGTCATTATTCAGTAAGCAGAAGTTGGAATTATGAATAGGAAAAGTCTTGTAATCGCATGTTTGGGAATTGTCGCGGCCTGTTTGTTTGCTCTCCCGGTCCAGGCACAGCCTAAACGTGTCCGCGACCAGGCCAAGGGTCTGCAGGAGCAGGCGGATAAGGCGTTTAATCAGAAAAATTTCCGCGAAGCTGCTGACAAATACGGTCAGGCGATCTTGCTTATTCCGAACAATGCATACGCCCACTACAAAAAGGGCTTTGCGCATTTCAATCTGCAGGAACGGGATCAGGCGATCGATGCTTTAACGATGGCTCTTACTCAGGGATATCGCCCGGTGATCGAGATCTTTCGCGTCCGGGCGTTCATATATTTTGAGCAAAAGAACTTTAACGCGGCGCTTGGCGATATTGAGAAGGCACTCATTATTGCGCCGCGTGACGTCCAGTTCCTTAAGGGTCTCGGCGAGGTTAATTTAGCACGTAACGCCTATCAACAAGCTCTCGATGCATTGGTGCGGGCTGCGCAAGTTGCGCCGAATGACGCGGATATTCAATACAATATGGCCCGTGCACATTTTGCTTTGGGAGATGTCAAGAATCAGCGATTGACCGCCGAGGCGGCATTGGCAAGGGGTACCCGCTTTCCGGGTGAGTCGCATTTTCTGCTTGGCGATGCCTTTCAGAGAGAAGGGAATGCGAACGAGGCGATACTTTCTTACCAACGAGCAATAAGCTCTAAGCCCGATATTTATCTTGCACACAGAAACCTCGCGGATGTGTACCGCAACGAAGCGCGGTTTACCGACGCGATCAATACGCTGCGTACGGGGCTGAACACTTTCAAAAGTGATGGTGGTTTTTACACTGACCTTAGCTGGTATTACAGCTTAGCGAGCCGTCCTAAAGATGCAGTTGATGCGGCCAAGGCGGCCGTACAGCTTCTGCCGGAACAATATGCCGGTCACACCAACCTGTGCCGTGCGTATAATGAGAACGGCGAGTTTGGTCTCGCAGTGAGTGCATGCAATCAAGCCTTGAAACTGCAGCCCGGCGATGGTGAAACATACTACTATCTTGGGAATGCACTTGTTCAGCAGAAAAAATCGGTCGAAGCCACGCCGATGTACGCGCGAGCAGTCAATGGGTTGATCGAATACACGAGAAAGAATCCGAAGTACTCCGACGGATGGTATTTGCTTGGAAATGCGTCGTTCGCCGATCTTCAATATGACCGAGCGATAGATGCGTACCTAAAGTGTCTAAGCCTGAGTCCGAAGTTTGCGAAGGCACGGGTAAACCTTGGTATCACTTACACGCGAAAGAAGAATAAGCCGGCCGCAATGGAGCAGTACGGCTTGCTCCAAACCGCAGATCCGGCCCTTGCTGCGATACTGAAAGCACAGATCGATAGGATGTAGGTTGATCAAAGGCGTCGATTGCGGCGCTCGCGGGTGCTTACGTTTACGCTCTGGAATTTTAGAACGACACGAACGCTCTCGGGGCGTGACTCGATCTGCGACGGTACGAAAGGTGCAAATGCCGGATCCGAGGCGAGGGCTCGTTCGAGGTCGAGTATCGCCTGAGAATTATGCGATGGCTCGACCACTTCTGCTACTTTTGCCAGACCATTGCTGAAAACATCGGCAACGACAACGACCTCATCATCATTCATTCCGCCGCGAACAAGTGATTTTGTAAGTGCGATCAATGCACCCTGCGGATTGACACTTGGAGATTCCGAAGCAAATTCCATTCTGCTGCGGGCGAAATCCGTGGGTGAGATCACGTCGAGCGAAGCCATGTCAGTATACG
>JANNWQ010000379.1:0-3187 GCA_031408595.1 Acidobacteriota bacterium | reverse complement strand
GTCTTGCTGCGCTTCCACGTTTTGCCATCTTCCTGCAGTTTGTAAAAGACACCGCCTTCGCCAAATGCGGTGCCGATGCCATCCATATTAAAGAATAGCTTTACGATGCGTTCACGTCCGCCGTCTTCGAACTCGATCTTTTCCCAGGTCAGGCCGCCGTCGGTCGTTCTTCTGAGGTACGATGTAGCGTTATTGCCGCGGGCGTACATATTTCGCTCGCAAAGCAACCATCCGCTGAGTTCGCTTTCGAAATAGACCTGCAGGATCGTATCGGTCGTAAACTTCTTGGTCTGCATCCAGGTCGTCCCGCCATCGGCGGTCGAATTGATAATGCCGTCCGTACCCACGAGCCAGCCTTTGTTCTGGTCAAGGAAGAAGATGTCCTTGTACCACGCAAAGCTGTTGGTATTCTGCTTAGTCCACTCCGCCTTTGAGACCTGAGCAGCCAAGCACAGCACAAAAATTGTTAGAACGATCTTGATCCCTTTCATAACTGACCACCGACAACTGACAACCGATTTAGAACGGACTTCCGAATAACGTACGAGCAGCACTTGCCTGGCCGATGGCAGCTAAGAACTTGCCGATCGTAAAGCCTTTGCCTTCAACGAACACCTGGTCGCCCGGGCTGAGAAACACCATCTCGGCCTTGCCCGCTTCCATCTGTTTCAGACTAACCTGTTTGCGTGAAAGCTTGCCGTCCTTTGCATAGCTAACGATAAAGACTTTGTCCTTGTTGGCGTTCTTTGTAACACCGCCCGATTCGAGGATCGCTTCATAGACACTGACCTTGCGATCCATGACGCGAACGCCGGGAGCCGCTACATCGCCCATCACGGCGTACCGTGTGGACATTGCCTTTTCGAGTGTCACATTGACCTTCGGGTCGATGATAAATTCATCAAGCTTGGCAGTGATCTCAGCGGCGACTTGTTCCACAGTCTTGCCCGCGACGAGAATTCCCTCTCGGATCAGCGGATACGCGATCTTGGCGTTGGGCGGAACGGTCTTGCTCATCACGCAATAGTCCGGGCACTGGCCAAAGACCTCGACTGAAATGATATCGCTCGGACCGAGCCTGTATTCCTTGAGATAATTAACGTAGTACGGCGTAACATCGTCGCCGGTCGTTGGCGTCTCAGCCGGCACGTCATCAGCCTTCTCTGATGTCGGCGGCGGAGTAGGCATCTTAGGCGTAGCTTTTGCAACGTCTGCCTTCTTACCATCTTTGGTTTTGGCGGTCGTGGCCTGGCCGAACGTGCTAGTCGCTGTCAAGGCAAATGCGGCAGCGATGAATAATGTTGTTCTAAGAAATACTGTTACTTTCATTGCGTCTTCCTCGTGCGTAAATAAACTCTTATTGTCCGTGCTACTCCAGATTTACTTTCCTACCGCCCCCTGCCAAACAAGACCGTCTTGACCGTCTCGAAGACGATCACAAGATCGAGCGTCAAGCTTTGATTCTTGATGTAATAGAGGTCGTACTGTAGCTTTTGTATCGCGTCGGCGACTGATGCTCCGTACGGATACTTGATCTGTGCCCAGCCTGTCAGGCCCGGCGCGACCAAGTGTCGATGGTCGTAGTATGGGATCTCGGTCGCGAGCTGGTTCACAAAATGCGGGCGCTCGGGACGCGGACCAACGAAATTCATTTCGCCTTTCAAGATGTTCCAAAACTGCGGTATCTCGTCGATTCGTGCGGCACGGATGACCTTACCGACGCGGGTAATGCGTTCGTCATTTGTCACCGCCCAGATCGGCTTGCCATCTTTCTCTGCGTCGGTACGCATCGAGCGAAATTTGATAACGTTAAATGGCTTACCACTCTTACCGACACGTTCTTGTTTGTAGAAGATCGGCCCCCGCGACTCGAGTTTGATCAATATCACCGTTAATATCGAAAAGGGCAGCGAAAATATCAACCCCAACAATGCCAGAAGCCTGTGCATCATCTCGCGAAACACTGTCTTTACCGGCGAATCGCGTCGACGCCCAGCAAATATCAACCACGAAGGCCGCAGCATATCGACATGGACCTTGCCGGTGATCCGTTCAAAGAAGGACGTGCATTCCTCGATAGAAACATCGCCCGCGAGGCTCATCTTTAAGAGAGCTTCCGTCGGAAAAGCGCCACGTCTTTCGCGAACAGCGATAACAACGCGGTCGATCTTTTCGTTGATGATGACCGATTCGAGATCCGGGCCCTTACCGAGGATGACCGACCGGCCGAGCTTGTCCATCGGCTTTGCACCATTCTCGGAAATAAATCCTGCTATGCGGTAGCCTGCGTCCCGTCTCTCCCAAACTGCCTCGGCTGTGTCGAGAGCGGTCTTTCCCGTTCCGACGACAAGTATCTTTTCCCCGATCTCAGGATGTCCCGTCAGCGAATGAATGAAAATCCTCCAGGTAAGCAACAGTCCCAAAACAAGCGGCACCGAGATCACCGACACGCCTCGACCGATCAACAGAGGTGGCACAAAGTAAAAAAGCAGTGCGAGCAGCGCCCACGCGATGCCGAGAGCCTGTACCAGCCGTAGCATCAGCTCGCGGCGATTGGTCATCACTATATAATCGTACAGGTCATAGAAATACATGATCAGCAGACACACAGACGACGCGAGCAAGATCTTGACCCAGCCATTCTTTGCGGTCAGTTCGTTCTCTGTTCCGGCAAAGCCCAAGCGCAGGTACATTGCTAGAATAATGCCGCCATACAAGATAGCGGCATCAGCGAGCAATAACCAGAATATTCTTGGGCTAAACCTTGATGCCATTGTGGTTTGCGGCTCTACGGTGCCTGCAGTTCGTTCAGACGCTTGTAGTTGTAGTAGCCGTAGTTGTAGTGCGATTCCTCGAGTACATCTTCGCTCTGGTTGAGCACGACGCCGAGAAGACGATCCTTCGGCAGCGGCTCTAGCAGACGGTCGATAACGCTGTAGCTGGTGCGGTTAGCCCGAACAACGAGCATCGCTCCGTCCGCGTGATTGATCAGCACAGTCGCGTCGGTAAAGATGCCCAACGGAGGTGCGTCGATAATTACGTAATCGAATAACTCGCGTGCCTCACGCAATATCTCTACGAATTTCGGTCCTGAGATCAGCTCGGCTACATCGTTGCGTGCATCGCCGCCGGTGAGGATATGTAGGCCTGCGGGTTCGAGGCGAACGATCGATTCTACGAGCGTCGC
>JANNWQ010000378.1:0-3699 GCA_031408595.1 Acidobacteriota bacterium | reverse complement strand
CATGGCGTCGAGGATCGCGGCGGCTCGGCCATAGCCGATGCGGAGATGGCGTTGAAGTAGGGATGTTGAGCCGCGTTTTGCGTTGACGACGCACTTCAACGCGTCCATGAACAACGGATCGCGGCGTCCGGGCAGGTCGCCGCTGTCGTCGAGTTCTTCTTCGGTTTTGGTGATGGTGGTGTCGTATTCGGGACGGCCCTGCGCCTTGACGAAATCAACGACCTTGCCGATCTCTTCCTCGTTGACGTAGGCCCCGTGAACACGTGTAACGTTCGAATTCCCCGGCGGCAAAAACAGCATATCGCCTTGGCCCAGCAGAGCCTCAGCTCCGTTGCCGTCGATGATCGTCCGCGAATCAACCTTCGACGACACACGGAACGAGATACGCGAAGGAAAATTCGCCTTGATGAGTCCGGTAATAACATCCACCGAAGGCCGCTGCGTTGCCAATACCAGATGAATGCCCACGGCACGAGCCATCTGCGCCAGCCGCGTGATCGATTCCTCGACCTCTTTGCCGCTGACCATCATCAGGTCGGCGAGTTCATCGATGATGATGACGATGTACGGCAGCTTGCGATACGGGTCGCCGTTGTCGTCGAGCCTTCCCTCTTTTAGATATCCCTTGATCTTTTCGTTATAGCCGTCAATGTTGCGGACGCCGTAACCAGCGAGGTCTTTATAGCGGCGTTCCATCTCGGTCACAGCCCATTTTAGCGAGGTAGCGGCACGTTTCGGGTCAGTAATGATCGGTGCCGCGAGATGCGGAATGTCGGCGTAAAGGCCGAGTTCGAGCCGCTTCGGATCAACCATGATGAACTTCACTTCATCCGGTTTCGCCTTAAAGAGGATCGACATCACGAGCGTGTTCACGCCGACCGATTTACCCGCACCGGTCGCACCGGCGATCAGCAAATGCGGCATTTTGGCGAGATCGGCAACGTATTTTGCACCGTCAATTGTTTTGCCCAGAGCGAGTGTTAGCAGCGAAGTCGACTCGGTCGAAAACTTGGGCGATTCGATCACTTCCCGCAGGAAAATGGTCTCGCGTTTCTGATTCGGCACCTCGATCCCGACGTAAGCCTTGCCCGGAATGCGGTCGATGCGGATCGAAGGAGCTTTGAGCGCGAGACACAGATCATCCACCAGACCCGTCACCCGCGAATACTTCACACCCGCGTCCGGCTTAAACTCAAACGTCGTCACCACCGGCCCCGGAGCGATGTGCATCACCTTGCCCGGCACGCTGAATTCCGTAGTTTTCTGTACTAGCAAAGCAGCAACTCCACGAAGTTCGGACTCCTGATGCTTGAACGCTGCGGGAGCCTCGGTCAGCAGCGATGAATCCGGCAGTTTGTAATTGTCGAAATTCTGCAGCGAGGCAAACGGTGCTTCGTCTTCGTCGATCACGACTTCCTCGACCGGAATTTCCTCGATCGGTTCGACAATTTCTTTCGCCCCACGGGTCTTCTTTTTCTCTTTCTCGAATACCTCTGCGAACTCCGCTGGCTCCTCGACCTTGACCGTCTCGTACGGATCCTGCGGCGTGTCGATCGTCGGTATCGAAGGCTCTTCGAACAACGGCATCGAACGACCGGCCGCCGCCGCAGCGGCCATCGCTTCCATCTCGCCGATCGAGATCGTCGGCGGCAGATCTTCGGACATCGAGATACGCTTTTCGCGGCGCTTGTCGGCACGCTTTTTCGCAGCGTCGATCGACGGCGACTGCTCTACGCGACGTTTGTCACGCCATTCGTCGATGCGAATCCGGATGTTCTCCCAAGCCACGTCAAAATGGCTGAGGAAACCCGCAAGCGTCGCATTCGTCACCAGCACTAGCGAACACGCAAACACCGCCGTCAGCAAAATCCCCGCACCAATCGAACCAATAAAATACGCCGTCCCGCGAGCCATCGCCTCCCCAACGACAGCACCCGCCGACGCTCCGCCGATCAACGACATCAACCCGGCTAACGAAACGACGAAAAAGATAAACCCAAGAACCCGAAGCGGCCTCGGCAGCATGGTGTCGGACTGAAAAACACGCCACGCGACCAACGCGATCAGCACCGGCAAGAGATACGACGCCCAGCCAAAGAAATTGAACAAAACGCCCGCAATATTCGCCCCGACCGGCCCGATCCAATTCCGCGTCCCCGACCCGTTCCCCGTCGAAAACCACGACTGATCCGTCGAAGCACTCGTCAACAGCGAAAGCAAAACCAACAACCCCAACGCCCCAACAATGATCGCCACCACATCATTCCAATGCGAATGCTTCGCCGCCTTGCTCTTCTTAGCGATCAAAGTGGTCCCATCGGCGAGACAAAAATTAATGTCATCGTCCTTATAGACCGTCTTGCATGTGGGGCAAACTTTCATATTCCGTTGCAGAAGCCCGCACGAAGTAAGGGCATCCGCTCGACGCCACACTAGTCAGGCATCAAAAAATCCCCTTGCCCATAAAGCGTATACTCTATCGCCGCTTGCACGTGCCTGGGCTTCCAGAGATATCGCCGACTCCGTCCTCGTGACCAGATCCGCGTCTCCCGGTCAACCAAGCCAGCTTCTCTAAGCATTTTCGTAGCATTCGCTTTCAAGCCATCGATAATACGCTCGGGCTTCTTAGCAGCAGAAACTACTGCATGAGCGTGATTTGTCCTGACGTGCACCGCGTTCAAACCGAAACCTCGTCGTTTGCACAAATCGTGGATCGCTTCTTCGACGACAGCTCTCATATGGCCATTAAGTATGAACGGTGGATGCCTCATTTCCTCGATCATCCAATTTTCTAAGCGCTCATTCGATGGAATCCGTGGTGTTCCGTAATGATTAAAGCCATCCCGCTTCACCGACGTTCGCTCATCACCGTGAAGCCATGTCCCGAACGTCCGAAAAGTGAGCAAATAGGCCAACGGGAAAGTGTTTTCTTCCCAGACTTCAAAGCCGTATTCGTCAAGCTGTTCATGCCTTGGAACCCTAGTCATGGCATTAATTCTTCTCCGTTGCAGAAGCCCGCACGAAGTAAGTTCATCTGCGTTATGTTCCACGGCCGATATTGAAATCTGAGCCGCTACTTCGCCAAGCCTATAGTTAAAATCCGGCTTGGAGGGTGGTTAGTACGATGCCCTTACTTCGTGCGGGCTTCTGCAACGGAACCTTTCTTAAACAAGAGCACCTCATGAATAAACTCATCAATATCCCCATCCAAAACCGCATCGACATCCGACTTTTCAAACTTCGTCCTCGTGTCTTTGACCAGTTTGTACGGATGCAGAACATAATTCCGGATCTGCGAGCCGAAGGCGATGTCTTGTTTGGTGGCCTCGAGTTCGGCGGCTCCTTGGCGGCGTTTTTCTAGTTCGACCTCGTATAGTTTCGACCGCAGAACCTGCATCGCGACGGCGCGGTTTTGGATCTGCGAACGCTGATTCTGACATGTTACAACAATATTGGTCGGAATATGCGTGATTCTTACGGCGCTGTCCGTCACGTTCACGTGCTGTCCGCCCGCACCGGACGACCTGTATGTGTCTATACGAAGATCCTTGTCCTCGATGTTCACCTCGATATTCTCATCGATCTCAGGCGAGACAAACATCGACGCGAACGAAGTCTCGCGGCTGCCGCCCGAGTTGAACGGCGAGATGCGCACCAGACGGTGAACGCCCGCCTCGGTCGAGAGCAGGCCGTAAGCGT
>JANNWQ010000377.1:0-4201 GCA_031408595.1 Acidobacteriota bacterium | reverse complement strand
TCGAAATGTTTGGGCGCCGTTGGACATCGATCGTATCTAGCCTTTCGACAGCACTCGAGCTTGCAAATGATCCCGCAGTTATCTCGTCGTCGCAGACCGAAACAAAACTCGGTTCGATCCTTCGCGAACAGCCTGAACTCGTAGCTCTCTACGTAAAACCAGACAATTCCGAATCTTTCTCGGTATTTCGCTCCGAGTCTATGACGCGCGAAGAGGTCGAACAGATCGCAGCGGAAATGTCTGCGGTTCAGGGACGAGTAAAAATTCGGGCCGGTGAGCCTAAACAGGTTGGCTCGAACGGCCAATCGGTCATACCGTTCGCAGCGACAGTCATGCTCAACGGTGTCAAAGCCGCAGATATTATTGCCGTAGCGTCTTTGCAGCAAATCTCGCAGAACATCGTCGGAATGAACGCGGCGAAAGAAGCGGATCTGTGGAATGCAGGTTTGCCAATGGTTTTTGTTGTTGACGGAGCCGGACGCGCGATCTTTCACCCGGATGCCGCGGTTGCCCGTGATCGCAAGCCAATGGTCGACCTCAAGATCGTTGACGAATGGCTGGAATCCGGCTTGAAGGTTCAATCCGCACTTGTGCCGTTCACCGCGATATTCGATGAAAAGAGCCACGAAATGATCGGTGCATATTCGACTGCGGCGGTTGCGGATGGCTTTGACGTCGGTGTGATCGCGATGCAGGACGAGGCTCACGCCCTTGCGTCGGTGGGCGAGATGCGAAATCAAACCTGGCTTATCAGCATGGCGTTCGCTCTGTTTGCCTTGGTTGCTGGATTTGTATTATCGCGTTATCTCACGTCGCCAGTCATGCGGCTCGTAGCTGCCGCGAAACAGATCGCAGACGGAGACTATTCGGGTCGCGTGAGTACACAGAATATCACAGAGGTTGGAACGCTCGCTGAGACTTTTAATTTCATGAGCGGCAAGATCGAAGATCAGATCGCCAATCTCGCCAAAGCTGCTCAAGAAAATCGCGAACTCTTCGTCGGTACGGTAAAGGCTCTCGCTGCCGCGATCGACGGCAAAGACAAATACACCCGCGGCCATAGCGAACGCGTCGCTCGTATCTCCGTTGCCATAGGCAAGCGGATGAACCTTCCTGCCGACGAACTCGAAACTCTACGCATCTCCGCCCTGCTCCACGACGTCGGCAAAATCGCTATCGATGACAGCATTCTCAAGAAGCCTGCCGCATTGACGGATGCGGAGTTTGAGATCATGAAGACGCACCCGATGCGCGGCTACAAGATAATGTCGCAGATACCCGCGATGGAGCCATACTTGCCGGGAATGTACATGCACCACGAGATGGTCAATGGCCAAGGCTACCCGCAAGGCCTGACAAGCGAGCAGATTCCTCTGCAAGCCAAGATCGTGTCCGTCGCCGATACATTTGATGCGATGACGATCGATCGGCCTTATTCGAAAGGCATGGAATTGCAGCCCGCGCTCGAACGCCTTCGCAGCTTCGTCGGAACGCGTTATCAATCTGACGTCGTCGAGGCTCTCATCGTCGCATGCAATGCCGGCGAGGTCGCCAATGGAATCGTCCGCCAACTGGCGACCAAACGCGCCGCCACAGTTGCTGATGAACCCGAAGCTCCCGCACCCGAATTGGTCCAGGAAGAAGAGGAGATTCTCGAGCTGATGGTCGCGTAAGTCAGTTCCGGGAGCAGTAGCGACCGGGGAGCTGCTACCCGCGATGGAAATTACGTCATGGACAATATCGAACCAAACGACGAAACATGGCAGGTCGAGGCCGGCGGTAACATCTACGACACCAGCTTCGACGAGATGAAAGCGTGGATCGCCGAGGGTTCGCTTTTGCGTATCGATCGCGTCCGAAAAGGAAATCTCCGCTGGATCGAAGCTGGAAAAGTTCCGACGCTTATCGATTTCTTTAATGCAAAAGACGCCTCGGAACCAGTTGCTCCGGTAATTACGACGACCAACACCGAGATATTGGGCGTTTCGGAATCGACCCGCGAATTTGTCAACCCCCCGCCGCCCGTGACGCCTCAGGTTGGCGAATTGTGCAGCGTCCATGGCGACGCTCCAGCCGAGTATCTGTGCGAAACGTGCGCGAACTTCTTCTGCAAAGCCTGCCCGACCTCGTACGGCAGCTCAGTCAAGATCTGTCCATTTTGCGGAGCGATGTGCAATTCGGTCGCGAAGGTCGTCGAGACTCGCAAGGAAACGCAAAAGCTCTCACACGCTGCAACCCAAGGTTTCGGCTTTGCTGATCTCGCGAACGCATTTGCTCACCCGTTCAAATTCAAGGTCAGCCTGATCATGGGTGCCGTGATGTACGCGCTGATCTCACTTGGCCAGGGAGCGGGATCGTTCGGCGGGATCTTTATGATGTCGTCGGCGCTGTTCTGCGTGATGCTAGCGAATATGCTCACCTTCGGCATTATCAGCAATGTCGCGGACAATTTCTCGCAAGGCAAGCTCGACGAGAACTTCATGCCGTCATTCGACGATTTCTCGATCTGGGACGACGTCGTGCATCCGTTCTTCCTGAGCGTCGGCGTGTATATCTCTTCGTTCGGCCCGCTGTTGCTAGTTGGATTGATCGCGGTGTTCCTGGTCGCGGGCACGGTCAAGAGCGGCTTCGACGGAGTTAAGTCTGACGCCGCACGAACGATCAGCCCCGGCCTGCCGCTCGCCGCAAACGCCGCGCAGCAGAGCGAACGCGTTCGCGAGATCATTGGCAAGGATGCCAATCAGCAGCAGCGTCGCGTCGAAGCGATCGAATCCGGCGAAGTTCCCGACGAGACTCTAATGAACCGGGACGCCGCAACCGGTGCGAACACCTACAGCCAGGACACCGAAGCAATGGTCGCCGACGCCAACGACCTGATCAACCAGCACCGCAAAGCTCAGGCCGAATCGATCATCGGCCCGTCGCCCGAGACCAAAGCGAAAGAGCAGGCAGCGATGTTCCAACAGATCCTCGGCTATGGAATGTTGTTCCTCGTGCTCGGTGGAATTACGCTGCTTTGGGGTTTGTTCTATTTCCCGGCGGCGTGTACGGTCGCGGGATATACGCGTTCGTTCGCGGCGACGGTCAATCCGCTGGTCGGCATCGACACCATCAAACGCCTCGGTACCGACTACCTAAAGCTGCTCGCGATGGGCTTCGTCATCGTGGTTATGTCCGGCGTCATCTGCACAGTCCTCCACACCATCTTCAACGCCTTCGACCTGCCCTCCGTCGGGAACCTCCCCGCCACCTTCATCGGCGCATTCTTCACCTTCTACTTCTCCGTAGTCTTCTCCTGCCTCATCGGCTACATGCTCTTCAAAGCGGCTGATCGGTTGGAATTGTATTCGCGGTAACTTCTAAGGTGATCAGATCTGGCCTAATGAATACGTGAGTGATCTGGCAATCGTCAGGTTCTCCGTCTCGGATAGTTTGGACACGATAAATACGAGCCGCTCGTTATTGGTAAAACTGGCGATTTGAAATCCGTCTTCCACGCCGCTGACTATCGCTAAGGTGAGATTTTCCTTGCCTGTGGCGACGACATCGCTTTTGTCGAGAAACACTGAGACAACTTCTGAGCCGTTCCTAAGGATAACGTGTCTAAAATCCTTACCCTCAAAGGCGCAATCGTGTACGCTGATGAGCTGAACGCCTTCCGAGTAGTTGGCTTTTAAGGCGGCGACTACGGTTTCGGTATATTTGGCTTTGTCGGGGTAATCGGTATGGGCGAGTGTTTCCCACATCCCGAGCTTTTCGAGTGTGCAATAGACGTGGTTGCCGGCAACGATGGTGCCGATCTCGGCCAGGCCTTTCGAGAGGTAGCTGTTTGCGACCTCACCTGTGCTGGTTTTATTTATAAATAGAACTCCGAGGCCCAGTGCGAGTACCAAAACCGCCATCGCAGGTACGAATATCCGTGCCCAGGAAAGCTTAGAGCGATTATCCTTGCTGTCAGCGGCGAAAAACTCCGCTTTCAGCCGCCGCTCTAATCCAATGCTGAACGCCGGATCGATCTGAAACTCCGCCGAAGACCCGGTAGCGGCAGCCAAACGTCTGCTTATCTCGCGTAAAGATTCAAATTCCTTGCCGCAGGGCGTGCAGTTCTTCACGTGAGCATCCATTTCGACGTCAAGATCGATCGCTCGACCCGGGTCGCGTTCAACAATTTCCTGAAATTCTTCACAGTTCATCACTTACC
>JANNWQ010000376.1:0-5698 GCA_031408595.1 Acidobacteriota bacterium | reverse complement strand
TTTCTCGATTACACCGAAAAATACTCGGGAACTGGAAACAACGAGTTCGTCGTGCCCGCTCCGGTTTCGGATGAATTGGTGGCAAGGATCAAGAAAATGGCAGTGACTGCATTTAAGGCGGTTGATGGTTCGGGCCTCGCTCGGGTTGATTTTTTCCTAAGAAACGACAATGGAGCTTTGCTCGTCAACGAGATCAATACGCTACCCGGCCTAACCGATGCCTCGGGTTTCCCGAAAATGTGGGCGGGAAGCGGGAAGCCATTCCCGCAGGTTATTGATGAGTTGATCGATCTCGCGATCGCCCGGTATCAGGATAAAAAGAGAAATAAGACGAGTAAATAGGCGTAAGAGTTATGGGTTTAGGCGTAAATGCGTACGCAGGATCACGCGTAAACGCGTAACTCTTACTTCTTTGGAGCCTTGTAGCCTTTCCGTGTACGAATGCTGAGATTTGGTCGTGTAACGCGGACCTCTATCGCCCGCCATTTTCCATCTTTTTGTATATTCAGTGGCGAATACGCCAAGGTGTATTGCACACCGATCTCGCCCACTATTGATTTGAACGCCTCGCGCATCGCTTGTCCCCCGGGCGTGGCGATAAATTTCCCACCGGTTTTCTCGGCAAAATTCTTTAATACGCTCTGATTTGTCCTCCGTCCGACGCTGTTGTCACTGACAGATGACATATCCACCGTGTATATCGTCGCTCCGGCAGCAAGAGCGTTTTGCAATGCCTTGTCTGTGCTCTTGCCGCTCATGGTGTCAGCTCCATCCGATAGTACAATGATCGCCCTACGCTTTTCGGGCCTCGCGGAAAGTAACTCTGAGGCTTTGTAAACAGCGTCGTTAAGGACCGTCATTCCGTCGGATTTCAGGTCATACACCTGATCGCGAATATCGCGACTATTCGAAAAATCCTGGACGAGCTTTACTTTAGAATCAAAATTATAAATAGCGACAAAATCGTCCGCTCTCAGTCCGTCTAAAAACTGTATAGCCGCTGATCTGGCCAGCGACACACGGCCTTCCATACTACCGGATGTATCTAGCAAGATCACCGCCGCAAACGGCGTCTCTTCCGAGCTAAACGACTCGAGCTTTTGTTCCACGCCGTCTTCGAATATCCTGAACAGCCGACGTTCGAGCCCCGTGACAGATTTGCCGTTCGAGTCCGTGACCGAGACGTTGGCCACAACGATCGAGGCATCGACGCTTATAGTTTCATCATTTTGAGCGATAAGAGGAAAGGAAAGGAAATTCGTGACAAGAAATAGAGCTAGGATGCGGATCGATTCCATCTGAGATAACGGCAGAACTAATTTGTCAGTTTCAAAAATCTCGCCACACGAAGTACTGCGTTCGAGCTTTGTATCGCGGCGGCCGAGATGGAGAACCGCGTGGTCTTTTTCAGCTCGTCGAGCAACGCGACAGTCGCTTTTCGGAGAGATCTTACCGCTTCGCCGGGTGAAAGGCGGCTTTTCTGTACTTCATCGCGAGCCTCATTGTCGTCAACTTCATCGTCACCGCCTAGTTCTCCCCGAATCTTTTTTACGAGTTTTTCGACCGATGCGACCTTGGCATGGTCACGTTCCGTGAGATTGCCGCTCTTCTCTACAGTTTTTTCCAACTCTTCCGTGATCTTGAGAACCTCGGCTCCCCGATCGAGCATCTCCTGATAATCTCTCTTCTCCTTGTCGATGCGCATCTTTTCGAGCGTTTCTCTAAAGCTTTTTGGATGGTCGTCGTTGTTCGTCGGCTTAGGCAAAACCGAAGCGGAAGGATCTTGTTGAGCAGAGACGAAGAACGCGAATGTAAAGATCAACGCGAAGGAAAGGAAAAATTGTGAGGAGCGGTAAAACATACTGCAAATAATCGTTTTACGGTTTGTCTGTGTCTTGAACCGGGTTTGGCGAAACGCCCGTCACGGCCTCAATCAGCTTTGCCAAAAACTCGTCCTCAGCGAAACCAGAACTGCGAACCGTGACCCATTCGGACACCAAACCGTTGCCCGCACGGCCCTCAACCTTGGCGTTGACGGTGACGTTATTCTGAATGCCGTCGATCGACTGCACCTCGATCGTGAGCGTGTATTGCGCACGCGTCCAAGCTGATTGCGTCGATTCAAGGATGGCGTAGCGGCCTAGTTCGCTCTGGGTGATGACCGCCCCTTTTGCGAAGACAAAAGGCTGAGTAACGATAATTCCGTCTTTTGGCCTGGACGAAGCGTCATCGACAACGATCTTTTTCTCGCGAAGCGTATCTACGATAGTTTCGATCAAGACGTCGCGCCGCGAGTTGAGTTTGTAAGGGTTCGCCAGCATTCCGCGAACTTTGGTCTTTCCCTTGCCCCAATCGAACGAGCGCGTGACATCATTGCCCCGCGTTGTGACCGTGTTACCGTTGTCTTTGATCGTTTGGGTCTGCGGATCGACGCCTTTTTGAGCAAGCGTGGATGAATAGAAACCGAACGCTACCGGAATGAGCCAAATGTATTTGCTATACCGACATGCCATAAAATTAATATAAACCAAAACTGGTGTTCTTGAAAGGTTTTGATGACCCTAGCTGATAAATAGTTGTAATTCCTAAGAATCATCGCCAGGCATTTCATGTTGTAGTTCCCATAACAGCAAATGTTTCAGGAATGCATGATGAGCGGCAAAGCGGGCAATACAATATCCGGGCAAACCGTCCATAAAACCTCCTTTCAGGACGAATGATGTCAGAAATGCGATGGGAGCTGCGGTCACGAGCCGCAAAAGCGTTGTTCGACTGCCCCGGTCAAACATCTGTCGAGCGGCGAGTGGTGCATATCGTTCTCCGATCAGTCTGTGATGCTCACTCGCATTGTCGATGGTGAAATGGATGAGATCCGATTGAAGCCTGCCCGCCGACTCGCCGTCATTTAGAGTAAATGATTCGTGGATGAGCGAATCACTCCAACGGCCCTTTCGACGATCGAATAGACGCAATTGCCAATCGGGATACCAGCCGGAATACCGGATCTTGCGGGTCATGTAATATGACAATCTTGGTACACGGAAACCGGCAGAGGTTGGCTCGCTCGCGGAAGCTCTAATATTCCGAATTTCAGTGGCGAGTTCGGGAGAAGCCCGCTCATCAGCATCCAGACTAAAGATCCAATCAAATTTGGCAGAATCTACACCAAACTGCTTCTGAGCGGAAAAGCCAGGCCATGGACGGGAAATGACCGTAGCTCCAAGTGAAACAGCAATTTCTACCGTTCTGTCAACACTTTCCGAATCAACAACTAGTATCTCGTCAGCCCATTTCACCGACAAAATAGCGTCAGCAATCTTGCTCTCCTCATTACCGGTAATGATCACGGCCGAGATCTCCATCGGTAAGATTCTGGCAGAGTTGAGCTAAAACTAAAAGTGCCACAGAATGCGGCACCCTAAAAGTAGATGGATAAAAGGTCGTTATCTCGGATCGAGCGGTGAGGAGATCGTGATGTTGTTGGCTCGGAAAGCCGTCGACGTCACTCGCTGTAGATCGGACAGAGCTTTGTTATAATCGGTCTCGGACCGGATTTCTGCGTTGCGTGCGTTGGTCAACGAATTTTCACGCTGAAATAGAATAAACGTAGTCGAGCGTCCGTTTTCGTACAGCTTCCTTTCGCCTTCGAGTTGGATCTCGGCACTCTCGCGGGCACGACGAGCGGTGAGAACACGCTGGCGCGTCGTCTCGACGGCTTGGACCGCGTTTCGCACTTCAACGATCACCGACTTCTCCTGCCCTCGCGTTTGGGCAAGTAGCTGCTCTTCCTGTATCTTGGCTACGTCTAGGTTTGCCTTCGCGGTGCGATTTCGGAACGGAAACGAGATCGTCGCGCCGATCGAGAAGTTCGGGGCGTCGCTGCGGAAAACATTTGCCAGCGAACGATTGAATCCGCCAAATAGATACGACGGCGATGCGGGAATTACCAGTGACGGGTTGATAAGCAGCGGCAGGCCAGTGGTGGTTCGAGTCGCGTTTAGCCCATTAAAAAGAAATAGGTCAGCCGTTCCGGTGATCAGATTCGTCGTTGTCGCGGTACTCGTTCCGCTACGCGAAATGCCATCGAGCGAAAACGTCGTATTTAGATCTATCTGAGGTTTCGTCTGATTCTTAAAGTACTTGATATCTTCCTGATTGATCTCACGCTCTAATTTTAGACGTTTCAGTTCGAACCGATTATCCATCGCGTCCTTCATCGCATCATCAAGGCTCATCGCGTCGAGATTGAACGCCGGCTTGTCCGTCGGCACAAATGTCTGCCGCCATTCCGGCGAGAGCGAATCGCGGAGAAGAAATTGCTTAAGTGCATTCTCCGCCGTAGCGACCGTCTGTGTCGCCAATAGCAAACTACCTTCGCGATTGGCCAATTCCGTCACCACTTCTGCACGATCCAGTGGTGCTGCCGCACCGGCTTCGATGCGGGCCTCGATCTGCCGTAGATTTTCTTTTGCCAGATTGACGTTCGCGACCTCGTTTTGCTGGTTACGAAGAGCGAACACATAATCCCAATAAGCGAGCTGAACGCTCGTGATCGTCGTTGTCGCCTGTAGACGAAAATCGGCTTCGGTCTGATCGAGGCGTTTGCGGGCGATGATGATATTCCGACGCGTATTATCGATGCGGAAATTACGCATCAACGGCTGGTTGTAATTAAAACCGACCGAGGACGAGTAGATAGCACTGCCGCCGCTTGCGTTACCGGAGGTCACTTGTGCCTGCGCGAAGGCGTTCTCGGTGCGGCTGTTGTTGAAAAAGAACTGATAGTTTCCACCGCCTTTCTGAATGTTCTTGGTCAGATTCGAATTAACTCGAAAATCGCTTGTAGCTTCGGAACCGGTCGTCGAGTTTCGTGAAAAATTTGGTGTCGCCGTAAAAACGTGATCGTATATCCCCAGCAGCGAACGGATCTGCGTCTCCGCCAACCGCACATCGCCCCGTGCGATCTCGACGATACTATTATTCTCAAGCGCCCGGCGTATCGCATCGCTCAGGCTGAGCGAGATCGGCTGAGCCGTCTGAACGCCCACTCGAGCGAGCGCCACCGAATTGTCGCTGGCCAGCCGCGCAAACTTTCGGATCGCTACCGATGGATCAACGATCTCGACTTTCGCAACGATATTCTCGGGCGCGGCTGTCGCGGTCTGGGCCGGTTCCTGCGCGGACGCAGTAGCGCTTGCCGTGCCGGACACGGTCATAATGGTGATGAACAAGAATTTGCGCAGTCGCGATGATTTCATTATGGCTAGCTCCGTCGCTAAACACTTGATTTTATTTGTAAATGCTAAAAACTCAAACTGGTACTACGACTTTGATTTTTTGTTTGTTTCAACAATCTGTTTGATGGCAACGTTTCGGCGACAAATTGAATCTCGCCCGGATTTGCGGTATCTTCAATCATTTAATAAATGCACTTTTTACGGAGGATATTTTAGATAATGGGTATCAAAGTTGGTATTAACGGATTTGGCCGAATCGGCCGCTCGGTAGTCAGGACGTGGCTCGGCTCTGGAGACATCGATCTCGTCGCGGTCAACGACCTCACCGATACAAAAACGCTCGCGCACCTGCTCAAATACGATTCGGTGATGGGCAATCTCGATCAAACGATCACATCCGGTGACGGCATGATCAATGTCGATGGCGATTCGTTTCGCGTGTTTTCCGAACGAGATCCGGC
>JANNWQ010000375.1:0-2256 GCA_031408595.1 Acidobacteriota bacterium | reverse complement strand
TCGTGGCGGATAATGAACACCGAGACGGGCGAATACCTGCCCGACACGCTCGCCCCGAATCGACAGGGCGGCGTCTCGTGGATCAAGGACAACTCCGGCTTTTTCTATTCCCGCTATCCCGAACCGGAGAAGGGAGCAGAGCTCAAAGGTGCGAACAAGTTCCCGAAGCTTTATTTTCACAAACTTGGAACACCGCAGTCGGAGGACCAGCTCGTTTACGAGCGTCCCGATGACGGCGAACTCACCATGGGCGGCGGCGTGACCGAGGACGGAAACTGGCTGATCATCAGCATCACAAAGGGCACCGAGCGAATGAACATGGTCTATTTCAAGAACCTGACCATGCAAAAATCTCCGATCATGCCGCTCGTGACCGATCGTGCCAGCAGTTTCTCGTTCATCGGCAACGACGGCTCGACGTTCTATTTTCGCACCGACAAGGACGCTTCACGCGGCAAGGTCGTAAAGGTGGACGCACTCGCTATCGACAAGGGCTGGACCGACGTCATCCCGGAATCGGCCGATACGCTGAACGGCGTGTCGTTCATCAACGATCAGTTCGTGCTCAATTACCTCAAGGATGCCTCAACGCATTTCAAGATCTACCAGACGAACGGCAAGTTCGTACGCGATGTCGAGCTGCCGGGCATCGGATCGGCCGGCGGATTTGGCGGACGGCGTAAAGATCACGAGACGTTCTACACCTACAGCAGCTTTAACGAGCCGCCGACGATCTATCGATACGATATGAAGACCGGCCGCAGCACGATGTTTCGCCGTGCGGGTGCAAAGGTCGATCCAACGCAGTTCGAGGTAAAACGTGTTTTCTATCCGAGCAAGGACGGAACGAAGGTGCCGATGTTCATCACGCACAAGAAGGGGCTGAAACTCGATGGCTCGAACCCGACGATCCTCTACGGCTACGGTGGTTTCAATATCCCGCAGACGCCCGGATTTTCGATCTCGCGTATCGCGTGGATGGAGATGGGCGGCATTTACGCGGTCGCAAGTATTCGCGGCGGCAGCGAATACGGCAAGTCATGGTGGCAGGGCGGTTCGCGTCTGAATAAGCAGAACACGTTTGACGATTTTGCCTGGGCAGGGAAGTGGCTGATCTCAAACAAGTACACCTCGACGCCGAAGCTGGCGATACAGGGCGGCTCCAATGGCGGCCTGCTTGTCGGGGCCGTGCTTAATCAGCATCCGGATATGTTCGGTGCCGCTTTGCCCGCGGTCGGCGTGATGGACATGGTCAGGTTTACCGAGTTCACCGTCGGAGCTTTCTGGAAATCGGATTACGGCGATCCAAAGGTGCCCGCCGATTTCAAAGCCCTCTACGCCTACTCGCCCTATCATCAGGCCAAACCGGGAACTAAGTATCCCGCGACCCTCGTCACCACAGCCGATCACGACGACCGTGTATTCCCGGCACATAGCTTCAAATACACTGCCGCAATGCAACACGCTCAGGCCGGCAAATCTCCAGTTTTGATCCGCATCGAGACCAAAGCGGGCCACGGAGCGGGCAAGCCAACCTCGAAACAGATCGAAGAACTAGCCGACATCTACGGATTTCTTTATAAGAATCTTGGGATGAAGTAGTTTGTACGAAACGGGACGCCCTCGTCCGCCCTGAGGCGGACGAGGGCGTCCGCGTTCTGCGGTGGTAAGCTAGACGTATGCTGATGCTTGGCATCGAGAGTTCTTGTGATGAGACTGCTGCGGCGGTTGTGCGGGATGGCAAAGAGATATTGTCGTCGGTGATCGCTTCGCAGATAGACATGCATCGTCCGTGGGGCGGTGTGGTGCCGGAGCTTGCTTCGCGTGAGCATCTGGAGAAGATCGAGCCCATCGTCAACGAGGCTCTTGAGCGTGCGGGCCTAAAGCTCGTGGACATAGACGCCATCGCCGTTACGCAAGGGCCGGGGCTGATCGGTTCGCTCCTGGTGGGCGTTTGCTATGCGAAAGCGTTGGCGTTTTCGCTCGGTATTCCGTTTGTCGGGGTCAATCATATTGAGGGGCATGTTTTCTCCGTGATATTCGAGAATCCGCCGATCGAGTATCCCGCACTCGCTCTGATCGTCTCGGGCGGGCATACAAATATCTTTCATGTTCCTGAGGCCGGTTCGTATAAGGTCGTCTCGCGAACACGCGATGACGCGGCGGGTGAAGCGTTTGACAAGGTGTCGAAGATGCTCGAACTCGGCTATCCGGGCGGCCCGATCATCGAGAAACTGGCTCTCGATGGCGACGCAT
>JANNWQ010000374.1:0-17247 GCA_031408595.1 Acidobacteriota bacterium | reverse complement strand
AACCGCCTCCCGTACGCACCAGAGAATCTGCTGACGACTAGCTTCGGCTATTCTCATCCGAACGGATTCAACGCATTTGCAGAGAACGTGTATGTCGACAGCCAATTCGCGGATGATCTGAACACCACGAATCCGACTTCGAATGGCCAACGCGGTGCGATCGCGTCCCAGACGTATTGGAATGCGACGATGAATTACCGGATCGAGCGCCTTAGATCCACTCTGTTCGTTACCGCGAAAAACCTCTTCGACCGCATATTCATCGTCGACCGCTCGCGAGGGATACTCCCGTCGAGTCCGCGGCTTATTCAGGCAGGCGTAACCGTCCGCTTCTAGCAGTGCCCTACATTTAGATGAAAGCGACGAAAGGTTTCCTCAGAAGATCGACCCAAACGCAGACGAGATCGAGAGCACTCGATAGACTCTCAAAATTGCACACCGGCATCGGCCCGCACACACACGATGCCCCCTGACTCACGCAAAGCCCGCAGATACCGCAGAGAATAGCCGAAAATCCGCATTGTATAGTGGCTTACCGACAGGCCTGCAAAATCCCGATATTATCTAATCAATCGGGCTGGAAAGCTCGTCATTTTGGTTAAGAATAGGGGGAACAACGATGCTTTGGACAATTATCTTGATCTTGTTGATCATGTGGGCTCTCGGTTTTGGATTTGCGGGGGCGTCGGTCGGTGGTTTGATCCACATTCTACTCGCGGTGGCTTTGGTAGTACTTATCGTACAGCTCGTAACGGGCCGTCGACCTGTGGTCTGATGAAGGCGGTTACCGTGTGAGGCACTCCGGGAGGTGCTATGGAAGGGTCGCGAAATTCGCGGCCTTTCTTTTTTTGATTTGTGAGCGGTGCGGTCCTTCGCTAACATCTACTCGATGCCGTACAGCATTTTTTACTCACCCTACTACTACGCCGACATCGGTGAAGGCCATGTTTTTCCGATACGAAAATTTGAGATCGCACGGGATATTTTAGTTGCCGAAGGGACTTTGCTGCCCGATGAGATCATCGCTCCCGAGCGTGTCGACCGCGACGATCTGCTGCTCGTGCATACCGAAGATTATATCGACCGGCTGACAAATGGAACGCTGACGGCGAAGGAGATCCGAAAGTTAGGTTTGCCGTGGTCGGAGGCGTTGGTGAGGCGCTCGTTTCATGCAATATCGGGGACTATCAATGCTTCGCGGCGTGCTTTGGTCGATGGCGTTTCGTCGAATCTCGCGGGTGGCACGCATCATGCATTTCCTGATCGGGGCGAAGGTTTTTGCGTGTTGAATGATGTAGCGGTCTCGATCCGTGTGTTGCAGAGGGAAAAGCTTGCTTCGCGATTTTTGATCATTGATCTGGACGTTCACCAGGGCAATGGGACGGCGTTCATATTTCAGGATTCGCCCGAGGTATTCACATTTTCAATGCACGGGGCGAAGAATTTTCCGCTCTTCAAAGAAACCTCACGGCTCGATATCGAACTCGCCGACGGCACCGGAGATGCGGAATATCTCGACACTCTCGAACACGCCCTCGATCGCATCCGTCTGCACGACGCCGATATCATCTTCTACCTCGCCGGAGCCGACCCATACGAAAACGACCGCCTCGGCCGCCTTGCGTTGACCAAAGCCGGCCTCCGACGGCGCGACGAGGCCGTACTAAAATTCGCAAAATCCGAAGGAATCCCGATCGTCACCACGATGAGCGGCGGGTATGCGGAAAGAATCGAGGATACGGTGGATATTCACTGCAATACGATCCGGGTCGTGAAGAAATGTGTTCAACCCAGAAGAGATGAAACAACGGATTAACGCGAATTAACACAGATTTTCGAGCTTTTTCTCTATCCGCGTTAATCTGCGTTAATCCGTTGTTCCATCTTCTCCGACCGTTTATCCTATTTAGATGCGTTCGCTGACCTATGGTGAGTTGATCCGCGGGAATCGGAATTTTCGCAATCTGCTGGCCGGGCAATTTATTTCGGAGCTTGGTAACTGGTTCAATTTTATTGCCGGTCTGGGATTGGTGCGCCTTGTGTCGGATGCGTCGCCGACGGCGGCGGGGTTGTTTTTTGTGGCGAGGCTGCTGCCGTTTGCGTTGGCTTCGCCCATTGCCGGAACGTTCGTCGACAGGTTTTCGCGCCGACAGGTGATGATCGCAACGGATTTTGCCCGGTTTGCGATCGCGTTGTCATTTTTGCTGGTGAATGACGCGAGTGATCTGTGGATCGCGTATGTCGCGACGATCTTGCTGCATACGACCGGAGCGTTCTTTGACGGTGCGAAGAACGCGGCGGCTCCTAATCTGACCGGTAAAGAAGGCCTGCTCGCGGGGACCGCGTTGCTGTTTTCGACGCGGTTCTTGCTGATGGCGGTCGGGTCTGCGCTTGGTGGTTGGGCTTCCGCGGCGTTTGGGTATGAGATCGCATTTATCATCAACGCTGTTTCATTCCTGGTCTCGGCCTACACCGTTTGGTTAATTCCCGAGGAAGCAACCCGCGACGAAAAGACTGCGTCGAGAATGTCTTCGATGAGATTCCGACGTAAGCAAACGCCTCCATCTGAGCAGCCGAATTTTGTTACAGCTGACCCGCGCGCTTCGTTTCTGACCGAGCTTCGCGAAGGCCTGAGTTATGCGGTCAAGAATCATTTTGCCCTGACAATCCTCACGATGAACATGATCTGGGCAACCGGTGGTGGTTTCATCAATGTCATCTATGAGCGGATCGGCGGCGTTTATTTTGCCGGAACTGAGGGGTGGAATCCGGATGTGGCGGTTGCTCTTCTGTGGACAGCGACGGGCCTTGGCCTCACGGTCGGGATGCTTATTGCACATCGGACCTCGACCTTTCTTGACCGGAAAGGCTGGAATCACGGCTTCATCGGATGGACGCTGATCGCACACGGAGTGCTGTTCGCGGTGGGCGGTTTTATGCCTACGCTCCTGTCGTTTTCGATTGTTGCTTTTGTTTCGAGAGCAATAGTGGGCGTCGAATACGCGGTGCAGGAAACGATGTTCCAGCGCAGCCTGCCCGACTACATCCGCGGCCGCCTCTCGACACTCGAACGCGGGGCGGAGTTGACTGTCTTTGGCATGTCGAGTTACGTCTCGAGCGGACTGATGTTCTACATCACGCCGCAGACGTTGACGATATTTTCGGGGCTGCTATCGGCTTTGGCGGGGGTGGTTTGGTTTATTCGAGAAAGGAAAACTACGCCGCACCTTCCGGAGCAAGGGCCCACGGTTTGATCCCGGCGAGGGTTTTACCAAGCGAATCTTTCGCTCTAGCAGCATCAAAATCCATCTGCAGCCCAGTCCAAAAGCCTTCGGACATCCTGAAAAAACGCGAAAGCCGAAGGCCTGTGTCTGCGGTTACTGATCGATTCCCGGCGACGATCTCGCCGATCCGCCGTTGCGAAACACCGATCTCCTTCGCCAGACGATACTGCGTGATGCCCATCGGCTTGAGAAATTCCTCAAGCAGGATCTCGCCCGGATGTGGGTAGGGAACTTTACGCATAACATCTCTCCATTAGTGGTAATCGACGATCTCGACTTCCTCGGGCCCGACGGCAGTCCAGACAAAGCAGATCCGATATTGGTCGTTTATCCGGACACTGAATTGGCCGACGCGATCACCTTTCATCGCTTCAAGGCGATTTCCCGGCGGAACTCGCAGATCGTCAAACGCCGCCGCCCTGTTTAGCATCGCCAACTTACGCATTGCGACCGCCTCGATATTTACGAATTGGCGAACGCGTTTACCGTCGAACAACTGCTTTGTCAGCCCGCATCTAAACGATCGGATCGGCATGACAAAATACTAACGCATCACGGTAGTATTGTCAAGCGTTAGTGTGGCGGCGGGCCAGGCTGCCTGTCCGACGTTCTAGGCAGTAATTATTACCGCTTTCGTCCCGGTTAATTCCGAGAAATCCTTTGTGTAAACGGTATTAACTTTCCGGATCGAGGCGACGGTGTCGACGATGTCCTGGGTTTGGATAAAGCCGTGTTCGACGTGGGCGATGGCCCATTGTTTGATATGCGAGGCTCGGCGGAGGGTGCCTTCGAGGAGGTGTAGGTATTGGGATTTTGTCTCGGTCGCGGCTCCGAGTTTGCCCGACATTGCGGCTTCGAGAGTGTCCCAGAATGCACTTCCGCCGCGAAGCCATTCTTCCCGCCATGCGGAACGGCCGAGATAGGTTCGCAGATTCTGAGCGTGTGCCGAGGGAAGGCGGAGAAACATCAGTTCTGCCGGTGTCTCGGCGAGAAAATCGTCGGCGTTCTTGTTGGTCGAGACATTGCTCTGGCCGTTGTTGAAAGACTCAGGTTGAATGGACCAGAGGCGTTTGAAGACGGACGAAAGCGGTTGCCGGAGTTCGCGGTTTTCCTCTGTGAACGACATCGCATAGTCGCCGGTCGCCATCACAATGCTCGACGCGATCGCCTGCGACATTTGCGACGGCAGGCGGTCGATGTTTCGGCGGACATTATCAAACCACCACGCGTCGACTTCACTAAACCACACACTCAACGATTCATTCTTCAGCCGATATCCGGGCACGTAAGCATCTTCAAGGACGGCATCGACCTCGTCGACCGAAAGCTTCTGACCGTTGTTCGTGATCTCGGACAATGAGCGAGCCCAGACGGACTGGACCGGGTCATTTGCGAGAACGCGAGCGTTCCAACGCTTCAGATAGGCGCCGAGAGCCGGCTGATCGGCGAACGGCAGTGCGACCGTCGTGAACGTGAGGCGGCGAAGGACGTTGAGGTCGAACGCGAGCCAGCTTTTTGGTGAATTTTTTGTTTGTCCAACCATCAGATCAATGAGAATCCGTCTTCGAAAGGGTCAGCCGACGGCGAACGGTGTGTGGCGACCGGAGCTTCGGCTTCGCGGAGGTCGAGCGTCAAGAACGTTTTGACGACCATCGGATCAAATTCGATCCCGGCCCACTCGGTAAGATATTTTTTTGCGTCCTCGTTTGAAAGCGAAACTCTAAAGGGCCGCGAGCCCGTCATCGCCGCAAAGGTGTCCGCGACTCGCAAGATCCTCGCCGCGAGAGGCGTCTGATCGCCGACGATCGCATCTGGATATCCGCCGCCATTCCACCACTCGTGATGCCATCGTATTATGAGTTGAACACCGCGTGGCAGGCCGAGTTTGGCGGCCTCCTGTTCGCCGATCACGGGATGGCGTTCTAGGTCGATACGCTCGGCAACGCTGAGGCCGCGGCGGGCACGGATGTACTCGCGATTCATCGTCAGCTCGCCGACGTCATGGATCAGCGCGGCTTGCTCCAGAAAGAAACGGTCACGCGAGGCGAGATTAAATGACGAGCCGAGCGAGAGAGCTATCGCGGCGACACGACGGGCGTGCGGCAGGGCGTAGCCTTCAAATTCGTCGATCCGTTCGGACAGAGCGAGAAGCTTTGCGTCGGTTTGAGTTCGCTCGGGCAGAATACTTTGCACATATCTAGTTTCGCCTTTCGAGCAGTAAAGTTCAAGAGTCTTTTTCTAAGCCTTCGCCTTGATCGAATCGAGCAGGTTGCGGGCTTCGCGGTTACTCGGGAAAACGGCGAGCAGGCGGCCCAATTCACCCTCGGCACGCTTCAGTAGGTTTACCTGAATAAAGAACTCGGCGAGCATAATGCGGTACGTTGGATTGTCCGGATCGAGCTTGACCGCCGCCTGCATCTCGCCCTCGGCCTTATGCCGCTGTTTGTCGTCGAAGGCGAGAGCCTTGCCATAATAAGAGCGATACCGGGCATTCCTGGGAGCAAAATGAGCTGCTCTTGCGAGGAACGGCAGTGCCGACTCGGGGTCTTTGTCCATCAGAATGCTAAATCCGCGATCGAAATTTTGCGTTGCCTGCTCTGCCTGAATACTCGCGTTCCCGACATTTCCGGCCGCCTCACGTTTTTCACGTTCGGCCAGTTCCTTGCGCATTCGGTAGTCGTAAACCTCTCGCGAGTCCGCCGCTTTTAGCGTCTCGTGAGCCTGTGCGAGCAAGGTAAACGCGTTCTGCACGCGCTTTAGCTGATCGCCTCCCTGAGAATGAAAACGGTCAGGGTGAAACATCTTTGCGAGCGAAAAGTACGCACGTTTTAGTTCATCGGTATCGGCTTTTGTATCGACGCCGAGGATGTCGTAATGCGTCGCCGACTGCTCGACGCGGGTTAGATATTCCTCCAGCGTTATCACATTCTCGACCGGTTTCACCTCTTCAACGATCTCTTCCTTGCGTGATTCTTTTTGGGCGGCGACGCCTTTCGGAGTGACCTGTGCGTATTTTGCCTCGACCTTCAACTCAAGCTTTGCCGAACGCATTGCCGATATCGAACCCTTGGAAAACGCCGCTTGCCAGTCTTTTCGATCGAGGAGGCCGCCGAGCCAGAGTGTGTAGATAAGTTGAAGGGCGGTGGCTTCGGATACGGCGGCAACGTGGACGAGATCTTGTGCCGACAACTCACCATCGATCGATCTGGATAGAACAAAGGCTTCGGCAGACGTCAGGTCATAGCTGGACTCTGAAACTGAGGATCGGACAAAACGTTCGTCGAGACTGCGGAAGCGTTTAAGCATCTTATCCTCGGCGAGGGTACGGGCGTAATCGACCAAAAGACGCGTCGTATTGATCTGGTAAGCTAATCCGTCGCGAATGCGGGCCAGCGAACTGAACGACCAATCGCCGGAATCCCAAGTGAGAATATCAACAATGATGCCCTCGATCTGTTCTGCAAATAGGCGGTCGCATTCTTCCTTCGTGAGAAAGTTCTTTGCTTTTAGAAACGCGGCAAACTCGAAATCGTTGGCAAAATTTGGTATTTGGGCGAGGTCTTCTTTGGCTAGCTTATTTCTTCGCATCATTATGTCGAAGAGACGCGACGAGCGTGCATTTGATACCGCGAAGACGACGAGGCCGCTCTTGAAATAGACCACGCATTTTTTGTCGCCGTCGGTCGCGCGCAGAGAGCCCGTCACCCGAGCCTGAGCGATCTCGGCGATCAGCTCGGCAAACGGATGCATTAGGAAATTTCCTTCGGTCTCTAATGCAGAATGCGGGGTCATTACGGAAACCTGCTTGCGCGGTAGATGGCAGTGCGACGCCTTTTAGATGATAACAAATACTGGGAGTAAAAGTTAACAAGTATTTTTCGCGTTTGGCGTGTCGATTTGTTAGCATTTGGACATCAAAATGGCGGAAAATATTGAAATACGAGAGTGTAAGACGCTGCAAGAACTCGCCGAGTGCGTTCAGTTGCAACGTGATGTATTTGCCCTGCCCGAAGTCGAATTATCTCCTGTTCGCCACCTGATCGTAACGAAAAATGCCGGTGGATTTACGCTTGGGGCGTACGACGGCGGGTGTTTGGTCGGGTTTGTGCTGAGCGTCCCGGCATTTATGCGTGGCAAGCGGGCGTTTTATTCGCACATGACCGCCGTTCTTGCCGAATACCAAAGTTACGGCATCGGAAGGCGTTTGAAATGGGCACAGCGAACACGCGCATTGGCCGAGGGCGTCCGATACTTAAAGTGGACATTTGAGCCGGTAAAATCACGCAATGCCTACTTTAATCTGGAAAAACTCGGAGCAATTGTCAGTGAATACGAGGTGAATTTTTACGGCATCGATTATACAACCGCTCCGGGCCAAAAGATCGGCCTGGCGAGCGATCGTCTTTTTGCGGAATGGCATCTTGAGAGTGAAAAAGTTGAGGCGTTGGTGACTGGCGAGAAGTTTGTCGAGACTCGCGACGCAGCGGCGCGGATTTCTATCATGCCAGACTGGTTTGGCCTGGTAATGAGCGACCCGGCAGCGGCACTCGCAGAGCAGATACGCATTCGGGGTGAGTTTCAGGCAGCGTTTGCGGATGGGCTGATCGGTCGCGGCTTTGAACGCAATGACGAGAAACCTACATATTTGTTGACCAAAGACTAAAACCATTCACGATTTTCTTGACGAATATGACTTCGCTGAGCATAGACGCAGACATCAAAAAAGCAAGCACGCTCACGTCGGATTTTTACACCGATCCGGCGTGGTTTGAGGCGTCGAAAGAAAAGATATTTGCTCGAAGTTGGCAGTTTCTCGGTCAACTGAACGATTTTGAAAGTTTGAAACCGGTTTCGATTTTGCCTGAGATGCTCGGTGAGCCGTTGTTGCTGTCTAGGAACGACAATTCGATCCGCTGTCTATCTAACGTCTGTACGCATCGAGGGAAAATACTGGTCGAGGTGCCGTGCAAAGCGAATTTGATCAGGTGCGGCTATCACGGGCGGCGATTCTTGCTTGACGGAAAATTTCTGTCGATGCCGGAATTTGAAGGCGTGGCAGATTTCCCGTCAGAATCGGACAATTTGAAGGAGATCCCGTTTGCCGAGTGGCTCGGGTTTGGATTTGCATCGCTCGATCCGATCAGGGCGTTCAGCGAGTTTGCTGGGGATGCAACGAACGCGATCGGAGAAATTTCAGTTGGCGGATTAATGCTCACATCGACGCGGGAATACGAGATCGACGCCCACTGGGCGTTGTATTGTGAGAACTATCTTGAGGGATTTCACATTCCGTATGTCCATCAATCGCTGAATGCGATTGTCGATTATGGTAGCTATACGACCGAGACGTTCCGGTATTCGGTATTGCAGACGGGGCGTAAGTCGTCGATGGGCGGGAAAGCCCCGGTCGCTCCGGCTCCCGGTACTGACACGGACATCGCCGCTCAATACTTGTTCATATTTCCGAACACGATGTTCAATTTTTATCCGTGGGGAATTTCGCTCAACGTAGTCCGTCCGGTGTCGCCATCAAAAACGATCGTCGAATTCCTCAATTATGTTCGCGACAAATCACTGGTCGAATCGAGCGCCGGAGCCGACCTGCACGGGGTTGAGATGGAAGACGAAGCAGTCGTAGAAAGCGTGCAAAAGGGAATTCGGTCGCGGTATTATTCTCACGGCAGGTATTCGCCGACGCGTGAGCAGGGGACCCATCATTTTCATCGTTTGATCGCGGAATTTATGGGCTAGATTTTATGGGTTCAGAATTTCAAAAAGAGATCGAAAATCTGCGAGCCGAGATTGAGCGGCACAGCGATCTGTATTACCAATCCGACGCCGCTGAGATCTCCGACTTTGAATTTGATCAACTTCTCGAACGACTGAAGACTCTCGAAACTGAGCATCCCGAATTCATCACGCCGGACAGCCCGACGCAGCGGGTTGGTGGTAAGGCGACAAGTTTACGACCGTTTACGCATACCGTGCCGTTGATGTCGCTGGATAATTCTTATGATCTCGACGAATTGAAGGCCTTTACGGAGCGGTGCGCGAGGTTGGCCGAGGGACGAAAGCTCGACTATGTGGCAGAGCTAAAGATCGACGGATTAAGCGTTTCGCTGCACTACGAGAACGGAATCCTGGTAACTGGTGCGACCCGCGGCGATGGATCGCAGGGTGATGAGGTCACGCAGAATGTTAAGACGATCAGGTCGATCCCGTTAAGGCTAAAGGTCGATGCTCCGGTTCATGCGGAGGTTCGCGGCGAGGTGTTGTTGTCGCGGACGCAGTTTGCAAGGATTAATGCCGAGCTTGAGATGCAGGGCGAGAAGACGTTTGCGAATGCACGAAATTCGGCTTCGGGAACGTTGCGGATGCTCGATTCTGCTGTCGTCGCTTCGCGTCGGTTGGATATGTTTCCGTATGACGCTTTTACGGGAGCGTCGAAGATGTTTACGACCCACGCTGAGGTTTTCGAGTGGTGCGGCCGGAATGGGTTTAATGTAAATCCCCATCGCCGCGTTTGCTCTAATTTTGAAGAACTGTCCGCTTTTGTCGCTGGGATGGAGACGCTTCGCGACTCTCTCGACTACGAGATCGATGGCGTGGTTGTAAAGGTCAACTCGACGGCTTTACAAGACGAATTCGGTACGACGACAAAGGCTCCGCGTTGGGCTATCGCTTATAAGTATCCGGCACGTCAGGCGACGACACGGCTACTCGGTATCGGCATTCAGGTTGGCCGCACCGGCGCTCTTACACCGGTTGCGCACCTCGAACCGACATTGCTAGCTGGCACTACCGTCGCCCGGGCGTCACTCCACAACGAAGACGAGATAAAACGCCTCGACCTAAAGATCGGCGACTATGTGATGATCGAAAAGAGCGGTGAGGTTATTCCGCAGGTGTTGTCGGTCGTTGCATCCAAACGAAACGGGACAGAGATCGATTTCGAGTTTCCGAATGTCTGTCCGGTTTGCAATTCTCCGGCTCTTCGACCAGAAGGCGAAGCCGTCCGTCGCTGCACAAATGACAACTGTCCAGCGAAACTGAAGGCTCGTGTTCTTTACTTTTCGTCGCGAAAGGCGATGGACATCGAAGGCCTCGGCGAAGTTCTGGTCGAGACCCTAGTTGATAACGGCTCGGTCAAAGATGTGGCAGATCTTTATTCGCTGACCGTTGAGCAGATTGCCTCGCTCGAACGCATGGCCGAGAAGTCCGGCACGAATCTGATCGACCAGATAGCGGCGAGCAAGGAACGCGGCCTTCAGCGTCTGCTCTACGGCATCGATATTCGTCACGTTGGAGAGCGATACGCCAAGATCCTCGCCAATCGCTTCCGCTCCATCGACCGTCTTGCCGAAGCGAGCGTACAGGAACTCGACGACATTCACGAGATCGGCCTGTCAGTAGCTCAGAGCGTTTACGAATGGTTCCGCGATCCGCTAAACTGCGACCTCGTTGATCGCCTCAAAGAAGCGGGCGTTAAAACAGAAACTGACGCCGCCTCGGCCGCGATGCTCGACGAACGCTTCGTCGACAAAACCTTTGTCCTCACCGGCAGACTTGAAAACTACACCCGCGACGAGGCAGCTAAACTCATCGAAGACCGCGGAGGCCGCGTGTCATCATCGGTCAGCAAAAAGACAAGCTATGTGATCGCGGGAAGCGACGCTGGGTCGAAACTGATAAAGGCCAAGGCTCTAGGGATTACCGTTTTGGATGAGGACGCCTATTCACAGATGATCGCCGTCGCTAGTTAACGCTGTTTCTCAATTTGAGCCTTCGGATCTATCATGGCTTCGGGCGGTGTACATCTCAGAGACCACCTGCGTAAATATCCCGTAGATAACGAGTATGCTAACGACTACGCCGACGCAAAAAACGATTAAATTGCTCATATTTTTGTACGTGTAGTGGTTCCGTAAAGCCCCAATGCAAGGATCGATGGCACCCAAAGCCCGACAAAGATAGCGGTATCTCGATTACCCTCACCTAAAATCCCGAACCATAGGGATACGGAGAATAGGAACGAGAAGAATGCCGCCGCCAGTATGAAGTAGTCTGATTTTTGAAGTCTCATAAGTGTGTTTAATATAGGAAAGAACTGTTAAATTGAGCTGACTAATGAGCATTTCGCTCAAATGGGCGATTTGGATTCGTGGGATCTGGCCGTAAGCGAGCTGGGTTTTTGATTTATTTCGATAGCATTTATAATCGGAGTTGTGATGCAATCTGATTTAATGAACAATTTTTTTTCGGCGGCTCTGGAAGACGTTGATCCCGCAGTCAGTGCGGCTGTAGATAGTGAAGTTCGACGCCAAAAGGATGGGCTTGAGTTGATCGCGTCGGAGAATTTTGTTTCCGAGGCGGTTTTGCAGGCTATGGGGACGGCGTTTACTAATAAGTATGCTGAGGGTTATCCAGCGAAGCGGTATTACGGCGGGTGCGAGTTTGCCGATGTCGTCGAGAATCTGGCGATCGACCGGGCGAAGGAGATATTTGGGGCAGAACATTCCAACGTCCAACCGCATAGTGGTGCGCAGGCGAATATGGCGGTTTTGATGACCGCACTTGATCATGGCGACACAATCTTGGGGATGAATTTGTCGCACGGCGGACATTTGACGCACGGGCATCCGCTTAATTTTTCGGGCATCAATTACAAAGTCGCGGATTACGGCGTTAACAAAGACACCGAGCAGATAGATTACGACGAACTGCAAAGGATCGCGGAGGAATCAAGGCCGAAACTGCTCATTTGCGGGGCGTCGGCGTACCCGCGAACCATCGATTTTGAGCGCATCGGCGAGATCGCACGCAGCGTCGGGGCGAAGGTCATGGCCGATATGGCGCATATTGCTGGTTTGGTAGCGACTGGATTGCATCCTTCGCCGGTCCCGCATTGTGAGTTTGTGACGACGACGACCCACAAGACTCTTCGCGGGCCGCGTGGCGGTTTGATACTTTGCCGCGAGGAGTTTGCGGCGGATGTTAACCGCAGCGTGTTTCCGGGCGTACAAGGTGGACCGTTGGTTCATATCATTGCCGCAAAGGCGGTGGCGTTCGGTGAAGCCTTGCAGAGCGATTTCAAGGGCTATCAACAACAGGTCATCGACAATGCAAAAATTTTAGCCGATTCGCTTGGCAAAGCCGGGCTTAGGATCGTCTCAGGCGGCACAGACAACCATCTTTTGCTCGTCGACGTCTTTATGAACGGGAAAGGAATCACGGGCAAGGTTGCCGAGAAGGCTCTTGACGATGTTCACATCACCGTCAACAAGAACACTATACCGTTCGATACTAACAAGCCGTTCATTGCCTCGGGTATTCGTCTCGGCACACCTGCTTTGACGACTCGCGGTATGAAAGAAGCCGAGATGAAACTTATCGGTGAGATGATCGCAGCGATCATTCACGAGCCGGAATCTGAGGAAGTGAAGGCACGCGTCAAGCTAGGCGTTGCTGAAGTGACTGCGAAGTTTCCGATGTATCCAAACCGGCTGAAAGCGAAACGTAAGGAGGGTGTATCGGCCGTCTAGACAAGCATATGAAGCGTATTGGAATGGCTACTTTTTGTTTGATTATCGTAATGTGCGGACAATCATTTGCCGAGGCTACCGATGAGCGGCAATTGCCCGAGGGGTATGTCAGCGATCGATGCACCGCCTTTCCGGATGGCAACTATGGCGACTGTTGCGTAGCTCACGATAAAGATTATTTCTTCGGCGGAACGAGGGCTGAGCGCAAGGCCTCGGATAAGCGGCTCAAGCAGTGCGTGCTCTCAAAAGGCGGCGGATGGAAGCGCCGACTGCTCGCCAATACGATGTACCTGGGCGTTCGCCTTGGCGGTATTGGAGTGGGCAAGGGCCCCTTTAGCTGGGGGTTTGGGAAACGATATAAGAAGCCAAACTAGTTCCCGCCCGAATCATTCTCGGCATCAAACTGATCGAGGATGTCCCGAGCTTCTTCCGAGTCAAACTCGTATGCTTTTTGTTCCAGTGCTCCGGCGCAGATGCCCGCATAAAGCGGGTCGTCGAGAAGCGGGATGAGTGCTCCGACCGACATCATTGCCAACGTTTCGTAGGCGATCGCCCTGATCTGGGGCATCTCGGTTTGGCGGACGACTTCAGCGATCTCGCCTGCTGAATATCGAGCAGCAAGGTGGTCGCCGAGTTTGTCGAG
This sequence comes from Acidobacteriota bacterium, assembly GCA_031408595.1. Classification (GTDB taxonomy): domain Bacteria; phylum Acidobacteriota; class Blastocatellia; order Pyrinomonadales; family Pyrinomonadaceae; genus OLB17. The sequence continues at coordinate 3,778 of JANNWQ010000374.1, read as the reverse complement.
CCGGTTGTAGTCGTTATCTTTGATCGCACGCTCGGCGAGTTGGATAAAGACTTCGGCAGATGCCGACTGCGATTCGAGCACCAGCACACAGATATTCGCGAGCTGATTGATCTCACCGAGTTTTACCGCGTCCTTGCGTATCTCGATGGTTTTCGAATGTTCGTCGAGAGCGGTGAGCAGACGGCTGACCTCAAAATCTGCGTGTGCGTCGTAGAAGAATTTTGGTGTTTTGGGATTTAGGATGCTGGATTTGCCGGCTTGCAAGGCACCGACGAGCATATTTTTAGTAACAGGCCTCAGGCCTTCCCACACGCTCTCAATCTTTCCGCCGAATTCCTTGATCATAATATCAACCAGTCAAGTTTGCTATCAGGCAACCTAGTTGTCAAGCTGCTTTCTCTGAGCGAGTGATTCGGCCATCCGCTGTTTTACGGCATCGAGGACGTGCTCAAAGTCGGGCGAATCTTCGTCGACAAATTCGACCAGAGCAAATGGAGTGGCACCGAGAGATCTGATCTCCCACGAGATGATGCCGCTCTCTGGCGGACGTGAGAACCAAGCTGCGTCGATTTCGGAATCGATGATGTCAACATCGGCTGGTCTTGCCGTTAAACGCTTTCGGGTCTCAGCCGAAAGCAACACGCGGCGCAGCATCCAGCCGTGTTTTTCATAGGTTGCGACGATCTCGCGAAATTGCTCGGGCATCACCATTTGGCTATTTGGAGCGAGGTGCTGAGTTGCTGTTAGAAGACGAGTTAGCGAGGGGTGAAATAGGAGCAGGGCCTTGCCCCATCGCGTTTGCGGCTTCCTTTTCTATCTGATTTCGGCCTTTGCCTGGCGATTGGTACGAGCCGGAGAAAGCGTCTCCCATTCCCAGTTTCCAACCACCATCTTCAAAGACGAACGCCACGTCGTCCCATTTACTTTCCTGACTATTCCAAACCTCCAGAGCACCAAAATTGTCCTTGATCCGCTCATCACGCATCGCGGGCAGATTCTCGGTCAAAGTTGTCGCTGTAAAACCGTTTTCGTAAGCCTCCTTTTCCGACTTTTTGAAACGCTCCATCGACAGTTTGCCGAGTTCGATCGTTTTTTTGGAGATATTCCTCTTGATTACCTCGGTATCTTTCGATTTGACGGCGGCAAAAAGGGCTTTGTACGCATCGGTCGGCGAAGCGTGGCCGGTGACTGCCTGGTTTTCCCGCTGACAGGCGAACGAAAAGCCGATGATCGAGAGTGCAGATAAAAGCAAAAATATCCTACGCATAATGAGATGAGATTAGCCCACGGCGGTTGGCAATTGCAACTTTCGCCGCCCGTCGCTTATGATTTCAGCGTCGAGATGAAAGCTCTTAAATACATAGACGGGAAACTTGAGGTTACTGATACGTCCATCCCTGGGCGTGCCAGCGAGGCGCTCGTGAGGGTCGTTAGATCTGGCATTTGCAATACGGATATCGAGATCGCTCGCGGCTATGCTGGGTTCGAAGGGACGATCGGGCATGAGTTTGTCGGTGTCGTTGAAAAGGCCGTTGATGCTCCGGAGCTTGTCGGGAAACGCGTTGTCGGCGAGATAAACGCGGGATGCGGAACGTGCGAAAAATGCAAGGCAGGCGACCCGCGTCATTGTCCGACTCGAACGGTCCTTGGCATCGTCGGCCGCGACGGCGGACATGCAGAATACTTACAGCTGCCATCGCGCAATCTGCTCGTCGTGCCAGATTGCGTAACGGTCGAGCAGGCGGTTTTTGCCGAGCCGCTTGCTGCAGCATACGGAATCACTGAGCAGGTGGCGATCACTGCGGAAACTAATGTCGCGGTCATCGGCGATGGCAAGCTCGGCTTGCTGTGTGCGATGAGCCTTGCAGCTATCTCACCCGGGTTGACGCTGATCGGCAAACATCGTTCTAAAATGGCGGCTGCTGGAAATGTCGAAGGTGTCTTGCTCGGCGATATTTCACCGGCGATGTTTCGCCATTTCGATGTCGTGGTCGAGGCAAGTGGTTCTGAGTCGGGCTTTGTAACCGCACTCGATCTCGTCAAACCGCGTGGTAAGATCGTGCTCAAATCCACTTTTCATGGCACGCCAACATGGGCCGCCTCGCGTGTCGTCGTCGATGAGATCACTATAGTCGGTTCACGATGCGGACGTTTTGCACCGGCTCTAGAACTTCTAGCGAGTGGTGCGGTCAATGTTGCGGGATTGATCGAGGAAACTCGTCCGTTGTCTGAGGGTGTTGCGGCGATGCATGATGCTGCTCAGACGGGCTCTCTCAAAATATTGCTCGATCCCAGCCGATAAACAGGCGCCGGATCGAAGCTCAACTTTGTTATAATTTCGGCAGACAGCGAGATCCGTTTTTTAGGAGCAGTTATGTCAGCAAGCGTTTCCGTTCGACGTTTTATCTTGGTCGCTACCGCTTTTTGTGCGATGTCGCCGGCGCTTATCGCGCAGCCCGAAAAGGCTAAGGGATTTGCAGAGATCGCCAAGCGGGTCGAGCCGTCGGTCGTCTCGATCGACACCAAGGGCCGCACGCCGCAGCCGCAGGCACGCGGTTCGCAGACACCTGACAACGGAAGCGATATCGGGGAGTTTTTGCGGCGGCAAACGCAGCAGCGCCCGGTTCGGGCGGTTGGCAGCGGATTTATCGTCGATAAGACAGGCTACATTGTGACCAACGCCCATGTTGTTGAGGACGCGGTTCGCATTACCGTTAAACTGGATTCGGGCGAGGAATATGTCGCACGAGTGGTCGGCACTGACGATCTGACCGATATCGCGGTGCTCAAGATCGATGCAAAACGCGATCTTCCGGCGGTGAAATTTGGCGATTCGGATAAGGCTGAGGTTGGCGATTGGGTCCTGGCGATCGGCTCGCCGTTTGGCCTCGCAAAAACAGTCACGGCCGGGATCATCTCGCAAAAAGAACGCGAGACCCCATACGCAACGGCCTTTCAAAGATTTATTCAAACGGACGCCGCTATAAATCGCGGCAACTCCGGTGGCCCGCTTGTAAATCTTGACGGCGAGGTCGTCGGGGTAAACTCGCAGATTGCGACATCGACCGGAGATTACAATGGTGTTGGCTTTGCATTGCCTTCGCGTGAGACCGAGTATGTTTACGGCCAGATCGTTAAGAATGGCAAGGTGCGTCGCGGTTATCTCGGTGTATTGCTTGAGACGGTTCAGAGTGAATTTGCGGCGGTCTATGGGCTGAAAGAGAAGCGCGGTTCAATTATCACCGATGTTCGTGATCGACAGGGGCCGGCCGCGGTTGCGGGGTTGAAGGTCGGCGATGTGATCGTCGAATTCAACGGTCAGCCCGTGGTGAGTTCGGCGGACCTTATTGCAAAGGTTGCGACAACAACTCCGGATCAGACCGTGTCGATAGCCTTCTACCGTGAAAAAGGCGATGGGATCGAGAAGCAAACCGCAACGATCAAGCTGGCCGAGCGACCGATCAATAACGCGATTTCAACCAATAACGATCGCCGTATTTTACCGGTCGATGGCAGGATCGAGCAGAAGCCGTTCGGTATGACGCTCGCGGAGATGACGCTGACGCTCGCCGAGCAGTACAATCTGGTGGGCCAAAAGGGCTTGGTGGTGAAGGAAATAAATCAGGCGAGCTTTATCGCCGACATTAAGAACTCGAATGGAACCGACGCCCTCGGCGAAGGTGACCTGATACAGCGGATCAATCGTGTCACTGTCACCGATCTCAAGTCATTTAACGACGCTGTCGCTAAGTTGAAGATCGGGGATCCAGTCGTATTG
>JANNWQ010000373.1:0-1628 GCA_031408595.1 Acidobacteriota bacterium | reverse complement strand
CCGGTGGTTGAAAATACCGAAAATCTGAAACTTGTTGGCGTCGTCACCGAGCGTGATATCTGTCACAGTGTTGCGGCAGAGGATGTGAGAGCCTCAGATATAAGCATCGAAGAGATCATGAGGCCAGCTTCGTCTTGTTGCGGCACGGATGATTCTCTGGAAGAAACGGCAAAGAAGCTCAACGAACATCAAACAACGAGTCTGCCAGTTATCGATCAGGCCGGCAGTTGTTGCGGCACCGTTAGTGCACACCACATGTCCGCGCACTCGCAAGAGCAAATTAATAAAGCAACTATGACCTAAAAAGAAAAGGAAATATTCGATGTGTTTTTCAGCCACGGCGAGTTTTATCGCGGGAACTCCGTTGTCTGCGATAGGCTATGCGGCGCTCAGAAAAGCATTTAGCAACTCATTGACGCTGCGATCGAGGTTGCTAGTCGTCTATTTTCCACCGCTCGCACTTATACTTGACACTGCTCCACCGCCAGTGCTGATCTTGTGGTTATTATGCTTTCCATGATTTCACCAATATTTCTCGTCGGGCTAACAAAACTTTTTGCGCCGCGTAAATCTGGCGATTCTTGAGATGGTTCGCAAGACTTGCATTGCGGAGCCTCCTAAAGGCAATCTGGAACCGAGGCCTTCGATAAATGATGATTTAGGAGAATTCAAATGATGACTGCAACGATTCTGGCTAAACAATCGGACGTATCGCTTTACACGGTCAGGCACTATACGCGCATCGGGTTGCTAAAGCCGGCCCGCAATACACAAAACAACTACAAGGTCTATCAGCCATCGGACGCCGTGCGTGTGCGTTTTATCAAAGCGGCCGGCAACCTGGGATTTTCGCTCGCTGAGATCGCGGATATTTTAAAAGAGGCGAAAGAAGGGAATACGCCGTGTCCGATGGTCCGCGAAATTATTGTCCGCCGCATTGCGGAGAATCAACGAAAAATCAAAGAGATGCAGAAGCTCCAGCGGAAAATGGAGAAAGCCCTTCAAGACTGGTCAAAAATGCGGAATTCAATGCCGAACGGCGATTCAGTATGTCATTTGATCGAGTCAGTTGGTGAGACCGAAAAATAGCGCTTGACCTGACCCTTGCTGACAGGTTGTAGAATAGTTCTTGTCGTTAATTTAATGACAGGAGTGATAAAAATATGACGGAAAACGAAACAACCACGGCTGAAACATTCATCGACCCAATTTGCGGTATGACGGTCGAACCGGCAACAGCGGCGGGAAGCTTTGATCACGAGGGCAAAACTCACTATTTTTGCTCGAAAGGCTGTTTGCAGAAATTTATCGCGCAAGCACAACCCGTTCCCGCAAGTGGTTTTGTCGAGATCGGACGGGAGAAAAAAGAAATCGTCTCGCACGGCGACATGAAGGCGACGGCTGGTGGAGAATTTGTCGATCCGGTTTGTGGAATGTCGGTCGCTCCGGAAACCGCAGCGGGAAAGTACGATTTTGAAGGCGAAACTTACTATTTCTGCTCGACGGGTTGCTTGAACAAATTCAAACAAAATCCACCGAGCTTTCTTCAGGATAAGAAAGAAGAAAAACTTGAGGCCGAAAGTAAGGGCGTGGAGTACACCTGTCCGATGCATCCGGAAATTGTGCAG
>JANNWQ010000372.1:0-4755 GCA_031408595.1 Acidobacteriota bacterium | reverse complement strand
TACCAATCAAAAAGGCGTCCGATATGGACGCCCTTTTTCGTTTGATTGACCATGCTATTACCGCATTTTCAGCATCGGGTCACCTAAGAGCACCCACGAGAATCGAACGTCCCCCCCCGGAGCTTGGGTCTTCGCGTCCATGATCAAGTCCCCAACACGTTGGATCTGGCTCTGGCCAAGCTGGCTGTAGAATCGAAGAGCCATCATCTGCTGAACATCCGCAGTGGTCCTGGCCGTGGACGACCATGTAGCAACTGCACCACCGGTGTTCGATTTGATCAAGTGCTCGGAGATCGAATCAAAGTTCGGACTCGGGACGATAAAGTATCCGTTCAGACACGTTAGCATCGTAAAGAAAGTAGGATTGTTTGCGTTCGTCAAGGATGGCACGTCACTGCTACCGAAAAAATCAGGGCCGCCCCACAACCCGAGGGACCCGTGCCCGGAGTAATTTACAGTATATTTGCCCAAGCTAAGTTCACTCAAGAGATCGGGGCGAGCGTTTGGAGTACCTCGACCAATAAATCTCTTGGGCATGGTCGGTGGTAACTGGTTTCCCAGTTCAACACTCATTGAAAAGAAATCGTACCCGACCGGTTGATCGTACGCGAACAAGGCTCCGCGATCCAGCGACTGATTCGGGGCGGTCTCAAAGCTAACGGTCTTACCGTAAACGGTATTGATAAACGCAACGTTACGGGCGGGAATCCGACCGATCGCAAATTCGGACAATGTATCACCGTTAAAATCAGCCAGAGCTTCGTCGCTGGCAGTTTCTTCAAATACCAAGTCAACATTCTTGGACGGCACGAGATCCCAGTAGCCATGCCCTTCATAATTCCTTGGATCGTGAGTTGAATCACCCATCAACATTACGTATTTCGGATCCTGAGTCCAGTCGGTGTACGCGTAATTCAGAAACGATTTGATCGATTCGGAACTAGTTGATCCGTAGCTGAATTCGTCGTAGATATCGGCAACGTCTACGACTTTCGTGGTAAATCCTTGGCTGCCGCGGTAATTGGCCCAAGATTGAGAGGCCGTCATAAAGTCTGCCGAGCCGTGCGAGATAATAATAAGATCGTATGCCTGTGTGCTCGACGAGTAATTCGACGGGCTATTGGATACAACAGATGGAGAAGCCAGCATCGCTGAATCGTCGATGGCATAAGCCACAATGTCCCGGCTCGACGGCAGTGTGACCTTAAATGTCGAGTTGTTCTGAACGACCGGGAGACCAACGATCTGCTTCGGATTACCATCTAGTGTCGTGTCAAAGACCCGCACATTGGCGGAGGTAAAGCCGGTGACATCCACCTTTCGATAACCTGGAGTAAAGAATCCAACCTTATTCTGCTCAGCTTCGTATCTGCGGTTGTGTTGGATCGATATTGAATCGAAAAGGCTGAATTCGCCCGGTACAGTTCCAGTCAATTGCAACGAGTTTACGCCTTCGACCAGGCGACTCGCCGGAATCGTGACAGTGCCCACACCGGCATCGAAACCCTGCCATGCGACAGTCTGGATCTCTACTCCGTTCAAAACTACGCGAACCACATGACCTGCCGGCGAGTAACCCTGGAGCCTCGTCGTGAAAGTAACATTTCCATTAGTTTCGACACCCGTAAGAGTGAATGGAAATACATAAGGGAACGACGAAACAACTGTACCCCAGTAATTCCCCGCGTCACCATTGTGGATGGTATTAACGAACGAGTTGCGCTCCTTTTTCACTGTCGTAACCGGGTAGTTTGCCGAGAACGACGGACCTCCGATCGAACGCAGCACTTTCGTCCCAATTCGTTTACCCAGATTGGTGTCGTTGATAAGGTAGTAAATGCGAGTTTCGCTCTCGACCGTATCAATCGGTTTACCGTAAAATTCGATGTAGCCATTACCCGGAGCGATATTGATCGCCTGTTCGACGCCCTCGGCAAAAAGCCGCCAGGTATCAGAACCCATTTCGGTATTAAATCCAGCCGCCGCAAGTTCACCGGCAGTCACGCGGTACATTCCTTCTTTGCGAACAGCGATCTTCACCCCAGGCTGTGCCACGACCCAGCGATGGGTTGGTAGGTCGGGAGCCTGTAGCGATTCTTGAACTAACTGACGAAGCTCCGGATGCATATCCAGATCGCCACCTGTGATGTTCTTGTTCGCTGGGTTAACTGTTTCCAACCAGCCCGCAGACGAGGCACCTGTAACAGCCTCAAAGTCCTTGACCAACAAAACACTGCCGACTTTGCTCGTTATCTCGTTGCCTTCACGACCGATGCTACGAACAACGTATTGAGTATCTTTCGTACCCTGCGGATCGAATACCTGATATCTCCCACCATAGGAGATCTCTTCCGACGATCGGGCCGACGACCCGAGGATCATCGATGCATTAACCTGTCCGGAATCCGATGCCCCAACGCGATCGACAAAAAAGCCAACATTGCGGCGTTCGACCGTCATTTGCCACTGGACCAACACGCCGTTGCCGTCCGTGATCGGCGCAACGCGAGCAAAGGCTGTTCGCACAGGCTTCACCAACTCGTTATTAGATCGCACTTTCTGCGCGAATCCCGGAATACATGCCGTAAATACCAACGTTACCAGTAGGGCGACCGAAACAGATTTATTCATGGTAATTCTCCTAAAATAATGCCGGAAGGGACGGCGCAGACTTTCCGCAAGGTATAGTAAATATAAACTTACCACTATTGAGCGTGGTTTTACAACAAAATTAGGCCACCAACTGCCTCAAAACATACGGCAAAATACCGCCATTCTTGTAATATTCGATCTCGATCGGAGTGTCGATCCGAAGCGTTACGGCTACGTCAAAAGCCGATCCGTCACCGCGAGTTACTCTGAGCGTGGCATCCTGTCTCGGGCGAACATTGCCTTCGAGTCCGACCAGATCAAATAATTCCGTCCCGTCGAGGCCAAGCGAAGCCGCGTTTTGCCCTTCCTTGAATTGCAGCGGCAAAACGCCCATGCCAACCAGATTCGACCTGTGAATACGCTCGAAAGACTCTACGATCACGGCACTCACGCCCATTAACGCAGTTCCCTTTGCAGCCCAGTCACGCGAACTGCCGGTACCGTATTCCTTTCCGCCAAATATCACCAGCGACGTATTCTCTGCCTGATACTGCACCGCAGCATCGTAGATCGTCATTTCCTCGCCGTCCGGCTGGTGTTTCGTATAGCCACCTTCGGTCGGCGTGACCATCGTATTCTTGATGCGAACGTTAGCGAATGTGCCTCGCAACATTACCCGATCGTTACCGCGACGCGAGCCATACGAGTTGAAATCTTCCGGCGCAACGCCGAGCTCCTGTAAATACTTACCCGCCGGCGAATTTGCCTTGATCGCACCGGCCGGCGAAATATGATCCGTAGTTACCGAATCACCAAAGATCGCTAACGCCCTTGCCCCCGCAATATCTTTGAATGAACCTGTGGCCATCGAGAAATTCTCAAAGAACGGCGGTTCCTGTATATATGTAGATGCCGGATCCCACTCATATATCTGTCCGACGCTTGATTCTATTCCATTCCAGAGCGGATTTTTTTCGGCGAACTCGGAATACATACGTTTGTAAGTCTCCGGATCGAACGCTGTCTGGAGTAATTCCTTCACCTCGTCGAGCGACGCCCAGATGTCTTTCAAAAACACATCGTTTCCATCTCGATCAACGCCGATCGGATGCAGATACACGTCTTTGAGGACGGTTCCGGCGAGGGCATAGGCTACGACAAGCGGCGGCGACATCAGGAAATTGGCTTTTACATTCTGATGCACACGAGCCTCGAAATTGCGGTTACCCGATAACACCGAGGCGGCAATAATGTCATGTTCAACAACCTCGTCCTCGATCGCCGCATCAAGCGGACCCGAATTACCTATACACGTTGTGCAGCCGTACCCGACAAGATTGAATCCGATCTCGTTCAAATACGGCTGCAAGCCCGTTCGTTCCAGGTATTCGGTTACGACCCGGGATCCGGGGGCAAGCGAAGTCTTCACATAGGGCGGAACCTTCATTCCTCTTTCGACAGCCTTTTTAGCGACGATTCCGGCGGCGATCATGACGGCCGGATTCGATGTGTTTGTACACGAGGTAATTGCTGCGATCAGGACGTCGCCGCTACCGATCGAGGTGTTCACGGTCTCAGTTTCGTGATGAGAGACCTCGACACGATCAGGCGTCGGACGATTGTTCATCATCTCGACCTCAGTCGCAACGTTGGTGTTGTCCGGCGACGTTGTATCGTGGATGGATTCCGGGGCACTCTTTTGACTCTGTTCGCCACCACCAACGACAGTCGTCGAGGTATCGCCCATCGTCACGGGATAACGCTTCTCGAGATCTTCTGCCTGTTTGCCGTAACCTCCCTCTGCGGCGGATTTTGTAAACAGCTCAATAAATCGATCATCAAGCTGCGATAATTCGATCCGATCCTGCGGACGTTTTGGCCCGGCGACGGCTGGCCCAACAGTTGAAAGGTCGAGATCGAAGGAGGTCGAGTAATCGACCTCGCCCTCAACAGGAATGCCAAATAAACCTTGGGCCTTGTAGTAATTGCGTATGGTGTCGATCTGCTCCTGCGGCCGGCCCGTATTGGCGAAGTACTCGAGCGTTTTCTCGTCCGTCCCGAAAAAGCCCATCGTTGCTCCGTATTCAGGAGCCATATTGGCGATCGTTGCTCGGTCGGTAGCGTTAAGAGCTGCGGTTCCTTCGCCATAGAATTCGACGAACT
>JANNWQ010000371.1:0-2340 GCA_031408595.1 Acidobacteriota bacterium | reverse complement strand
TGAGCAGCATAATGCCCGATTCAAAACCGCCGTTTCACGCTGTCGGACATCTTTTGTTTGATTCGATCGAAGCGTTCTACGGCGCACTCATGCCGCACATTGAGGAACTTAAAGCAGATGTTTCAAACTACACAAATGTCGAAGCAATCATCCAGATCAGCGAAGTCAAGATTTCTTAGAAGGGCAATGGGCCGTCAGTCACAGAATCTCGTGTAGCTGTTGAGCCGAACCATACGCAGATGTCGCGGTATCTTGCCTTAACCATTCTTCTGAAGGAGACCAATAATGAAAATAAAACGAATCTTTTTAGTACTAGTTATGATAATCGTGGCAACCTCTGTGTCGCTGGGTCAGACAAAAGGAAACAAGGCTGCGGGCGGCAGTGTTCGTGATGCCATTGAAGCCGTTTCGAAGGGGTTCGCTGTAACCCTTAGCAAAGGTGAAGCGGCGAAAATTGCTGACATGTATGCGGAAGGAGCTCGCGTGATGCCCCCGAACGGCACCGTTGTTCAGGAGCGGAAAAAGATACAAGAATTCTGGCAGGGCTTTATTGATTCGGGCGCAAAGCTGTCGCTAAGCACGTCCGATGTTGAGGCACAAGGAAATGTGGCAATAGAGGTAGGAACGTACGTGATGATCTCTCCCGACAATACACGTGATGAAGGCAAGTTCGTCGTCGTGTGGAGGCGGCATAAAAAAGATTGGAAACTCGCCGTCGACATCTGGAACAGTAACTTACAAAAATGAAAACACTAATTAAAAGCGGGCGGGTTGTTACTGCCGATGACGACTACACTGCGGATATTTTTATTGACGGCGAGACTGTGACGACTATCGGTAAGCGGCTGGATATGGAGGCGGATGTTGTGCTGGACGCGCCTACGGAGGCTGGTGATTCCCGGCGGGATCGATCCGCGTGACAAATATGGAACTGCCGTTTGGCGGGACTTTTGCTTCGGACGATTTTCTACGGATGCAGAAACGGATTATCGGTCGTAAAACCCTCGGCGATAGCGGCGTTGAGCAGTTTGTTGTCGGATGATAGGAATATCGGGGCGGGTAGGTTCGCTTTTTTAACTGATGTTCTAGCGGCTACGGCAGACGCAAGTTGGATGCTATCACCTGCTCGTAGGGCGTAATTTTCCAGAATGCGTTGTGACTCAATTATTATTTGTGGCGTAAGTTGAACCAAACGATATTCATTGTTTGAAATAATCAGAAAATCCTCTGCGATCTGATCATATTCCGCCCTCGTGATTGAGTTTTCGCGACGATGGCGGTTCAAGGAACTCAGCACCTCGACAATACTCAAGGTAGCGGTAAGTATCCTATTAGTGGTTGAGGGAACGACAAGGCCTTTCAGCCATTCGGAACCGACCTCACGGACATGGAGTTTGACGAGAACGCTGCTGTCTGCGTAGAAACTTTGAATCATGCTCGGTCACGATCTTCGCTGATGAAATCACCGAGAGGCCTGTCGCTTGAGAAAATCCTCGCGAGTTCGGCTCGGCGTTTTTCGCTAATCTTAACCTTGCGCAGCTTGATCGGGGTTGACAAACCAGCAGCTTCGAGAGCCCTTCCGACCTTATCGTCAAGCGAAACGCCATTCGAATGAATGGTTATCTCAACTTCGGAGTGTTCCGGCAGATCTAGTGTGACAGTTGGACGCAGAACTCCATTTTCATAAATCGCAGTGGTTATTTGATCCATAACAGCCTTATAATAACCCAAAATCGGTTCAATAAGAAGAAAATAAGATATGAAAACACTAATCAAAAACGGGCGGGTTGTTACTGCGGTGGACGACTATAGGGCGGATATTTTTATTGACGGCGAGACGGTGACGACTATCGGCAAGCGGCTGGATATCGAGGCGGATGTTGTGCTGGACGCTTGGGGAGGCTGGTTTGAACGTGTCAGAAATAGGCGTATGAGAAGAATTTCAGTAGTAGTCGTTTTTAGTTTTCTCCTGTGTATTTCAGTTGAGGGACAGCCATCCGCCGAGCGTGCCGTTGATCGTTTCATGAGGTCCGAGATGGAAAAAGGAAAAATTCCGGGCATTTCAGTTGCTGTCGTGAAAGCCGGAAAAGCGGTGCTAGTTAAGGGATATGGCTTGGCGAACGTTGAGCATCGAGTCCAAGTCAAGCCTGAGACCGTTTTTCAGTCCGGCTCGGTTGGCAAGCAGTTCACGGCGATGGCGGTAATGGTCTTGGTGGACGAAGGCAAGATAGATCTCGATGAAAAAATCGGTAAATATCTGGGCGCGGTGCCGGAGAGTTGGAAAAATATCACGGTTCGGCATCTGTTGACGCATACGGGCGGGATGACCGACTATACCGA
>JANNWQ010000370.1:0-2618 GCA_031408595.1 Acidobacteriota bacterium | reverse complement strand
GCGGCGGCGGAAGCCCCGGCCGTGACGCCAGTAGCCGAACCATCAGCCACTGTAGCGCCTCCGGTGACCACGGCAGTGACACCGGCGGCCGAACCCGCAGCCGAGCAACCGACTGCGGCGGAAGTTCCAGCCGCCGAACCGCCAGCAACCGCCGAAGTTCCGGCAGCCCAACCTGTAGCCGGGCAACCGGTCACGACTGACGTTCCCGCCACGCAGCCAGCCGCCGAGCAGCCTGTGGCCGTCAGGGCTCCCGCCGTCGAAGCTCCCGCCGTTGAACAGCAGATCGCGGCCGTGCAGCCCGAAATCACTGCTCCGGCTGCTGAAACAGCCGCACCGGCTGCCGTAGTTGCAGCACCTGCGGCGGTGGAAACCGTTCCCGCCTTCGATACTGTCCGCGTCGAGAAGACCGGGGAAGCGGTGATTGCCGGCACGGCAAAGGCCGGCTCGGACGTGGTGGTGAAGCTTGACGGCGCGGCCATCGGCACCGCTGTCGCCAATGCCGACGGCGCCTTTGTCGTTGTTCCCGATGCGCCACGTCCCGCCGGCAGCGGCGCGCTGACCATCGAATCGAAGGGCAAGGGCGACCAGCTGGCCGTCCAGTCCGAGCAGAGCGTCGCGGTGATCATCCCGGCTGAAGACAAGCAGGATGCGCTCATTGCTGTGGTGAGTCCCAACGAGCCGACCAAGATTTTGCAAAAGCCGCAACCCGAACCTGAACCCGAAACCGCCGTCGCAGCGGCCGAGCCCGCTGACGTGGCCCAACCCGAACCGGTCGTTGAAAAACCGGCGGCAACCGCCGCCGCGCCCAAACTGGTCAGCATCGATGCCGTCGATTATGACTCGACCGGCAACATCGTCTTCTCCGGCCAGGGCCAGGCCGGCAACACCGCGCGCGTCTATGTCGACAATACCCACACCGGCGACGCGGTGATCGCCATCGATGGCCGCTGGAGTTTCGCTGGAACCGCTGCGGTCGGCACCGGCAAGCATTCGCTGCGGGTTGATGGCATCAACACGGCGGGAAAGGTGCTCAACCGCGTCGAAGTGCCGTTCTTCCGCGAGGAAACCAGCAAGGTCGCCGCTGCCACGCCAGCCGAACCGGCAACTAACCAGGATGCCGCCAAGACCGATTCCGAAGTTGCGGCAACGGGCGAGGACGCGGTGGCGTATGCGTCGGTCAATCCCCAGATCACCGATGCCGCACCTCTGCCGCCCAAGGAAGGCCGCGTGGTGATCCAGCCCGGCAACAATCTATGGCGCATCTCGCGCGTGCTCTATGGTTCGGGCGAAAAGTACACGCTGCTCTACAAGGCCAACAAGGACCAGATCCGCGATCCCGACATGATCTTCCCTGGCCAAATCTTCATGACGCCCGATGTTGCGCCCAAGGTTGATATGATCGATCCGAAGCGGCGCGAACCGCTGAAGCCCGAGGAGAATGCCACGAGTGTCCAGTAGACCGACGGCCAGCGGAGTGGCAAATTGAGCCGCAAGACACCGTCGGCTGACAACCCGGGTGATGGCGACCAATGGGCTATCCTGCGGGATATGCTGCCGTATTTGTGGCCAGCCGGATATCCGGGCCTGAAGGCACGCGTCGTCTTCGCGCTCGTGGCGCTGGTGCTGTCGAAGATCGTCACCGTCGCCACGCCCTACAGCTTCAAATATGCCACGGATGCGCTGACGGTGGGCGGTTCCGCCATCACCGTCGCGGTATCGGTCATGCTCTTCATGGTGCTGGCCTATGGCATGGGCCGCATCATGATGGTGGTGCTGGCGCAATTGCGTGACGCCGTGTTCGCCAGGGTGAGCCAGCAAGCGGTGCGCCAACTGGCGGTGAAGACCTTCCGCCACCTGCATGCCCTGTCGCTGAAGTTCCATCTCGAACGCCGCACCGGCGGGCTGTCGCGCATCGTGTCGCGCGGCACGATGGGCATCGATACGGTGCTACGCTTTGCCCTGTTCAACACCATTCCGACGGTTCTCGAAATCGCGCTGGTGGCAGGCGTGTTGGCCTGGTCCTTCGGCTGGTCCTATGCCGGGGTGATCCTGCTGACCGTGGTTGCCTATATCTGGTACACTTATGCCGCAACCGAATGGCGCATCGCCATCCGCCGCGACATGAACGCCGCTGACACCGAGGCCAATACCAAGGCCGTCGACAGCTTGCTGAACTTCGAGACGGTGAAGTATTTCGGCAATGAGGAGCATGAAGCCAGGCGCTATGCCCGCTCGATGGAGACCTACGAGAAGGCCGCCGTCAAGACCTGGGTGTCGCTTGCTGTTCTGAACGCCGGGCAAGCCGTCATTTATGCGATCGGCATGACCGTCATCATGGTGATGTCCGCACTCGCGGTGCGCGCCGGCAACGGCACGGTGGGCGATTTCGTCATGGTCAATGCCCTGATGATCCAGCTCTACATGCCGTTGAATTTCATCGGCTCGTCCTACCGCGAAATCAAACAGGGGCTGATCGATGTCGAACAGATGTTCACGCTGCTGAACGTCAATGCCGAGATTGCCGACACGCCGGGCGCCACGGCATTAAAGGTGCGCGACGCCGAGGTGGTGTTCGAGAATGTCAACTTTGCCTACGATGCCGAGCGCCCGATCCTCAA
>JANNWQ010000369.1:0-2694 GCA_031408595.1 Acidobacteriota bacterium | reverse complement strand
CAGTTGATGAAACCGGAGAATCTGACTCGTATCAATCGCGAACTTGATGGCGAAGATTATGATCTGAACGCTCTTGTCGATTTCGTCGTCGACCGCCGAGCCCACGGCCAGCCGTCCGAGAATATCTACACAAAACGCCTTAGAAAGCAGCGTGACGTTGCGGTCTCGCTTCTTCTGGACCAATCTTCATCCACGGCCCGCACCATCACCCGAAACCCGTTGCAACCATACACGCATCCGGGCCGACGCATAATCGAGATCGAAAAAGAAGGCCTCGTGTTGATGAGCGAGGCTTTGGAGGCTGTCGGCGATGTGTATTCGATCAACGGCTTTACAAGCGAAGGCCGGCGGAATGTGAAATTTTATGTCGTCAAGGATTTTGACGAGAAATATTCCGACGATACCGAACGTCGGATCGGCGGCATCACATTCCAAAACAACACACGTCTCGGAGCCGCGATCCGCCACGCATCGCACAAATTGCTACGTCAGGAATCACGGACAAAGCTGCTCATCATCCTAACCGACGGCCGCCCGTACGATCACGATTACGGCGACGCCCGCTACGCCCGCGAAGACGTCCGCGAGGCACTGACCGAAACAAAAATGATGGGCATCACACCATTCTGCATCACCATCGACCGCGAGTCCGAAGCCGAACTAAAAGATCTCTACGGCGACGTCGGCTACACGATCATCGACGACGTGCTCTCGCTTCCTGAGAGAATGCCCAATATTTACCGTCGTCTCACCAGCTAAAATCTCCTATGAACATCGTCTCGCTCGAAAATGTCTCGAAAAATTACGGATTCAAACCGCTGTTTGAGAATGTGACGCTCGGTCTTGAGGATCGGGATAAGATCGGTATCATCGGGGCGAACGGATCGGGCAAATCTACTTTGCTGAAGATCATTGCGGGTGTTGAGGTGCCGGATACCGGGCGTGTGGTTCGTGCGAAGGGGCAAACGCTCGCTTATCTTTCTCAGAATCCGGCATACGATCCGGATCTGACCGTCCTCGAAACGATATTTGCGTCGAGTAGCGGTGTAATGCAGACGATCCGTGATTATGAGGCGGTTTGTCATGACGTAGCGGCGGGAGATCACGACGCGGCAACACTCGAACGGATGTCTGATCTCCAGCACGAACTCGAGATGAGCGGCGGTTGGGAGATCGAGACGAATGCCCGTGCGGTCCTCTCGAAACTGGAGATCACAGACACCGCCGCCAAAATGGGCACGCTCTCAGGTGGCCAGCGAAAGCGTGTCGCCCTCGCCCACGAACTCATCTTCAAGCCCGACATTCTCATCCTCGACGAGCCGACCAACCATCTTGATGCTGACACCATCGAGTGGCTGGAAAAGTATCTTGCAAGATATACCGGCATGCTGCTGCTTGTCACGCACGATCGTTATTTCCTCGACCGTGTGACAGATCGCATCTTCGAGGTCGATCGCGGGACGGTACAGAATTTTAGCGGCAATTACGCCTACTATCTTGAGAAGAAGGCGGAGCAGGAAACGCTTCGCGAGGTCGAGGGGCACAAGCGTGAGCAGCTTATTAAGAAGGAACTCGCATGGCTGCGGCGCGGAGCAAAAGCTCGCACGCGCAAATCCAAGCATCGAATCGAGGCAGCTCATTCGCTGATGGCGGTTCCTAAGGAACAAGCCAAAGGTGAGGTCGATATCGCGGTCGGCTCAAAACGCCTCGGATCCAAGGTGGTCGAGATCAACGATATCTCAAAATCGTATGGCGAAAACAGACTGATCGATGGTTTCACATACCTGCTCAAACGCGACGATCGAATCGGCATTATCGGAGCAAATGGTTCGGGTAAAACGACTTTGCTCGACATGCTCACAGGCCGCATTCAGCCCGACAGCGGTGAGATCGACATCGGCCAGACGGTTCACATCGGCTACTACGATCAGGAAAGCCGTGCACTGAACGACGATCAACGCGTCATCGACTACATCCGCGATGTTGCCGAATACGTCACTACCAACGAGGGCATCCAGATCACCGCAGGCAAAATGCTTGAGCGTTTTCTCTTCGCTCCGGCCGCCCAATACGCAGTGATCGGCAATCTCTCAGGCGGCGAACGCCGTCGCCTGTATTTATTAAGAATCTTAATGGGCTCGCCAAACGTCCTGCTCCTCGACGAGCCGACCAACGACCTCGACATCCCGACGCTCATCGCGCTCGAAGAATACCTCGACGATTTCGCCGGAGCCCTGATCGTAGTCAGCCACGACCGCTACTTCCTCGACCGCACGATCGAAAACGTCTTCCGCTTCGAATCCGGCGGTCATGTGCGCGAATTTGCCGGAGACTATTCCGCATATCTCGAAGCCATCGAACGCGAACGATCGTTTGCCAGTATCGAGAGCAGCAGCGACAAGCAACCCGTCAGAACCGGGAGCGATAGCGGACGGGTTACTCAAACCCCCGAAAAACCACAATCTAAGAAACTATCCTTCAAAGAAATGCGCGAACTCGAAGCCCTCGAATCAAGCATCGCAGCCGCCGAAACGCGATTGCCCGAGATAGAAAAGGAACTCACCCTCGCCGCAAGCGACGCGGGCAAGGTGCATGAGTTGTTTACAGAACAGCAGAAACTGACGGCTAAATTGGAGATCGATATGGTCCGTTGGGCGGAGTTGGCCGAAAGAGCGGAAGAAACTAAATAAGAAA
>JANNWQ010000368.1:0-6677 GCA_031408595.1 Acidobacteriota bacterium | reverse complement strand
GATATGCGAGAGGCGTCGCGAAGATAAAGCCGCGCGATTCGACGCCGATGATCGTGTCGATCTGCATACCGCGACACATCTCTGTCAACGCATCGATCGTGCCTTCGAGACCCTCAGGATCTTTCAACAGCGTCGTGATGTCGTAAAAATTAATGCCCGGCTTCGGAAAATCAGGCACTTCGCGAATGAGTTTTCTCAAATGTTCCATTGGTTTTTGGTCTTTGGCTTCGGTTTTCGGTTTTGGCAAAAACCTAAAACCAAAAACCGTTACTTCTCTATCCTAAAATTCGAATAACGACCGCTCGGCTCGACGACTAGTTCTTCGACCTGCGATACACCCGAATATGCCGGGCCGGCGGCCAGATCATTCCTAAAATCTGCAACCGCTTTCTCTGTCGCCTCAGCGAGCACTTCGACACGGCCGTCGGCTAGATTCGCGACAAACCCGCGTATCTGATGTTTCGCGGCCGAACGCTGGGCAAAGTATCTGTACCCGACGCCCTGCACATTGCCGCTGATAAAAAATCGTCGGGCGATCATAAGTCGAGCACTTGCCGCAAACGACAATTTTGCGGTTTTCGGCTCCGTTTCGCAAATTGGCCAGTTAGAAGAGTTCTGACTCTGCGTTCTCTGCGGAAAACTTGGCGATCTCTGCGTTAAAGATATTTCCTCGCAGAGATCGCGGAGAAGGACGCGGAGAACGCAGAGATAAATCCATACTTTGTTTAATTGATTACTTTCGAGACATTATCCTTTGTCTATTGCTAAAGTACCCATTTTGGTGCGAAAATGCTTGGTATGCGAAAGCTTGCTGGTGCACTCTCGTTTCTACTTGCCGCGATTCTCACGGCATCCGCACAGCAGCGTCCGCTAATGACCGATGACATCGACATCACGCCGCCCGGTTCGATCGAGATCGGGGCCGGAGTCGATTTTTTTCAGAATGCTAAGTTCCCGCTTTCAGGTATTAAGGGCGATCTGACGCGTGTTGGTGATATTCGCATTCGTCAGGGGTTTGCCGCTAACGTCGAGCTTCAGATCGAAGGCGTTATTCAGCAATACGTTGCTATCAATTCGCGAACTCTGTCTCCGATACCGCTTAATGTTACTGGAAATTCGACCAATGATTTTGGCGATTTTATTGTTTCCGCAAAGATAAAGCTTAGAGCCGAGACCAAACGCCTGCCCGCGATCGGCCTTAAATTTGGCTACGAGATGCCAAACACCGATCAGGCAAAAGGGATCGGCACGAATCAGATCAACATCTTTTCGTAACTGATCGTACAAAAAAAATTCGGCAAGGTCGTCGCAAATACACCGACCTTCAACGCCTACGGCAACATCGGACTCGCCATAATGACCGCTCCGCTCGAGCGTTTTACACAGAACGACGTGCTTCTCTACGGCCTCGCCGGAATTTATCGCTTGACCGAGAACGTCAATATCGCCAGTGAAGTAAATGGCCGCGTAAACACTCGCAGCGGAGCCGCTCCGCTTGGCACCGAGAGCATCGGCCAGTTTCGCATCGGTGCGCAGTTTAAGACGGCGGGTTTACGTTTCGACACCGCCGCCGCGTTCGGTCTTACAAAATACAGCCCACGGACAGGCATCACCTTCGGCGTGACTTACGTGTCGCCAACAATCTTCACGCCAGCGAAATAGGTACAACAGGCTTTCCAGCCTGTTACTCTTCCTCAGTGTCGACCGCTATATCAAAGATTCGGATGAACAGGCTGGAAAGCCTGTTCTACATTTATCGGCGAGTTGCCTTTTCCGATCATGGGAGCGGTGCGGATAGCTTCGGTCACAAACTCTTTCGATATCTTCACGCTCTCAGCGAAATCAAACCCCAATCCCAAATTCGCCGCTATCGCCGCCGCTAACGTGCAACCCGTACCATGCGTGGCAGTCGTGTCGATGAAATCTGCGTCGAAACTCTCTAACAACTCGCCAGCAAACAAATAATCCGTAGCTTTTCTGGACGCCGCACTTCGCACTTCGCCATCCGCACTCATTGCGTGGCCGCCCTTGATGAGCACGTTTTTCGAACCGAGTTGCTGCATGATCTTCGCCGCAGCTTTGATGTCGTCGAATGAATGTATCACCATCTTCGCAATACGTTCCGCTTCGGGGAGGTTTGGCGTGATGACTGTGGAGAGCGGAAAGAGCTTCTCCATCAATGCATCGAGTGCCGCGTCGTCTATCAGATCAAATCCGGATGTCGAACGAACGACAGGATCTACCACGAGGTTTTTCACACCACGTTCCTTGAGTATTTCGGCGACCGTTTCGATGATCTCGCGCGTCGGCAACATGCCGGTTTTTACAGCGGCTACCTCGTAGTCATCAAATACCGGCTCGATCTGTCGGCGAACCGAATCGGCGGTTTGGTGAACAGCTCCAAAAACGCCGGTCGTGTTCTGAAACGTCACCGACGCGACCGCAGCCGTTGCAAAACAACCGAATGCGGAAAAGGTCTTGATATCGGCAATGATCCCCGCTCCGCCCGACGGATCGAGGCCGGCGATAGTTAGACAAATTGGCTTTTTCATCGTGACCTCACCATTCCCATCAGTTCTCTCAATCTTTTTGGTTCATTCATCGCCCGTATCGCCGCAAAACCGGCCGCACCTGCATCCAAAACCGTCGTAAAGTTGCTCTCATCGACACCGCCGAGTGCGAGGATCGGAAACGGAAGGGTCGCCTCGCATGAATCCGCAAGCATATCAAGTCCGTTCGGCTCGCCTTTGCCTGGCGTCGCAAAGACCGGAGCTAGCACGGCGAAATCGGCACCGTGTTGAGCAGCGGCCATAATATCTCCGCTCGAATGAGTGGAAACGCCGACCACAAAACCGGCTGGAACCATCGACCTGATCACATTCACCGGTATGGAATTCGAGGTCAGATGCACTCCATCTGCACCACACGCCATCGCGATATCAGCACGGTCATTTACCAAAACTTTTGTCGAACTACCGCGTGTTAGTGCCACGGCAGCTTCGGTAAGCTCGCACAGCAATCGAGCGGACAATTGCTTCTCGCGGATCTGGATCAATGAGACGTTTTCTTCAATCGCGAGAGCGATGATATCGAGGATTTGCTTCTTCGCCGAGGCAAAATTCTCGCTCATGGCCTCTCCGCGTGTGATCAGGTAGGTGATCGGTTTTTCGCTGACATGGCTCACTTCTTTGGAACGCGGTTCTCGCCCTCGAGCATCTTTACACTCTGGTTAAAGTGCGTCAGTTCCCAGATGGCGATGAGAATGTTAAGGACGCCGAGGCCGGTGATAGCTCCGCGAAACCACGTCGATGCGACGGTGCGTTGGATGATCGGTGCTCCGGTCTTGTCTGTTAGAAAGACGAGCAGTGCATTCTCGCCCCAAGGGCCAAACAGCGCGTCCCACGGCGACAGGATCAGGTACATCCCTAGCAAAAAGCAGAGAATGATAAAAAAAATGACGGTCAGGCGTTCAACCATACCGTCAGAGTATAACCTTTGCCGCAATTTGCGGCCAAATTCGTTTCTAGTGCGCTACGAGGTTTCGAACGCGTTGGCTCACGTCGCGAAAGTCCACATTTTCCGTATAGATCTTTTCAAAATATTTTGCGGCCGTCTCTTCATCGCCGTCAGCCTCGTGGGCAAGGCCGAGTTCGTACCACAGCCCGTGATATTCTTCGACAGAAATTTCAGGGGTTTCCTGTGCACGTTCCAGCCACGTAACAGCGTTTTTGGCCATTCCGTTTTGCAGGAAACAGTGGCCCAGCATATTTGCACAGTAAAAGAAGCGTCGCGACGAATCGCTCGGTGAGGTCAGATTTGCTGCGTCCTGAAATTCGCGGATCGCATCTTCCATAAGGCCCATTTCCTGATACGCGATACCCATCTGGAAGTGCGTTTCGTAGTCGCCATCGCTCGATTCGCCGTCGGAGATTTCTTCCACGCCAAATTCTGACCTGATCTCGTCAATCCCGAATGTGCTTGCGGCGATCTCAGTAGCAACGTCCGCTACCGGCTCGACGCTAATCGCCTCAGTAACAGGTTCAGCCCCGATCTTGGCTCGCAAACCAGCGATCTCAGGGAGGTCGCCAAATTCTGCACCAAGCTCCGCCAGCGCTTTCTCGGCAAGATCGTTGTAGTCGTTCTCTATATAGAATGAGATGCTGTCAATCTCTTTCTGAACCTTTTCCTGTTGAGTGAGCGTTAGCACACGTTCGCTGGACGCATTTTCACTTGTCTCGGCAACCGCTTCGGCCGTTTCTACAACATGGCCATTTCGCTCGATGCCGTCAGCAAGGTCCATCGCAAATTGTTTGACCTCTTCGGCGACAGGCGAATCGGTGTCAAATGTCTCTGCGGTCTCCAGCTCATCCTCAAACCCGTACTCCTCGTTGATCTCATTGAGCCGGTCGCGATAACGGGTCTCGTGCGGCCTGATAAGTACAAGCTGCGCGAGTGCATAGCGTTCGTCGTCTATCGACATCAATTTCGAGGCCGCAGTGTATAGACGTTCGAGAGCGAGGCGTTTGCCGTTCTCATCGTTGAGCCACGTGTTGTATCGGACCAGCAAACGCAAACCCGTAAGTTGCGCCGGGTCGCGTTCGAGTATTTCGTCGATCCACTTGCCGCATTCATCCGACTGTCCGCCCGCGAGCAGATATTCGGCTGACATCGTTAGAATGCGCGCCGCCGATGCGGGATCGTTTACATTCAGGTAAATGCGGATCAGATCGAGGAATTTCGAATAATTTGCGGGCTCGATCTCAACCAGTTTTATGACTGCCTTCTCGGCACCTGCGGCATTTTGCGAATCTATGCAGCATTCGATCAGCAGATATAGAACGTCACGATTATAAGGCTCGTTCTCGATGATCTCTTCGAGCAGATGGGCTGCTTTGGTCGCACGGCCGAGGGCCGACTGGGCTTTTATAATTCCGTTGAGAATGCGAAGATCGGTCGATTTCAGGTCAAAGCCCTTCATCAGTGCTCGGATCGCCTCTTCATTTTTGCCCTGTCGGCTGAATCTCGCACCTGCTTCGGCAAAGGCTTCGACGGCATCGTCACGCTGGCCTTCGCGAATGTACGAATCAGCGAGATTTATGCAGACCTCAGTGTTATTCGGATCGAGCAGAGCGATCTGTTTGTACATTGCCAACGCTTCTAAGCGACGGCCATGCTTTTGATAATGTTCTGCGAGGGTCGTGTAGTGCGAACGGGCCTCGGAGAGCGAACCTTTGCCCTTATGAAGTTCGGCAAGCTTTGTCGAGACTTCGATCGAGTCGGGCTGGATACGCGAGATCTTGTTGTAAATTGCGATCGCTTTTTGAGCAAAACCCTGCTTGTTGTAATGCTCTGCAACTTGCATGTAGCAGTTGACCGCATCCCTTTTCTCGGAGTTTTTGGCGTGCAGATCGCCAAGCATATTTAGCGTCGCGATATCGCGCGGATCGTTATCAACCACCGCCTTATACTCGGTGATCGCCGCGCGGATCTTACCCTGCGCTACGAATCGCTCCGCATTTCGCATCGCTTTTCCTTTATCGAAACTCATGTAATGAAGGAAGTGAAACCGGGACTAGGCGGTGTTTGCCAAGGCACGCCGTGAAGGTAAAAATTTAAGAGGAGTGCACAGGTCTCTAGTCCGCTGTTACCTGCATCTCCAAATCTAGCACGGTGACCGATATGTGTCAATATTTTTTGACATTGTTTGTCACTGTTGAGCACTCTGACCGAATTCTAGTCAGCTTTGATTTTTCCCGCAGGTTTCCTTAGTCTTGATTTTAGTCTTCGAAGCGGAAGTAATTTATGCAGGCATTGATATTAGCGGGTGGTAAGGGTACGAGGCTGAGGCCATTGACGGTTTATACGCCAAAACCGATCGTGCCGGTGATGAACCGCCCGTTTTTGCTGTATCAGATCGACGTTTTGAAGAAAGTAGGAATCGAGGATATTACGCTCTCGCTGAGCTATCAGCCGGACAAGATACAGCATGTGCTCGGTAACGGCTCGGATTTTGGCGTCAACCTGCGATACATTACCGAACCAACGCCGATGGGAACCGGCGGGGCTTATCGATTTGCTGCCGACGCTCTGCGAGAGACGACTGTCGTGTTTAACGGCGATATCCTGACTAATCTTGATATCGCTGCTCTGTTGGAGTTTCACTCTTCTAACCAGGCCGAGGCGACGATCTCGTTGATGCCTGTCGGTGACCCTTCGCGTTATGGACTCGTCGAGACTGACGATACCGGCCGCGTCTTGCGTTTTATCGAGAAGCCATCGCCTGAGGAAGCCGCGAAGCTCAACATAAACACGATCAATGCAGGCGTCTACGTCCTCGAACCTTCGATCCTCGATATCATCGCGAAGGGCGAAAATAGGTCGTTCGAGTACGATGTCTTCCCTGGGATACTTCGCCGCGAAACACCGTTTTTCGCCTACACTATGTCGAGCGAGTACTGGCTCGATATCGGCACGCCGGAAAGCTATCTGAAGGCCCATCACGATTTTCTCGATGGTAAGATCGATGGTTTTGATCTCGAACACGAATCTGATTTTGAGTCGGCAACGCGATCCGAGATCGACGATCGCTCGATCATCGGATCGGGATGTTCGATAAAGCCGGGCGTAAAGATCGTGAACTCAGTTATCGGACCCGGCGTGCATATCGAAGAAAAGGC
>JANNWQ010000367.1:0-3426 GCA_031408595.1 Acidobacteriota bacterium | reverse complement strand
CCGTCTTTCGACTCCATTATTTCCGCGTCAACGCCCCACATCTCGATGAATTTCTGATTGGCAGTGACGATCTGCTGGTCGAGGCTCATCACGACGATGCCGTCCGCGGTTGATTCAAAGGTCGAGGCGAAAAGCGACAGCGTATTGTGCAGCGAGGTTTCCGCCTCACGGCGTTCGGTGATGTCGCGGCCGACGCCTTGAACGCCAACGGGCAATCCGTCGTTCACGATCAGTCGTGTGCTCAACTCGAGAGCTACTCGTTTGCCGTCTTTGCGAATGATCTCGAGCTCGTAGGTTGTGGGTCGATCTCCTTCGAGTTTTCGCGCCGTCATTGTCTTGGCACCCTCGATAAATTCGGGTGCGACTACCTGCGCAATGCTCATCTTTAGAGCCTCGTCGCGGGTGTATCCGGTGATCCTTTCGCCGGTGCGGTTTAGCGATGTAAAGTTTCCCTGTAGATCGTGGGTGTAGATCAGATCGTTGGCATTTTCGAAGAGGTCGCGATATTGCTCCTCGCTCTTGCGGATCGTTTCTTCGGTCTGCTTTCGATCCGTGATATTACGGGCGATGCCTTGGACGGCGATCGGCTGCCCGTCTTTCAGGATTATACTGCTGTTGACCTCAAGCGTTATGCGCTCACCGTCTTTGCGAATGCAGTCAACTTCATAGACTGTCTGTGTGGTATCGCCCGCGACCTTTTTGGCGAGCTGACGCTGAACTCGTTTCAAATGCTCGGGCACAGCGATCTGGGCCATATTGAGCTTGAGAGCCTCGCCACGCGTGTATCCGAAGATCCGCTCGGCGGCGTTGTTGATCGACACATAATTCCCGCTCAGATCGTGAACGTAGATGATGTCATTGGCATCCTCAAAAAGCTGTCGGTATCGGGCTTCGCTTTCCTTGAGAGCGTTCTCTGCCTTTTTGCGTTCGGAAATATCTTCCCACATGACCATTCCGGCAAAGATCTCACCGGTCTCGTCCCGAACCGGCTGTAGATCGACCTGAAAGTAGCCATCTTCGTTAAGGTGTTCAAACGAGATGTCTTCGCCTGTGAGGACACGTTCGTAGAGAGGCTTCCATTGTTCGACCACCTCTGGCGGGAACACCTCTTCCATACATCTATTTTCGAGATCCGCCTTGGTGTAGCGTCCCGTGGAAAGCCGTTTGCCCTCGGCCAGAGTAAAGCTAAGATCTTTATCAAAGAGAAGTATCGAGCTTCGCTTAAGATTTGCAGCGAGCGTCTGGTAGAGTCGCTCGCGGCGAGTAGCTTCCTGCTGAGCCTTGACGCGAGGCGTGATGTCGAGAACCACGCCCTGCCAGCAAAGCTTTTTGCCCTGGTTATCCTTGATAAAACAGCTTCGATCTCTAACCCAGACGATGTCTCCGTTTTTGCAAACTACGCGATATTCAAAATCTATGCTTTCGCCGCGCTTCATGGCCTCGCGAGTGTTGTTCAGAACATTTTCCCGATCGTCGATGTGGATAACACGATCCCAAATATCCGGCTTGGTCATCCACTCCTTGATTGGATAACCAAATTGTTCAAACGTCGGGCTGATATAGATCGGCGTATGCGGTGGCTCTGGAGAGACCGCATAGAACATAACCGGCAGATTCTCGATAAAACTGCGGTACGCGTCGCTATCGATTCCCGAGCCGGACAACGAAATGTTGCCGACATCAGTGCCGATCAGGTTGTTATTCTTCTTTTTTGGAATTTCCGCCATAGCGGCTTTGTTAAGAACGTGTGGCAATTGTGCGCCCTATTTAACGCAACACCGACAAAAATCCAAGGAATATAGGGTTTAGGAGCCGAGATTCGAGAGATCAAGGAGTGTCGGAGCCTTTATGCAAGCTTGGCATAGACAACTCCAACAACAAGCTTACCATTTGTGAGAAAGGCCTGACCAGCTTTTTTTCGGCTGCCTTTACGTGAAATGGATGGACGATTCTTCCCGTCAATTTCCTGAAAGCGAGCGACTAAGGCTAAACTATTCGCAAATCACGTGTCTTCAGTTCAAACAATATGAAATTACTTACCGCCCTATTCCTGCTGCTTTCATTCACCCTAGCTACTCTCGCTCAGACGATGCCAAAGGATGCTGATCCCAAACTTTGGGAAAAGGCTCTCAAGATCCATCGCAAGGCGATCGTTGTTGATGGACACAATGACATCACATCGCCGCTGGTGGACGAGGACACCGATCTGAGTAACAGCACGGCTGGGAAGTTTCATCTGGGCGGTGACCCGTTTCATACGGATGTGGCGAGGCTCAAGGCAGGTGGCGTGACCGGCGAATTCTTTGCAATCTACGTTGGTGGAACGAATCTTCGTCCGATGCGGCGTGCGATGGATATGATCGACGCGACCAACCGTGAAGTCGAGCGAAATCCGGGCACTCTTACTTCCTGCACAACTGCGGCAGAGATACGACGAGCCAAAAAGCAGAACAAGATCTGCATCCTGATGGGAATCGAGGGCGGCTATGTGATCGAAGATTCACTCTACGCTCTCCGCAATTTTTACCGCATGGGCGTGCGGTACATGACGCTCACGCACAACGTCGCGACCAACTGGGCGGACGCTCACCGCGACGAAAAGCACGGCGGGCTGACGGATTTTGGTAAAGAAGTAGTACGCGAAATGAACCGTTTAGGAATGTTCATCGACATCTCGCACGTCTCCGTCAAGACGATGAACGATGCCCTCGATATTTCAACTGCTCCGATCATCGCCTCGCATTCATCGGCACGCGGCGTCAATGACCACACTCGCAATGTGCCGGACGACGTTCTAAAACGGGTCGCCAAAAACGGCGGTGTGATAATGCTCAATTTCTATCCGTCATTCCTCGATGCTAGAACCAACACCGAAGAAAATGCCCGCACGGCGAAGATCCGCGATCAGGTCACGGCGATCAACGAACGCTTAAAAGGGAATCAGAAAGCGATCGACGACGCCATCCGAGCCCTCGAAGACGCCAACCCGATCTACGTCCCGATGTACACCCGCATCGTCGATCACATCGACCACATCAAAAAAATCACCGGCTCCATCGACAACGTCGGCCTCGGCTCCGACTTCGACGGCGTCCCATTCCTCCCAAACGGCATGAACGGCGCCGAAGACCTACCCCTAATAACCTACGAAATGCTCCGCCGCGGCTACTCAGAGACCGATATCAAAAAGGTGCTCGGCGAAAATCTGCTAAGAGCGATGGCACAGATGGAAAAGATAGCAGGCAATCGGCAGATCAGCGGGCAGGGGAGTTTGACTCGTATCAAGTAGCCTAAGGAATGAGTTTATCGTTCAGAATGGTAGGTTCGATCGAAAGTGTCCGGCTCAAAACAATACGAAATGCTGTCTGCACACGACGACAGTGGGGAAAGAGTAAAGCCTTCATATTCGGGACAACGAGCGACCTG
>JANNWQ010000366.1:0-6080 GCA_031408595.1 Acidobacteriota bacterium | reverse complement strand
CCATGATCCACGTGCCCAATCGTACCAATATTAACGTGCGGCTTACTTCGGTCGAATTTCTCTTTGCTCATCTCTTTCTATCCTCTAAAATTATTTCTTCTCAAGTCCTAAATACTTCTTAATATGCCGAGCAAGATTCTCATCGATCTCACTGTGCCGCGGCACCGGCTGTTTCATTCCATTCTTCGTATTAACCTAAATATCGTGTCGCGAACCATGTCTGAGCAGTTCACAACCTTCGGCTGTTAATTGCTTTAACAAGTCTTTACGTTTCATATGCGGATCTCTTTAACCTGATATCCGCTAGGAACATCGTCCATAGCCATCAAGAGATACGCCTCCCGGATGTTTTCTTCCAACTCCTCAAGCGTCTCGCCCTGAGTCATTATTTCCGGGTGGTCGAGCAATTTGCCCAACCAGAAATGGTCCGACTTCCAATAGACCATTTTCACACTTGAGTTTGCGTCGCCTAACATCATCCGCTTACCGACTGACGAAAAACTGGAGCCCAAGCCGGGATTTGAACCCGGGACCTCATCCTTACCAAGGATGCGCTCTACCCCTGAGCTACTTGGGCAACTAGGGCAAAATGGAGCGGAAGACGAGACTCGAACTCGCAACATTCAGCTTGGAAGGCTGACGCTCTACCATTGAGCTACTTCCGCGGAGCGAAAGGCGAAAGGATAAAGGAGAAAGGAGAAAGTAAGAAATCCTACTTTATCCTTTATCCTTTCGCCTTTATCCTTTCAAACATGGTGCATGGGGTAGGATTTGAACCTACGTAGGAAATTAATCCGACGGGTTTACAGCCCGTTGCCTTTGACCGCTCGACCACCCATGCGAGCTTTTCTTTAATGCTTTGGCGCAAAAGTAGAGCCAAATAGCAAATTTCCAATAGTAGCTAAGAGTTTTCACAAGCGCAAGCGCGTAAGTACTCATTTTTGGCGCATTTACGCGATCAGCTTGTCCGGCGTGATCGGAAGGTCGCGAAAGCGTTTGCCCGTTGCATGGTAAACGGCGTTGGCGATTACGGCGGGAATTCCGACGAGTCCCAGCTCGCCGAGCCCCTTGGCTCCTAGCGGATTTACGATCTTATCATCCTCCTCGACAAAGATCGTTTCTATCTGCGCAACATCGGCATTGACGGGGACGTGATAACCGGCGAGATTTGGGTTCATAATGCGGCCAAAACGATGATCGACATCAGTTTTTTCGGTCAAAGCCATCCCGATACCCCAAACGACGCCGCCCATTTCCTGACCGTGCGCACCTTTTGGATTAATGATCTTTCCCGCTGCAGTTCCCTGTACTACACGAGTGACACGAATCGTGCCGATCTCTTCGTCAACCTTTACCTCTGCAAATTGTGCTCCGTGCGAAGCGATAGTGTATTTGCTCCGCTCACCCGCATTCGGGGTCGAGCGATGAAGCACGCTGACATTTTCTTTATTTAGGCGTTTTAGCGCGTCGGCAAACGAAATTCGTGTTTCAGATTTGCCTTTAACGGCTATCGCACCGTTCTCGACCAGAACGTCAGCAACCGCGATGCCCGCAAAAGGTGAATTCTGCTCCTTACCAAGAGTCTCGACGATCTCTTTGATCACCAAACCGCAAGCTTCCTGGACCGCCGTACCAACGCTAGACGTCGTCGTCGAACCGCCCTGACCGGGGCTTGGCGGCAGATCGCTGTCGCCGAGAACAAACTTGACCTTCTCGATCGGTAGCCCGAGCGAACGCGCCGCGATGATCGTCATCGTCGTGTAAGTTCCCGGGCCTATGTCGGTCGTGCCGCTTTCAACGAGAGCTGCGCCGTCCGCTTTAATGGTGACTCGAGCTGACGCCGGAGCCTGGCCCGCCGGCCATGTTCCAGTAGCCATCCCCCAGCCTACCAGCCAGCGACCGTCTCGCATCGAACGCGGTTCGGGATTGCGTTTGCTCCAGCCGAAACGCTCCGATGCTTGTTTATAACATTCACGCAACTCTTTGCTGGAAAATGGTTTACCATTTTCCGGATCTGTATCAGCGTAATTTATCAACCGCAATTGCATCGGATCGATCTTGAGTTTGTAGGACAGTTCGTCGAGAGCCGATTCGAGTGCAAAAGCTCCGGAGACCATTCCCGGAGCACGCATCCAGAGCGGTGTCTGGAGGTCGAGTCGAGTGATCTTCGCGACGGTCTTTACGTTCGGACAGGCGTACAAAGAACGCGAAATGCCAACTAAACCTTCAGAGAAATTCTCATGTGCTGACGTATTGTGCGTAGCCTCATGGATTATCGCCGTAAGTTTTCCGGACTTGTCCGCACCGATCTTGATGTTCTGGATCGATTCGGGCCGGTAGCCGTGGGCTGTGGCGAGTTGGCGGCGTGAATAGACAACCTTGACCGGTCGTTTTGTATCGCGGGACGCCATTGCCGCGATGATCAGCTGCGGTCCTGAACGCAGTGCCGCGCCGAATGCACCTCCGGAAAACGGCGACAAAACGCGAATATCAGCGGGCGGAATGCCGAAGGCACCTGCGAGGTAGTTGACCGTTCCCGAAATGCCCTGTGTCTTGTCGTAAACAGTTAGCTTGCCGCCTTCCCAATTTGCCACGGTGGCGTGAGGTTCCATCGCATTGTGATGCTCGATCGGAAGGTGATATTCCGCCTCGACCTTGAACTCAGCATCGGCAAAGGCCTGGACGGGATTGCCGCGATCTGCCTGATCGCGTCCGGCGTTAAAGCCCTGGGCGAGGGCGTTGCGGATATTCGTTTCGCTCTTTTGCTGGTCGTAAGTCACCTTGACCAGACTCGCCGCAAAACGTGCCTGCTCGAATGTCTCAGCCACAACCACTGCGATCGGCTGGCCGTTAAACCAAATATCCGCCGAGGTCAACGCGTAGAATGGCCGTGGGATCGGGCGATCGGTGATAGCAAGTTTGGGAGCATTCTTGTGCGAGATCACCTTGATCACACCCGGCTGCTTTTCGGCCTCGGTCGAGTCGATATCGCGAATCTTGCCGCGGGCAACTGTCGATTGGACGAGATAGCCGTAGGTCAGGCCGGGGAATTTGTGTTCGGCGATGTATTTCGCCGCTCCGGTCACTTTTGCACGTCCGTCGACGCGGCTCGGTTGATTTTTCAGATCGTCGTCAAACATCTAGGCCGCACCTCCGTTCATTGCACTTGTAAGTGCCCGAAAGATCGCTCGTTCGGCCATTTTGACCTTATATCCATTCTCGTTCAGCGGCTTTGCCTGGCTGACGGCGATCTTTGCAGCCTCGCGAAAGGCAGTTTCGCCGGGCTTTTTCCCAACGAGGTATTTCTCAGCTTCCTCGGCCCGCCACGGCTTTGCCGCAACGCCGCCGAGGGCAATGCGAGATGTTCGGATCGAGCCATTGCTCTGAACATCCAACCCCGCCGCGACCGAAACCAGTGCAAAGGCATAACTCGAACGCTCACGCACTTTGAGATAATACGACTTTGCCCCGAATGCCGACCGAGGCAAATCTATCGACGTGATCAGTTCGCCGTGGGTGAGCGTATTGTCTTTCTCAGGCGCCGAACCCGGCACTCTATGAAAATCGGCAAATTTGATCGAGCGCTCCTGCCCGTTGGCTCCACGGACCCTTACAACCGCATCGAGCGCAGCCAATGCGACGCACATGTCCGAAGGATGAACCGCAACACATGAATCGCTCCAGCCGAAGATCGCCGAGTATCGATTCAAACCGTCCTTCGCGGAACAGCCCGTTCCCGGTTGACGTTTATGGCAAGGCGTCGCCATATCGTAAAAGTACGGGCAACGCGTTCGCTGCATCAGATTGCCGCCGTTCGTCGCCATATTACGGATCTGCGGCGAAGCACCGGCGAGGATCGCCTGGGTCAGCATCGGATAATTCTGGCGGATCAGCGGATGATTGGCCGTGTCGGCATTCTTGGCCAAAGCTCCGATCGACACGCCGCCATTCGGCAATGCTCTGACCACCGAAAGCGGTAGCCGCGAGATATCGACAAGCGAGGTCGGCTGATCGATGCCCTCTTTCATCAGGTCGATGAGATTTGTTCCGCCGGCGATAAACCTCGCACTGACGTCTGCCGCCAACAATTTGACGGCCTCAGCAGGGTCGGCGCCGCGTTTGAATGAGAATGATTTCATCGCTTGCCTCCCTTGTCGGACCGCAGGCTGCTAGCCTGCGTGTCTTTTTCATATTCTGATGCAAAATACTCGCAGGCTGGCAGCCTGCGGTCCGACGGTGACTTCATCGCTTGCCTCCTTTGCCTGCGTGGACGTTTTCGATGGCATCGACGATGTTTGGGTATGCCCCGCAGCGGCAGATGTTGCCGCTCATACGTTCGCGGATCTCTTCTTTAGTCAGCTTTTGATCGCGGGGGACGGACTGAACATTCGCCGTCACGTGGCTCGCGTCGCCAATTTTTGCCTCCTGTAGCATCGCGATCGCCGAGCATATCTGACCCGGCGTACAGTAGCCGCACTGCATTCCGTCATATTCGATAAACGCCACCTGCATCGGATGCAGCGTCTCGCCGGTCGCTATCCCCTCGATGGTCGTGACCTTTTTGTCATCGCACATTGCCGCCAAGGTCAGACACGAAAGCGTTCGACGTCCGTCGATGATCACCGTGCAAGCTCCGCACTGCCCATGATCACAGCCCTTTTTCGAGCCGGTCATGTCGAGCTGTTCGCGAAGGGCGTCGAGCAGAGACGTACGCGTATCAACCGAAAGAGCATGCTCTTTGCCGTTGATGTTCAGCTTGAGGTTATTAACCCGCTCGACGGATAGGCCATCGACGACCGCCGGTTCGCTCGCGAGCATCGCGACGGGCTGGACAACATTCAAGGCTGCCGCCCCGACACCTACCATCGCCGATTTCTTTATAAAATCTCGCCGCGACGCGTCAATAGACACTTCTCCGACGGCGTTTTGTTTTACCGGATAGCTCATATTATTTGGTAAACACTAGGATATCACAGCCGTCCAAATGAGGGTAAATTTTTGGAACCTCTTCTTTGCGGTTTTCCTGTGCGTCCTTGGCGATCTTTGCGTGAAATCTTCTTTTTAGACGCAAGACATACGCAGGCTGGCAGCCTGCGGTCCGACACTAGCGTGATCGGGGATGAAATCGGTCGTAATTTCGCTTTAGCTGGGTACTCGTGATGTGCGTGTAGATCTGTGTCGTCGAGATATCGGCGTGTCCAAGCATCTGTTGGACGCTGCGGATGTCGGCGTTATTTTGGACGAGGTGTGTGGCAAATGAATGTCGCAATGTGTGCGGCGAAACGCCTTCGAGGCCACATTTGGCGGCGTATTCGGCGATCGAGGCGTGGATCGACTGGCGATTTATCCGCGAACCTGCGGGCGTGACGAAAAGGTTGTCGATCTCAATATTCTCCTTTTTTCGGCGAACCGCAAGATAGCTCTTCACCCATTCGACCGCACTCGCACCGATCGGAACCCGCCGTGTTTTATTACCTTTTCCTGTCGTCGTCGTAATACCCGCGTCAAGATCGATGTCGTTGACCCTGACATTCGCCGCCTCGGAAACGCGCAGGCCACAGGCGTACATCACCTCAAGAATTGCCCGGTCACGAAGTCCCGTTTCTGTCGATGTGTCCGGAGCAGCAAGCAGCGATTCGATCTCAGTCCGATTCAGAAATCGCGGCAGATAAAAGCCCTTCTGCGGCGAGACCAGATCTTCAGCCGGATTCTTGGTGACATGGCCGTCAAACATTAAAAACTTATAAAACCCGCGAACCGCACTGATCAGACGCCGCTTTGAGTTCTCGGACAATTTTCCGCCGCCAAGATCGATCAGCCACTCACGCAAGTCCGTCCGCGACAACGTCAGCAATTCAAGCTCATTCTTACCGGCCCATGACCCGAGCTTTCCCAGATCATTCGCATAACTATCAATCGAATTCGCCGCCAGGCCTTTTTCGACGCGGCAGAACGAAAGATATTCGCGGATCATGTCGCGTTTTGGCGGTGCGTCGAATGGCATAGTTGGCAGACCTCGACTCAATACTACGTAACGCAACCGCCTAATGACAAGAAAATTCGTCAATCCATGTCGCGAT
>JANNWQ010000365.1:0-3531 GCA_031408595.1 Acidobacteriota bacterium | reverse complement strand
GCACAAGCCCGCGCGTGAGCACGGGCGAAACACGCGGGCTTGAAAGTATCGCCCTTGCTCACGCGCGGGCTTCCGCACTGTTATGGATTTCCTCAACGACATCACCAACACTCTCACTCCCATTTTCAAAAATATTTGGGTTCAGATCGGCTTGCTTATCGTTTTCGCGACCGCCCACGGCTACGCCGGTGCGTGGCTGGCGGTACGGATGCTGTTTCGTCCCCGCCTTCCGGTCAAGTTGCTCGGCATCACGATCTTTCCGCAAGGGATGATCCCGCGGCATCGCGAGCGGCTCGCAAACGCGATCGGCAAGGCCGTGGGCCAGGAGCTTGTCTCGCAGGATACGATCATCGAGCAGCTTACGGGCAATGATTTTCTGCGACGGAAGATACAGAACGTCGTCGATTCGTACACCAGCGAGATCCTCGCCGAAGATTATCCATCGCTCATCGAGGCCTTGCCGAAGAATGTTCGCGAGCCAGTGCTCGATGCGATCTCGGCTCTACAGCTCAAGCTAGCGGACCACATCAAAGCTGTACTGAAAAGTGAAGAATCGCTTAATACGATCCGCGGCTTTGTAACGCGGCGTGTCGACGATGTGCTCGGCAAACGCGTCTCGGATGTGGTTGATGACGAGACGTTTGAGAAGATCGTCGCCTTTCTCGACGGACGCATTCGCACGGCGACAACAGCGAGTTCGTTCGAATCGAACATCCGCGATTTCATTAGCCGACGGCTCGACGATCTTATAAACTCCGAGACGCCGCTGGGCAAGATGTTCACTGAGGATGCTGTGGCGTTGCTGAAAGAAAAGGCGAACGAACAGATCGAACCGGCGATCAAACAACTTGCGGAAGTGGCCGCAACGGAGAAGACCCGCAACCAGATCTCCGCGCTCATCAAGCACGAGGTACACGATTATTACGAAAACCTTTCCTTCTTTAAGAAGATCTTTGTTTCCCGCGAAACGCTGCTCGGCGAGGTCGATGACCTTGTAAATGAGAGCCTGCCGAAACGAATCGAGGAAACTCTGAACGGCACATTCTTCGCTCAAGAAGCTCGCAACTTTATTGGCTCGAGCATCGACAATGCTCTGTCCAAACCTCTGCCCGTCGTCATCGGAGCGGTCGCCCCGGAACAGCTCGCACGCCTCAAGGAGCAGGTGACTAAGTCGGTCCTTTCCTTGCTACAGAGCGACGAGACTATGTCGGGCGTTACATCCTATATCCGGGAAACGCTAGAAAAGCTTCGCCCGCACTCAATCGACGCGATCCTGCAGACGATCCATCCGGAATCGGAAGACAAGCTCAAATCGATGCTCGCCAATGGCCTGCTCGACATCATCTCGCGTGAAGAAACCTCCAACATTCTCAACGAGATCCTCGCCGGCCAGATCGACCGTCTGCTCTCCAAACCGATCGGCAAACTCGGCGACCACATCCCTGAAGCAAAGTTGCGGCAGGCGAGCACTTCGCTGACCGATGCAATAATCGCAGGGGTTCACACAAAACTGCCCGACGCTATCGCCGAGTTCGACGTAGCCGGCATGGTCCGCGACAAGATCCGCAATTTTCCGCCCGAAAAGCTCGAGAATCTTGTGATGTCAGTCGCAAAGGAGCATCTACGAACGATCGAACTATTCGGCGCGTTGTTCGGGCTTTTTATTGGTTTGGTACAGGCGGTTCAGTTCTATTTCTATGCAAAGTAGACTTGACGCGCACAATTCCCGCACGCGATGTGAGAACTAATAAATTAAGACACCTGATGTTCGTCCAGATAAGAGCTGATCGTCGATTTTAGATTCTGCAGTTCGTTTTCGATCACAGCCCAGACAATTTCAGTATCGATACTGAAATAATTGTGAACGAGGATATTTCTCATCCCGATGATCTTTGCCCATTCGATCTCTTCGGATCGTGAAGTGGTTTCGGGCGACAAAGCTCGAACGGCTTCGCCGATGATCTGGAGGTGATGCAAAACCCATGTTTGGATCAGTTCGTCCTCGTCAAAGACAGAACGACCGCGGGCCGTGTACTTTTCGATCCTCTCGATGGCTTCGAGAATGTCGAGTAGGCGTTCCCGGTCATCTCTCATATAGCGCGTGCCTCGCTAAGTACTCTCTCGCGAATACGCGGCTTTAATCCTTTCTCTGTGACAACATCGACAGGCCGGCCGAGCAGTTTCTGTAAGTCGACGAGCAGTCCGCCGAGATCGAGTAAACTGCGTCCTTTTTCTAGATCAACTAAAAAATCAATATCACTTGCATCGTCGGCATTCCCACGTGCAACCGAACCGAACACCCGGATATTCGACGCTCCATGTTGTTTGGCGATCAGCGCTATCTCATTTCTTTTGCTTGTGATTTGCTCGATCTTCATTTCACCAATTTAGCACAATTCTACTCAATGCTGGGGCTAACCTCTCGACTGCCTTCTAATCCACCTCGAGCTTTGTCTCGCCTTTTTCGGTCTGATAGATTATTAGTTGCGAACTACTTTCCATCGTTTCTATTCCGGGATCCCGACTCGTCTGATCAATTCCTTAAATCGCGGGTCGTCTCGCAGAAAAAGAAGTGGTAATCGAATTTTGAGTTCTGCGATCTGTGGTTCGCGTTGATCATACGCCTGGTTCAGGTATTCAAACGCCTTATCTTTGTCCCCGAGACGGGCATAGTCGATCGCAATTCGAAAGGCCGGCAGATAAGCATTTTTATCCTTCTCCAGACTTGATCTCTGACTGTCCAGTTGGATGTCTATTTGTTTTTGCACAAAACCCTTATAACCGTCTTTTTCAAAAGCTAGTTGGAGGTCTTTAATGTTTTCCGGGCTAACGCCAAAGAGTAGTCTGATCTGGATAAGGCGTTGCTCAATGGCTTCCGGATACATACCCTTGGCTTCATAAACGTCGGCGATGTTATTGCGAGGACTCGGGGCGTCCGGAAACAACTCAATGGTTTTCTTAAACTGAGCAATTGCTTCGTCCCGCTTGCCTCCAAAATCAATTGCTCTGCCTTTTTGGTTATTTATGATCATTGATAACGGGTCAATTTCAAGAGCTTTATTTATCTCCGATAATGCTTGGTCGCCGTTTCCCAAACAGTGATAGACCTCTGAAAGCCACTGATAAGCTGACGGATACTTTGGGTCGAGTTCGATCGCTCTCTTTAGTTCTCTCTCGGCTCCTTTCAGATCATAATCGTAGATTAGAATCTGACCAAGCGAGGCATGTGCTTCCGCCAGATTTGGATCAAGTTCGAGAGCTTTTTGTACCGACTGCTTTGCCAGCGGCATATATTCACTTGGCCTGAACGCGCCGAAATAAGGCATCTGAGCTAATGTGTCGGCGAGTCCCGTGTAGGCGAGTGCGTAGTTCGGGTCATTAGCGATCGCCTGCTGGAAATACTCTCTGGCTTTTTGAAAGTCGTCGGTGTTTCGTTTATTCCAATGAAAACGCCCTTTTAAGTAAAGCTGCTGTGCCTCGGAACTGGTCGTGTTGGTCTTGCTCACCCGCTCTTGTTCGGTCGCCGTTAAT
>JANNWQ010000364.1:0-23711 GCA_031408595.1 Acidobacteriota bacterium | reverse complement strand
GTATTCGATGCGAAAAATTTGCTCCGTATATGAAGCAGATCGGCTTCGAAGAGGTGTTTCAGCTCGATGGCGGTATTCTCAAATATCTCGAAAACACGCCGGTCGAAGACACGATGTGGGAAGGCGAGTGCTTTGTTTTTGACGAACGCGTCACAGTCGACGTCCATCTGCAAAAAGGCAAAGGGCCGGATCATTCGCAGCGACTCGCGAGTCGCAAAAAAGAGAAGTATAAGGTAGCGAGATGAAGATCTCCCCGGCCCGAAAAGCTGCGTTTCAGGTATTGTTACGCATAGAAAAAGAACAAGCATATTCGTCCGTTTTGCTCGGGCAGGCAGAGGCCGAACTGGGTGCTCTCGATCGCGGCCTTTGCCACGAATTAGTCCTTGGCTCGCTCCGGCGTCAAATCTACCTAGATCGCGTGATAGACAGGCTCGCGAACGGGCGAAAGCTCGATATTGAAGTTCGGCTCGCACTGCGGCTCGCCCTTTATCAGTTATATTTCCTCAACAAGATCCCCGATCATGCCGCGATCAGCGAGAGCGTCGAACTAGTCCAGTTTGCCCGCAAAACGTCATCAAAAGGTTTTGTCAACGCCATTCTCAGGAAAGCAGTACGAGAAAGACCGGGCATAGCTTTCGTTGACGAGATTGACCGGGTTTCGGTCGAGACCTCGCATCCTCGTTGGCTCATCGAGAAATGGGCGGCAGATCACGGTGTTGCAAGAGCCGCGACCTTGGCGGCGGCGAATAACGATACGCCGCCGATCTCTTTCCGGATTCTCCATGATAGCGAAGACGCAAGTTCGCTAGTCTCCTCGTCGAAAAGGTCTGATTTCGTCGACGGATGTTACACGACGGTAACAAAAGCCGCTTTGGCAAATGAGCTGGCCGAGGTCGGCTACATCTATATTCAGGACGAAGCTTCCCAGATGGTCGCGCATTCTGTTCCTGTTCCCGACCGTGGACGGTTTGCGGATTTTTGTGCGGCTCCGGGCGGCAAAACAGGGCTGATTGCGAAGCTCAATCCAACCGCTTCGATCACTGCATGCGACATTCATGAATCTCGCGTACGATTTCTTGAGGCGAATTGCCGGAAGCAAGATGTTGCAGTCGAGATATTTCAGTGCGATGCGACGCAGGTTATGCCGTTTGAGGCAGCCAGCTTCGATAGCGTTCTTGTAGATGCTCCATGTTCGGGTACCGGGACGATTCGTCGAAATCCTGAGATCCGTTATTCTCTTACGGCGGACGACCTTGTTGCATTGCAAAACAAACAACTCGCCATCCTAAACAACGCATCAAAGCTAGTTAAGACGGGTGGTTCGCTTGTTTATTCGACATGCTCGTTGGAGATCGAAGAGGACGAGAATGTTGCGGCAGCATTTTTGACGCAGAATCCTCAATTTACTGTTCGAACGCCGAGCGTCCCGGAGCAATTTGTGACCGAAAACGGTTTTGCGAGAACATGGCCCGAACGCGATGCTATGGACGGCTTTTTTATTGCACATTTTGTACGGAGAACTGAATAGTGAAACGTCGAAAATGTGTCGTGCAGTCGTTTTTTGTTTCAGGTAAAGGTGTTAAGATAACGGTTTAGTTTTGGGGTGAAGGTCTATGAGTATCTTGAGCTCAGGTTTTTCGGCTATCGGACGGTTGATCGCGATCGGCGTGATGGCGGGGGCATTTCTTTTTGGAATGGCGGGCGTCGTTTATATGTCACTTCAGGGCAAGGAAGTTCAGGTGCCTGAGGTCACGGGCAAAGACATGCCGACGAGCGAAAGCGAACTTGCTTCCTTGGGACTTAAGATCAAGAAGCGTGCCGACCGGTTTAGTCAGGAGGCTCCCGGAACGGTTATCGAGCAGCTTCCAAAGCCGGGCGAAACTGTAAAGACTGGCCAGACGATTCGAGTCGTCATTAGCAAAGGCCCGGGCGACGGTAGTCAGCCTTCCAGTCTTAAGAATACGAACGAAGCCGATGATACCGAGAAGATCGAGGAAATGATCTCGGATAAGCCGAAGAAGCCTAAGGCAAACGCGAACACTAAGGTGAAGAAAGCGGATACCGCGAGGGACGTGAATGCCGATTCGTCGAATTCGAAATCGAATTCTAACTCGGACACCGATTCGCCGGAATCGAATTCCAACAAGAAAGATCCGGGTGCGGCTGGCAATTCGGCTAAACCAAAGGCGAATTCACATACGCCTTCGACACGTCTGCCGAATCCGTCTTCGAGGCCGGCGAATCGTCCTTAAGCAACGTTAATGTTCGGTTTAGCAACAAAATAGAGAGAAAACAGCGAGAATGTTTGAAATAGCTCCGTCGATTCTTTCGGCAGATTTTACAAGGCTTGCAGAGGCGATCGAGGATGTTCGCGTCGGGGGAGCAACGGTGCTTCACGTTGATGTGATGGACGGGCATTTTGTGCCAAATATTACGATCGGGCTGCCGGTCGTCAAGTCGATCCGTACGGCAACCGACATGACGATCGACACGCATCTGATGATCTCAGAGCCGGGCCGATACGCGGTCGAATTTGTTAAGGCCGGTGCCGATATGGTCTCGGTCCATGTTGAGGCCGATCCTCATCTTCAAAGGACGCTGACAGCGATCCGTGAAGCAGGTGCTAAGGCTGGTGTCGCTGTCAATCCGGCGACGCCGATTGAGACCTTGACCGAGGCCTTGCCATATGCGGATTTTATTCTGCTGATGTCGGTGAATCCGGGGTTTGGCGGGCAAAGATTTATCCCGACGATGCTCGACAAACTT
Organism: Acidobacteriota bacterium; assembly: GCA_031408595.1. Taxonomy (GTDB): domain Bacteria; phylum Acidobacteriota; class Blastocatellia; order Pyrinomonadales; family Pyrinomonadaceae; genus OLB17. Next base: position 20,945 of record JANNWQ010000364.1, on the reverse strand, counting down.
CGACGCCTCAGGGCGATGATCGAGGCCAGCGGGTTTGATGTCAGGATCGAGATAGACGGCGGAGTTGATGCCGATAATATTGCTGATGTTGCGGACGCAGGTGCGGAGATAATTGTCGCTGGTTCGGCCGTTTTCGGCACAGGAAACACCACCGAGGCCGTCAAGGGTTTGCTCGCTCGTGGAGCCGTTTGGGTCTAGTTTTATTTTACTCGAAATATGAAGAGTTTTGATTTGAGAAGAGTCACATTGGTTTTGTTCGTTCTTCTTTTAGGTACGAGCGAAGTTGTTCTGGGCCAGGTTAAGCCGGGTGACGGTACTGTTACGCAGCGAGTCGAGATCATGCGGGATAAGCTCGAACGCATTCGGCGTTCGCTCGGAAGCGCGATTACCGTCCTTAAAGAAGAGAACAAAGACGACCCAAACAAAAAGGACGACGAGAAAAAGCTCGAGACGCCGCTTGGACGACTTGTGGCTCTGGACAAGGATGTAGCCCGGGTGCAGTCCGACGTGAACAGTATTCGCAGTAAAGTTGATCGCGGCGAAAAGTATGAGCGTGCGGATGTTGATTCGCTTGAGCAACTCGTTGCTGAGATCCAAACCCGTGCCGATACGGCCCAACTCGAAACGGCTGCGGCCCGTGCCAATCCCCTCTCGACTCTCGGCCAGCCGCGTGAGAAAAAGAAAAAGAAGAAATTTCTAGGCATTTTTGGAGGCGGCGGCTCTGACGAATATGAAGACCTGCTTGGCAGTGTTCAGGTCGGGCGTGACCGTGAGCTGTTTGTCGTGGCAACGCGCGAGGTGCGAAAACGTAATTTCGATGTCGGCCGACTGCTTTTCCAGACGATCATCTCAACCTATCCGGACTCACCATATCTGCCGATGTCGAAGCTCGCCGTTGGGGATTCGTTTTATCTCGAAGGCTCGACCAGTTCGCTTATTCAGGCGATCGGCTCTTATCAGGATTGGTTAACATTTTTCCCGACACATCCGCTATCTTGCCGCGTCATCATGAAGATCGCTGAGGCCGAGATGCGTCAGGTTGGCCTGCCCGATCGTGATGCGACGCGCGCCAAACGTGCCGAGACCAAACTTAAATCACTTTTGCAGCAGTCGCAGTGTCGCGAGTCATTTATTGCTTCCGAGGCGAGCGTTAGGCTCAAAGAAGTGCAGGATAACCTCGGTCTCCACAACTTATTGATCGCAAACTATTACTACACGCTCTCCGTCGATCAGAAAAAAGGCGGGTTGAAGGGATCGCAGTCGCGTTTTCGCGAGATCCTGGACAAGTATCCAAATTTCAGCTTTATGGACGAGGTCTTATACAAGCTCGCGGTAACATACTTGGTCGAGGAGGAGACGGATCAGGCAGCACGTTATTTTCAGAGAATTGTAGCGGACTATCCGAACAGCCTCTACCAGAAGAGGTCAATCGAGCAACTCGAATTGATCGGAGCCACGGTGCCGGCGGCTAATCCAGAGCGAACTAAGGTTTTACCGCCTGAGGACGTGTCTTTCTTCCAGAATTTTCGGAATCAGCTTTTTGGCATTTACCCGATGACCATTGAAAAAGATGGCGTATTGATGACCAAGGATTTTGAAAAAGAGAAATTTGAGTTGATCGACCAGATCATCGAGAATCAGGGCGATATTCTCGTTAATCAGATTCCTCAGGCATTAACAACGGTAATCTCGCAGCGTGCCCCGATCGTTCAGCCGAAGGCGACGCCGGAACCTAAGTAAGCAGTTTTAGGAAATAGTTATGATTGGCTGTCCGAGAGGGCAGCCTTTTTTGTCCCTGAAAGGGACAAATGCATTAGCGTCCGGTTCGACCCGACGCTGTACCAGACGCTATTGTATCAGTCCCTTTCAGGGACTTGAGGAAACCCTAAAAAAAACACGAACCGCATTTCGCGATCCGTGTTTTTCCATCGATAATGCTGCTCTTAAGGCTGCGGGGTTGGTGTTGCCTTTGGCTCTTCGTTCTTCTTCTTAAGCTGCGGAGGGCCGTCAGAGGTTGATTCACCATCGGTCTTGGCCGGATCGTTGGCATCGGGCTGCCGCTTTTTGAGTGTCGGGCGGCTGTCGTCAGTTTGATCGAAATCAACCATAACCCCCGCTTTGGCATTTGTGAGACGCATCAGGTGACCTTTGACACGCTGAAATTCAGACGTGCTGATCGTGTACTCTTCCTTTTCCGGGAAACGGGAAACAAGAGCTAAACTCTCGTCGCGCCGATCAACTGATTGCGGATGCGACGAAAAGAGCTTCGAAAGCGTTCCAGGCTTCTTTCGGTTCTGCGAAGCCAGCTTCTCGAACATTGTCGACATTGCCGTCGGGTCATAGCCGCTGGCATATAAATACTGAACACCAAGCCTGTCCGCTTCGCCCTCGGAGTTTCGGCTGAACTTAAAGAAGGCCATCGCTTGTGTGATGCCACCCGCGTTTTGAAGAACACTACTTGCGATACCGCCGCCGAAGAGAATTCCGGCTAACATACCGTATTGCAGCAGTGTGCCTTTGCCCTGATTTTCCATCGCGTGGCGAGCTGTCACATGAGCTATCTCGTGTGCCATTACGCCAGCCAGTTCGGCTTCGTTGTCAGCAGCTAGGAGCAGTCCTTTGTTGACAAAGAAGAACCCACCGGGCAATGCAAACGCATTGACCTCGTCGCTGTCGATTACCTTAATAGTGAAAGGGATCTTGGCATCGGAGTGAAGAACCACGTTCTGACCAACTCTATTGACGTATTCTGTAACAACCGGATCGACGACCATCTTAGCTTGTTGTTCGACCTCAAGAGCGAGCTGGCGACCGATCTGTACCTCTTTTTCCTGCGAGCCACCAAGCCAGCCGAAAAACTTGTCACTGCCGCTATTGATGTTGCGTTTGCCGATGAAGGCCGGATCATCCTTTAGGCCAAGCGGACCGGTTTTGGCGACAGGTGTCGCCGAGGGCTTGGCGTTGGCCTTTTTCGCGTTTTTGTCATTCTTGTCCTTTACCGAAGTCTTAGAGGACGTGTCTTGAGCCATTGTGCCTAACGGTAAGATGACAACGACCGTCAACCAAGTGCTCGCAACAAGCAGGGACGCTAATACTGACCTGTACATAAATTTCCTCCAGGACCTACGAAAACGTAATGCGATTATGCTCCATATCGGATACTAATTCAACGTTCTTATGATGCTGATACGGCTGAAAAAGTTGTGAAACTAGCTGAGAACGCAAAAAAAATCGCTACGAATGAAAATTAGGTATTCTATAAAATGCCAAAACTTGTTAAACTACCTACACGGCCGCATTTTTGCTGGCCATGTTGGCGAAAGATGGATGTTCATACGTTATTACGCCACTAAATTCGCGCAGTCACAGAACCACTTAACACCCCGTTGATGAAACGTGTCGTAGAAAAAGTAAAGGACATCGTTGAAGTACGCCCGTTCGCGCATCTGCACGATTTCGGGGCGGATCCGGCGTTGACGCTCGGCGCGTATCATTTTACGGATATCACTGCCGATCTGATGGGTAAGTGGATCGAGCGTATATCACGGGTGAAACCGGGACAGGGCTCGGCGTCAGCTCTCGCAGGATTTCGCGGCGTCGGCAAAAGCCATTTTCTCGCCGTGGTTGGGGCTATCGTTTCCAAACCGGAACTGCGAGCGAAGATAACGGACATGTACGTCTCGACGAGCGCCGACCGCTTGTCGCGACGACATGGCAGCGTTGTTTTTGTAAAACGGGGCGTAGGTACATCGCTTGTCGACGAACTGAAACGTGCGGTTGCCGAACTTCTCAGTGTAAATTCCACAACCCTTTCAGATTCGCTCTACGATCTTCTTCTACGGGCGAGCGAACACGCCGGTGATTCGCCGTTGGTGGTTCTCATTGACACTGCTCTCGGCCGTGAAAGGCGTGTCTCGCGTGACGACGGCGCCTTGATCAGCGAGATCGCCGAGGCCGCCGAGACGCTGGGGATCTTTGTTGGCGTTGCTCTCGATGATGATATTTCGGGAGCAGACGGGCCAAATTCGTCGATCTCGGCCAATTTTACTATCGACTATCTTGATCAGGAACACCTGTACAAGATCGTCGATGCTCACGTTTTCACGAAGAGCAGCCAGCAATTACCATTGCTGCGTGAGATATACGAATATTACCGGCAAGTGATGCCCGGGTTTCGTTGGAGCGAGCAGCGGTTCATGTCGCTTTATCCGCTTCATCCGGCTACCGTCGAGATATCTCCGCTCATCCGGCTGTATGTTCATGATTTTGCCCTGCTCGGATTTGCTTCCGAGGCAGGTGTCAAGATTCTTGGGCGTCCGGCGAATTCGCTGATCGGGCTCGACGAGGTTTATGACAATGTTGAAACGAAGCTGCGCGGCGTTCCCGAGTTGGCCGAAACGTTTGCTGCTTATGAGGCGATCGAACAACAAGTTGTCGCCAAGATGCCGGTTCAGCAGCGGCTCCACGCGAAGCTGATTCTAAAAGGCCTCTTAATGCGCTCGCTCGATGGGCAGGGAACGAACGCGACCGATATTGCGGCGTCGATGATGATATTCGACGAGCAACAGTCAGGAACGCCGACCATCGATGTTTCGGCCATACTCGACTCGTTTGCAAGCGCACTCCCAAATGCGATCACGAGAACCGCGGGTGACGCTTTACCAAAGTACTGCCTGAAGATCGGCGGCAAAGCCGAGGTCATTGATGTTCTGGCCGGGGCGATCGGGTCGGTGACGGACGCAGACATTCGTGCTTGCCTGTTGCGCTATGCGGCTGATAAATTCTCGGATGTCGATACGGGTAGCGAAGTCTCTAACTGCACAGTCGAATGGCGCGGCAGTATCCGTCGCGGCACCATAGACTGGACCGGATCCGGGCAGGCTACCGGAGATTGGACAGTAAAGGTTCAATACGGAACCGAGGCGGTTTCCGCCGATCCTGGCGTCATCGTCTGGAAAACCGGAGAGATGGGAGCAGATGAATCGGACGTCATTCGTCGCTATCATCTGCTGCAAAACGATCAGGCCGTGAGGGACGGACTCGGTGATGGGCTTTCCACGACGCTTCACCTGCACCTCATTGCGCTGGAAAAGGTTTGGCAGCGTATCTTTCTCGTAAATTCCAGAGTCGTGGCGGATGGAGTTGAGTTTCAGCTTGGCGATGACGCTTCTTCATCCCACAGTCTTTCACAGCTTCTAACGTCGGTTGTGAGCGAGATCTTTGCGAACCGGTATCCGGAACATCCCGATTTTTTCCGAAGTCTGGGAGCAAAAGAGACCGCAAAGCTCATCGCGGAGTTCTTTAGCCCATCGGGAACGAATAGCGGGGATGTTCAAAATCTTGCCGTCACATTCGCCGAGCCGCTTGGCCTCTCGGTAGAGGAAAACGGTACGTTGGCTCCGGCTTCGTCCGAGTATTTAAGCGGCCTCCCACTCGTAAGGGCGGCACTCGAAGGCCTCGATAGCGGAAGTTCGGTCTTATCGCTCGCTGATCTGGCGAGAAACATGAATGCGTCTCCCATCGGGTTGACTCGGGAGGCTCAGCAGCTCGTTCTAGCTGCACTCGTTGCCCAGCGGCAATTTGAATTTGTTACTTCAAGCGGAAATCGCATCAACCACCGGTCGCTCGATCTGCAGATCATTTGGGATGACATTGTCGGTCTGGCAAAGCCTCAGGATGACGTTTTTGGCCCTGAACGGTTTCTTGCATGGGCAAAGCTTACGACCGGCAACGCCGGTATCAAATCTATCGATAGACCCGAGGACCGGCTGCTAATTATCGATTCGCTTTCAGGTTGGCTGACCGCATGGAACGAGAGTCGTGTGCTCGCCGATTTCGATGCCTTGCCGGAGGAAAATCTTAACGCGCGAATTTGGCGAACTGCCGCGACCCTCAAGAAATCGTTCGAGGCGATGGCAGAGGCGATCGATGCTTTGGTCAAGGACGAGACGACGCTCGACAAATGTTTACATGCGATAGCAGAGCATTTTTCAGATTCTGAAGAAGAGTATGAAAAGAAAAAGGCGGATCTTCGGATTCTCGGTAATTTTACAAAGAGCGTTTCGCGTCGGGCCACGATGGCGTCCTATCTATCCGTATGTGAAGTAACGGACGACGCTGATGTCGAAGCCGCACGCTTCGCAATACTCGACGCGATCGAACCCGGAGCTTTCTGGATGAATGCCAGCGATGTCTCGCAGGTTGAGACTCTGTGGAAAAAATTTCACGAACTATACGCCGCCCTGTATACTGATCGTCACAACGATATAATGGTCAACAATTCGGCGGCCGAGGGCTTGCGCGAAATTCTCGCGTCGTCCGAGTGGTCAGCGTTTGAGAGCTTCTATCGCATCGCCTGGGCTGATCAACGGTATGTTGCCCGATCCCGCGGCTTGATTCGCGACATTCGACAGTTGAATTGCACCGCAAAGCTCAACGAAGTTTTGGAGCTGAGACCGAACTGCAGCTGCTCGTTCACGCTGTCGGCAAATAAGAGGCTCTCGGAGTTGCCAGATCAACTCCGCTCGACCATCGCTCTCGGCCTCGCCGCGATCGAAACGAGTTTGGCATCGAACAGTTCGGCTCTGATCGACGCCGCTGAGTCAGAAGCTATGCGGGTCTCGGTCAAGCGAATTGTCGACGATATCGGTAGCGGCCTTGCGTCGCTGTCGGGTCAGGATATTCGATTGATCAAAATAGCCGCCGAACGGGCCGCTGAAGGCTCTATCGCTTCGTTTGTCCTCGATGGTGCGGATGAAGGCGAGGTTTTCGAGTTATTTGGCGAAATGCCAATGTTTGGTGCGACCGCGATCCCCGCAGAAGTGGTCGCGAACAGTTAGTGGTCGTCTCAACAGATTTCATAAATTAAGTGTGTTTGGAATATAGTCTATCGATATGAGAACAGTATCGATAGTCGGTGCGGGGCGCGTTGGTGGTGCACTTGCGCTGTCATTGCCGCGAGATAAATATCGCGTCGAAACTCTGGTCACAAACGCGCATATTCTAGCTGACGAGGTTGTCTCAGCGTTGGAGCCGACCACCTCGGTGACGCGACTCGACAACATCGAGTCGATCAGTTCTGACATTGTCTTTGTAACGACCCAGGATGGTTGCATTCGGGAGGCTGCGACTGCGGTTGGCCCAAAGATCAAGCACGCCGCGACTATTTTCCACACGAGCGGGGCTTGCGACTCGTCGATATTTAGCGACCTCGCCGAGATGGGGCACTCGACCGGGTCTATGCATCCGTTAGTCTCCATTAGCCGCTCCGCCTTGGGACCGGATCGATTTCGAGGTGCCTTTTTTTGCGTAGAGGGTGATGCAAATGCAGTGGGGCTCGGCAAAAGCATTGCGAGCGATCTGGGCGGAAGGCCGTTTACGATCGAAACCCGATTCAAAATTCTGTATCACGCCGCAGCGGTGACAGCTTGCGGCCATCTGGTCGCGCTGTTCGATGCCTCGGTCGAGATGATGACCAAGTGCGGTTTGACCGATGTGCAGGCAAAGGAAATACTGATGCCGCTCGTTCTTAGTACCGTTAAAAATCTCGATGAGCAGGACACTGCGGCGGCGTTGACCGGCACATTTGCCCGTGCAGACATTGAAACATTCACACGACATCTCACCGCTTTAAACGAAAACGTCTCGGACAGCCTGCTCGAAATCTATCTACTGCTTGGCGAGCGGTCGCTCGAACTCGCCGCCCGCCAGGGCGTCAGCACCGACCGGATAGATCGTTTGCGGACAAAGGTTTCCGTGGCGAAATCAAAACTCAAGTGGTAACATCTAAAGCAAGGATGTCGCCACGAGCCAGTAAAAAAAGCGAGAAGTTTGCCGTAGAAAAGGGCATTTTGGATCAACACATCCAAGCCGCTGGCCTTCGCCGAACCGGTCAGCGTGAACTGATCCTCGAGATCTTTCTAGAAACCGAAGAACATCTCACAAGCGAAGATCTGTACAGCCTTGTTCAAAGACAGGATGATACGGTGGGCCTTACCACGGTTTATCGGACGCTCAAATTGCTGACTGAGGCCGGGCTAGCGCGCGAGGTTCGGTTTGGCGATAACAAGACCTATTACGAACACCATTACAACCATGATCATCACGATCATATGATCTGCACTCAGTGCGGTAGGGTGATCGAGTTCTTTTCGGCCGAGATCGAGGCTTTGCAGGATGAAATGGCGGGCAAATTTGGATTCCATCCGACGCATCATAGTCTCAGGATGTGGGGTGTTTGCGAACATTGCCAGAAAGCGGAATTGGAGGCGAACGTTACGGCGTCGGGTGCGCAACCGAAGGTTCGCGTACGAACTGCGATGCATTAGCGGAACATTCTCCACCGTGGCTGCGTAGCTATACTGACGCTGTCCATAGTTCAAGGGAGAAAAACAATATGACCGAAAAGAAAAACGAAGATACTAAGGCCAAGAATAAATTCGAAGAAGACTTTGCCGCTCTGCCGCTTGAGGAAAAGATTGCAGCGCTTTTTCGGATGGAATCCAAAACCCTAGGCGAGACACTGACGTATATCGCCAACTCTTCAGCGAAGGCTGTAGAGAAGGCCAGCGAATTCATCAATGAGATGTCTTCGAAGATTGAGTTCGAAGTAAAATGCGCGACAGGGGCGGCTGCTGAGGGCGAAGACGATCCGAAAGCATCGTCCACCAAGCCAAAGTCCGGCAATGGCAAACGCACAGCGAAACCCAAAGCTCCGGCGGAATAGGCGTTTCGGCAGTAATTTTTGAAGGAAACAGGTCTCGAAAAACGTAAAGTCGTCGCTTTGAAGGACAACAGCCATTACGCAATGGCGTCCGGCATCGTTGCGTTGATGCTTTATGTGATTGGATTTCCCCTTTTCCTGCTTATCTTTTTCGGAGTTCTCGGCTTTTTTGTCTGGAAGATTTTCTCGCCCGAGTCGCGCACCGAGACGCGAAAGATATTCGAGTTTTACCTCTCTGCAAACGAAATTCTCCGGGATAACGAACGCCGTTGGTACGGTTTTGAGATTCAGGAAGCCATCGGGCGGGGCGAGAACTTACTCAGATCAATGACCGCCGCACCTCCCCTTGTACATTTTGCGACTGGTGCTCTGTATCAAAAATTGGGCGATCACACGTCCGCAGCGAAGCACCTTGCGGATTCTGTCGAGACGGCGGTTGCGAATGAAATGTCAGTCGTTTTTCCGCCAAAAGAGCTTCGCGAATACGTCCGGCTTCTTCGCCGCATCGAACGCGCCCCCGCCGAATCGCCTCTCACCGCCGCCGCCATCCGGGCATTAGAACGGAAGCGCAAAAATAGCGGCCCAAAGATGCTCGCCGAAAGTCGTTCGCTAATGCACATGCTGCCCAATGTCGATGATAATCAAGATTCAAAAGCGATAGCGGCCAACAATGACCGCGTCAATGAATCCGCAACACTAAGAAGTATTGTCGATGAACAGGATCACAGCGCCGAACCAGCCTACATCTTTGCCGATACTTCCGCCCGAAAAACCCTGGCGACGCCGCGCCGGGAAATACCAAATGGTACGAGACCAAAAGAACCCGCCGACCGCAAGACGATCTCCGAGGTTCTGCACGATATTTATGACAAGAATCCGCAGTAAGCTCAAAGCTGTCAGATCGCAGGCTGACAGCCTGCGGTCCGACGATTCGCCTAAACTATCTGATCCCAAAGAACTTCCTGATCGAACGCATCACACCTTTTTTCTTGGCCTCGTCGGCTGATTCTTCCGCCTCATCTGAGGTCTTTTTGAGGAGCATGCGGCGTTCTTCGATCAGTTCGCCGATGGTTTCAACGAGGGTTGGGTTACCTTCGAAGATCGGTTTGAGGCCGGATTTGTCAATTCTAAGGACCTCAGCTTCTTCGACAGCGATAACGTTTGCGGTGCGGGGTTCACCGGTGAGCAGGCTCATTTCGCCGAAGAAATCATTCTCCTTGAGATTGCCGATCGTCTTCATGTAGTCGTTTTCGGGTATCTGGACCTTTACCGAGCCGCGGATGATGACGAACATCGAGTTGCCTTCCTGACCCAGTCGAACGATTGCCTCGCCCGGCGCGTAGATTCGCGAGGTTGAAACATTTGCAAGACGTTCGATCTCCTCGTCATCGAGGGGAGCGAATATCGAAACGCTGTTGAGACGTTCGGCGATCGTGTTAAATGCCTCATCTGCCGGGATCTCAACGGGTTTATCCTGCATGTAGAGCGTCCGCGTTGGATAGGCAAAGTTGATCTTCTCGCGTTGGAACGCATACCAAATCCGCTGTCTAACGAGCGCATCGCTGTCGTTGTACTTTGCGTAGTCGTCGAGCCAGTATTTTACTTCCCAATCGATACCATCGGCCGCAAGGTTCCGGATCCGGACGATCGGGCGCATCTTTTGGCTGACATTATCTGCAAGCCGGACGGCCTCGCGTACGACATGGATCGTCTTGGTGGGCGAATCTGAGTAGAGCGTATTAAAGAAGACCAAACGGGCGTTAAGGTTGGTTTTCGGCGCGACCTCGATATTCTCTTTGCCCAGAACGGCATTGCTAATTATCAGAAGCTTATTCTGAAACGTGCGAATCTTGACGCCGCGCCATGAGACGGACTCGACGACGCCCGTTGCACCGCTCGGGATCGCGATCACATCGCCAACCTGAAACGGCTGATCGGCCTGCAGAGCAAGTCCCGCGAACAAATTCCCCAACGTATCCTGCAACGCAAGACCGACAACGATTCCAATAATGGTCGATCCGGTAAAAAGTGCAGTTAATTCGATATTCGGAAACTGCGACTGGAAGATTACAAAGAACGCGACGATATAGACGACGATCGACAAGACGGTCTTGAGCAGTGACGAGATCTCGCCCGCCGCCGCATTGCGGTAGATCGTTTTGGTCACGAGAAAGCTAACAAAGCGGACGGTGGCGATAACAAGCGCCATACCGATCACTACGCGAGCGAGCTTCAACAGCGTACTGACGATGTTCACCGTCACCGTTATAATGCGGTCGGATTCAGTGTCGCCGGCGAGTACCTTCCAGGCGTTATCGATCTCCATGCCTAGGCGCGCCGCGAGAGCGGAACGTATTCCCGCTTCAATCGCCGGAAATAGGAGAAGCGCGGCTATACAAATGCCCGCAAAGATAATGAAGAAGACTGCTTTCTTTTGAATTTCGGAGGCTGCCATTTGGATGAGCTAAAACATACCAGTAATTGTTTTGGCAATCAATGCCAACGAGAGCAGAGAGACCGTGCCGGTTATCAGCCAGGCGACCAGGTTGTGGATCCGACCGTTCTTTTTGTCGCCCATGATCTCGACGTTACTCGCCAGTTTTACGACCGCGATCAGGATCACCGGCAATAGTAGCCCGTTTACGCTTTGCGTGATCAAGAGCAAACGGATCTGCGGAATTCCCGGGATCAGAGCGACTACAGCACCCACAATGATCAGCGTTGTGAAAATGCCGATGAAGATCGGAGCCTCGCGAAATGAACGCGACAAACCTTTCTCGAATCCAAGTGCTTCACTCAGACTGTATGCGGTCGCAAGCGGCAAAACGCCCATAGCCAACATTGCCGCGCCGAAAAGCCCAATGCCAAATAGATACTTTGCATAAACACCCGCGACGGGCTCAAACGCCTCGGCCGCCGTTGCCGCACTGTCGATCGACGTAATTCCCTGAAAATGCAGCGTAACCGCCGCACAGATGACGATAAACGCCGCGATCGCGCACGCAAACAACGTCCCAACTATAACATCCGCACGCACGACGGGCAGGTCCTCGACGTCCATACGCTTTTCGACGACGGACGACTGCACATACACCTGCATGAACGGCGTGATCGTGGTGCCGATCAGGGCGGTGATCATGAAAAGGTAATTCGGCTCGGAACTCAGATTAGGACTGATAAAGCCCTCGCCGACCGCTCCCCAATCCGGCTTGGCGAGAAAGGCTGAGATGACATAGGTCACAAAAACCAGCGACATCGCGAGAAAGACACGCTCGACCCGCTTTTGCGAGCCTTTGACGACCAGCCACCAGATCAAACCGGCGGTTATCGGGATCGTCACGTAGCGAGGTATTCCAAATAGCTCCGACGCCTGAGCTATGCCGACGAATTCCGAGATAATGACGCCCGTATTCGCAAGTAAAAGTGCGAGCATAACGAGAGCGGTCCAGCGCACGCCGAATTGTTCGCGGATCAGATCGGCTAGGCCTTGCCCCGTGACGACGCCCATTCGGACGCACATTTCCTGCACGATGATTAGGCTGACGACCATCGGGATAAAAACCCACAGTAGCGTGTAGCCAAATTCCGCACCTACGGTCGAGTAAGTGGCGATCCCGCTGGCGTCGTTGCCCGCATTTGCTGCGATTATTCCGGGGCCGAGAACGGCGAGGTAGGCGAAAAATCGATATTCAGGCAATGACCGGCGAAGACGCGAACGAAGCCCGCGCGCTCCCTGAACAAACTTTCTCGGAGAAAAGCGTGTCATTGTCGATTCTACTACTGCCGTCGTCCATCATCGTTAGGTAGGCGATCGCTCGCCCAGCAAAAAACTGAATATAACTCTTTTGGGCTAAATAGGAAAGCGTCGCTTGGAAAACGCCGTGACTTGGCGCGGATTTAGACTTTTGTTAGAGTTTCGAGTATGAGAGCAAAGCTATTTCGATCGATTTTTGCGCACGTTATTGTTGTGTCGCTGGCGTTGGCGGTTTATCCATTTGGGGCGATCGCGGTAAACGCGGCTCCTGAGCCTGTTCGCGGCAAGCATGCGATGGTGGCTTCGCAGCATGAATTGGCATCGAAGATCGGCGTCGAGGTGCTGAAGAAAGGTGGAAATGCGATTGATGCGGCGATCGCGGTGGGGATCGCTTTGGCAGTCGTTTATCCTGAGGCGGGAAACATCGGCGGCGGCGGATTTATGGTGATCCGGCGAAAGAACGGCGAGGCGTTTGCGATCGATTACCGCGAGATGGCTCCGAAAGCCGCGACGCGCGACGTTTTTGTAGATGCCAAAGGCGAATTGATCCGCGGCGAAGGCAGCTCAACCGTCGGCTACCGTGCGTCAGGCGTTCCTGGGACACTTGCGGGCTTTGATCTTGCATTCAAGAAGTACGGTTCGGGTAAAGTGAAATGGGCAGACCTCGTGCGCCCTTCGCGGGTGATCGCGCAGAATGGGTATGTGCTTTCGCACCGGTTGGCCCAGTTATTCAGATCTTACGAAACCACTCTCACGCAATATCCCGAGAGCAAACGCATCTTTCTCAACAACGGGAATTACTTCAACGAAGGAGATACGCTTCGGCAGCCTGAACTGGCGGCGACGCTCGGCCGAATCGAACGCCTCGGCGCCCGTGAATTCTACACCGGCCAGACCGCGAAGATGATCGCCGATGATATGAAGGCCAACAAAGGCCTCATCACCCTGGAGGACATGAAGGGCTACGTCGCGAAAGAACGCACGCCGTTAAGGGGGAACTATCGCGGCCACGAGATCCTCACGATGCCGCCGCCGAGCTCGGGCGGAGTCGTTATGCTCAATGTTCTTAACATACTTGAGAGCTACGATATCGCCAAAATGCAGCACAATTCCGCTGCGAAGTATCACTTACTCACCGAGGCGAGCCGCCGTGCTTTCGCCGATCGTGCGGAGTATATGGCCGATCCGGATTTTGCGGAGGTCCCGTTTGCCAGGCTGATCGATAAGAATTATGCAGCCACGCGTAGGGCGACTATCGATCCGAAAAAAGCGTCGAAAAGCAGCGACGTGAAATTTGGCCAGGCCGTCGGCTCCGAGTCGATGGACACCACGCACTACACTGTGATCGACAGGGACGGCACCGTCGTCTCAAATACCTATACGATCAACGACCTCTACGGCTCACGTGTCACCATCAAGGGCACCGGCGTTCTTATGAACGACGAGATGGACGATTTTGCGGCGCGTCCGGGGCGACCCAATCTTTTCGGACTCGTCCAGGGTGAGCGAAACAAGGTCGAAGGCGGCAAACGGCCTTTGTCGTCGATGACGCCGACGATCGTACTTCGCAAGGATGGTACGTTTTGGTTTGCACTCGGTGCCCGAGGCGGCCCGCGGATCATCTCCGCCGTCATGCAGTCCGTGATCAACGTCATCGATTTCGGAATGGACATCCAGGAAGCCATCGACGCCCCCCGCATCCACCACCAATGGCTCCCCGACAGCGTCCTCTACGAACCCTACGGAATGTCGCCCGACACGATGAGTATACTTGTTGGCTACGGCCATAAGTTTGCAGATAACCCGGGACAGATCGCCTCAGCCACTGGAGTAATGGTCGATGAAAAGGGCGTGCGGCTTGGAGCAATAGATTCGCGGAGCGATGGCCTGGCGATCGGCTACTGAATAGGTTCCTCTTTCTCTAACAACCGAGTCGTGCCTTCTACAACGCTTCCGGGCTCGAGATCGTTGGTGTCCCGCCAGTTGCCGGTTCGTGGAGCGGTGAAGACGTCGACGGGAATCGATTGTGCGGCGGGGAGTGCGGTGTTGCGGTTCATGTGGAGCTGGGCGGCTGAGAGGAAATCATCGCTGGTGGTCGGTGCTGTTTCGTAGTGCTCTTCGAAAAGGAGAGCGTACGCCATTCTCAGAAGTCCACCGACAAAAAGTGTGATCGCGGCGATCGCAACGACAAAAGGCTCACGGGCATTTACCGCAATGGTCACGATCGCGATGATCGGGACGATCAGAAAAGTTAGCAGGAAAATGAACAGGCCCTGTCTAAGGCCACGATTACGGGGCGAACGTTGCTGCCGTGCGGGCCTCGTGGATGTTGGATCCGCACCGCCGGTTTGGAGTAGCGTGTAGGTTCCGGTCAGCAGGAAACCGCAACGCGAACAGAACCGCGTCTCCTGAGTTGTATTTTCCTGGCCACAGCTTGGGCAATACATAATCGGATGGTTTTATCGACGCTCTTCGTCGTTTAGAAGGCGAGTGGTACTTTCGGTTACGCTTGTGGGCTGCAGGTCGTTGGTGTCACGCCAATTGCCCGCTTTCGGCGTCGCATACTGCTGTGCCGGTATTGATTGTTGCGGTGGCAAAGCGTGCTGTTGAGGCTGACCGTACATCTGCGACGGGGCCTGCTGAGCCGGAAGCGAGTAAGAAACAAATGGCTTCTTGAGGAACATCAGCGACGAGATGAGCATTATCAGCCCGCCGAAAATGCCGATGATCGCCGACGCACCAGCTAATTCATCAATGTTCACGATGCCAAAGATCGGCGTCATTATTAGAAGGAAAAAAAGGCACCAGATAATGCTTAACGCAACACCGTTGCGGCGGGTGAACAATGTAGTTTTCTTGTTCAACTCCGTCAATTGCGGCAGATAGCCGCCGTACGAGACGACCTCAGCAACAACGCTGAGCGGCATGCCGCAACGTGAGCAGAATTTAGTCTCGCTAGAGACCTGTTGTTGTCCACAGCTTGGACAATGCATGCCGTTCTCCTAATGTTTCTTACCCCGGACTCGAAGCTAAACGAATTCTTACACGAAAAAGTTCGTGATGCAACGAAATCAAAGCCGCGTCAATGGGTCAGTTCGAATTCTTTGCGATCTTTGTGTCTTCGTCTCTGTGATTTCCGTGTTAAAAAGCCTTTTAACACAAAGGCCACAAAGGGCGGACACGGAGGACACAAAGAAGAAAACCGCGAGTAATTTCAAACTGAATCACTACCAAAGCCGCGGCGAAGTGTTTGAGGTGATGGTCTGGTACGTCGCGGAGGCTCGGCCGAGGTAATGCTCAGAAAATGCGACGGTTTCGAGCAGGATCTCGCCGAGGCTGCGTTGCTTCTCTGGCGAAGGGATTTCGCGTTGGAGATCAGCGTCCGAGGCGAAGAACGCGAGGCCGCGTTGGCGTATTGCCGTCACTTCGTCAAGGTATTCGCGAACGCCATCGACCGTGGAAAGCTTTTCCGGCAACGTCCATTCGAAAGGATCGTCCCATAAACGTGTTGTGATGCCGCCAAATGTCTGCTCGACCTTCGCTGCCGAGCGGACGATGAATTCGCCGCACGAGAACGGAACCATTGCGTTCACCGTTTCGGTTGGCCGTTGGTAGAGCGTTTGATCGTCCAGCAATACCAGTAACTCACGCGAGCGGCGATCGATCTCGGCAAAACGGCGTTCGATCAGGTCGAGGAAAAAGTGCATAGAATAGAATTAGGCGGCTCGGACGACGCCTAATTCTAACATCGTTCAGCGCGAGTTACCGCTTTGGATACCGCCGGTCTTTTTCGTAAATTCCAAGGCCATAGTTTTTGCCTTTCCAGTTCACGCCACTGCCGACGACGCCTTTGACACCAACCTGAGCACCACGCGAAGGCACGTTGCCATCGGTGACGAGTATCCAGATCGAACCGGTACCGTCATCGAGCTTATATGCACCACCGCCGACACGGGTTCCTGGTATCGAGAGGCCATAGCTATCGACGACGCGTCCGGCGACGACCACTTCCTTATTTTGATATCTACCGGGGTCGTTCTCGATGTCAGCGATGCTCTTGCGTTCGGGACAGCCGGTCGCGAAGAGCGTAATTGCTAAAACGGTGACCAATAGAAACGGGGTTGTAATTTTTTTCATCTGCTTGTTCTCCTCGATCCGAAAAATAGGGAAGAGCAACGACAAGCTAAGGATTCAAAAATGTGTAGAAAGTTTGCCAACGAATTTAGTTCCAGCGTTTTAGTGGGCGAATAAAATCGTTAGACATCTGCGTTGCCTGCTCAACTGGCATTTTGAATTCGGCAACCATAAAGGCGATCGAACTTTGCACCATTTCATCGACAGTCTGGTCAGGATTTGTGAAGGAACCGTCTTTGTAGCAGAAAGAGCAGTATTCGGTAGCTCTGGAGCCGTCGGCCTCGGTGCCGAGATTATCGAAACCGTCCGCGATCGGCATCGCACAACTTTGGCACCGCTGCTTGTCGTCCATCGAGTCTTTGTCCGAAATTCGTAATTCCTAATTCGTAATTCGTAATTGATCTGGTAGCGCCTAGGGGAATCGAACCCCTCTTTCAAGAATGAGAATCTTACGTCCTAACCGATAGACGAAGGCGCCGTGAAGCCGAATCGAAATTATAGATAAACTGGCCGACAGTTGCAATCGTCCCTTCCATATTCGATCCACCGGTTTCTCTTTATCCCTTATCCCTTATCCTTTATCCTTTCGTTTGTCCTTTCGTTACTGTTTCAGTGTTTCACACTGTTTCACCCGTGTTGCACGCCCGATGAAACACCCTAACCCATTGCATCCATTACCACTTACAGCGACAAAAAGGCAGTGTTTCATCAGTTTCGCACAAAACTTTTTTACATATTTTGTAATACAAACGCAGGGTGTCCCAACTGTCCCTCATTTTCCACGTCGATAAATACTGCACACCTGACTCCTGACTTCCGACGCCTGCTTCCCGCATTCTGGCTCCTGTGTCCTTTATCCCTTATCCTTTATCCTTCATCCTTTCGTCATCCTGACTACCCACTACTGATTTTCCGCTGTCAAAGATCACGATCGTAGGGTTGGGAAAACACTCGATCTCCAGCCTCGACGCTACCACAACAAAATCGGGAAAGATATAACGATCCGCCGCTATCGCCGCTATCGCCGCTATCGCCGATAATGCAGCATTCCGCCGATATAAAACGTATCAATTCATAATTCGTAATTCGTAATTCGTAATTCCCAAGACCCGAGCCGATTGCTTATTAAGGCCATCGAAA
This sequence comes from Acidobacteriota bacterium, assembly GCA_031408595.1. Lineage (GTDB taxonomy): Bacteria > Acidobacteriota > Blastocatellia > Pyrinomonadales > Pyrinomonadaceae > OLB17. The sequence goes on along the minus strand of JANNWQ010000364.1, from coordinate 3,195 downwards.
AAGAGGCGAAGCAGAACGCCAAGCAACGAGTTCATCCTGACCTGTAATACTGCGTAAACCTTGTAAACACAAGCGTTAAGCCGCCTAACGCGGCTCATTTTGTCCCATCTTGTCCCACGACCCCGATGGGACAAAGAAGTGCCCTGTTTTCAACACTTTAAGTCGCTATTTCTGCCTAAAAACGGCAAATTTAAAAACAAAAACCACACGTGTGCCACAGACACACCTCGACGACGGACCGCCTGGATCCAAATCGCTTAAATTATCAAAGACCGACGCCAACCGTCCGGAGTTCACAAACGACAACGTGTGGCAAGTATAACACAAGCGTCCACACCGCTCCGCCGCTATCGCCGGTAATGTTGCATTCCGCCGATAAAAAGCGTCGACATCGAACAAGATTCATAGTCAGATGAAGCATCTGATCGTTCGAAGGACAAATCGTAATAAACTAGGCCAGACCCCGATTGCTTTTCCATTTCGCGGTGGGTTACTAATCTTTATTGTATATCTCCCGCCAACGTCCCGGCCGGTCAACCCATTCTTCCGGCGTACGCGGACGGAGCGAGTGCCGCCCGCCGCCAAACTCAGGAGCCATTTCCTTGTGTGCGTTCCGCGCCCAGTCCAACAGCTCACCGCGAAAGTCCGGGTCGAAACGGATAACACTCATCGAAAGGTACCACGTCTTAAACCCTGCGTTGTCCAACACCTCCGTCAACGAATCGCGCGGCTCGGATGTCCACTCGCGATTGTCCAATTCGCCGTTGGCTCCTATCGAGTCTCCGTTCTCAAAGAACTTCCACTCGCCACGCTCATCGTAAAACCGATAGACCGTCGTTCCGCCGCCCTCACAGGCAAATTCCGCCACTAATATCTGGTTTTTATCCACTGTCCACTGCCCACTACGTCCACTGCAGGACCTGCACGTCTGAGCCTCTTTTTTGTGTGCCCCTTTCTTTCTGACCGAATCTTTTCCGAGGAGGAGACGCAAATAACGCTCAATTTTCGTTAACAGTCATCGCAAAATTTCCCAATTGACCATCCAACTCCTTAAGAAACGAAAAGTACGCCACAAAGTAGCGGCGGTACATCGGATCGTCGACTATTAGCTTCTCCCCAAGTTTCAGGGTTAGGTTTGTCGATTTGAGAAATCCGTCGTCAACAATGCCAAAATTGTGAATACAAATATGCCGGACTGCGAAAGCCTCTTTCAACAGAGCCGTTTCTGCGGAGATCTTCTGAAAATCCAGACCTTGCGTGGCCAGGGTTTCCAAAACTTCATAAAAGCGTTGATAGAAACCACGATCACTTTTCGGGACAAATGGAAATAACTCGAAAAGATTCTTAAATAGCAATTCAATGTCCGAACAAAGAGAAACGACACAAAACTCGAACAAACGACTGTATACATCTTCGTACCGATTTCGATAGTCGAATAAAGTTTTTATCTCTTTACCTAGACCCATTGCCTTCCGCTCGTCATCGGGGAATATCAAGCTTTTGTCGTTCTCCGGAGATGTTTTTGCAAGATAGGATAAGTGGTTATTTGTACCGTCCACCGACCTCAAGAAGTGGTTTTTAATAAACGGATGACTAAAATCATTGACGTACATTCTTATTTTTCGCTCCAATCCTTCAATTTTTAATTCGTAAACGAGTCATGGTTCTAAAGCTCGCCGCAAAAGGTGCCGTGGAGGTGGGTTTGGAAGGGTGTTCGGCCTGGCGGTTGGCTTCGCGTTGCTGGCGCCGGATACGCTCGAAACTTTTGACGATCAAGCTCCCTCAACAATCTTTCGCTCTTCCGGTGTGAGTTCGTAAAGGTCATAGACCATCTCGTCGATCTGGTTCTCAAGCGGGGTTGTATCGCCGCCGGATTTTTTTAGTTCGAGGATTTGGTCTGCCAAGGCGATGATAGGAGCCTGTCGGTCAAGTGAAATATCTGCGATTGGTAGCTGTCTAAGGACCAAGGGGTTGATGTCGAAACTTTCATCGGTACGAAGAACATTGAAAAGAGCCATCATCAATTTCGAGTTCAGAAGTCCAAGGATATATTTTAGATCAAACCTCTTTGAGAAATTCTCCAAGTCTTTCCGCTCTCTATTGGTAAATTTCTTTATCGAGTTATTGATACTTAGATTCTGAATATCTGCTAGATCGGTATACCGTATTAAGACTCGAATGGTCTGGTCACAATAGATTTTTGACCCGTCATAGACCGCCTTGAGACGGCCTAGCTTATTGACTAAAAGCTTCCTTTTCTCATAAAGTTCGGGAAACGTAGCGCGACGGATTTTTCCCGGAACTCGCTCAGTACCCCATTCAAGATATTTGACCGTATTGATCGAATAACGATCTATCCACTTTCCCTCGGTGTACCTTTTAGGGTGCTTTGCATTCGCGGAATCACTAATTAAGTCTTTTTTGGTAAATTCGCCCGCTGCCGTGTCTTCATGAGCATTTAGTACCATGCCAATGCTTACAAAACAAACGTCGCCGAGCACCAAGTCCGATTCCAAAAGGTGTTCCAAGCTGGACCGGGATGATCTGAAAACATCCTCTATCGCAACTTTTTTTACAATCGAAGTTTCAGGGTTTTCAAAGATGACCTGATCACCGTAATCCGATTGTAGATCGTTCAAGAAGATCACGATGTTACTCACCGTAACATCAAAGACATCATATTTGTAAAAAGCGACTTTCCGTATGAGGCGTCGGTTCACGAAATGTTCACGGATTTTTGTCGAATAGTTTTCGCGAACAAAAGCATCCGGAATAATCATTGTAAGTGTCGAATGCTTTCTGGATAGGGTCAGGCCAAGTTCGATGAAGGCAACGTAAATGTCCCATTTGTCCGTGAGGAAATCATATTTGGCTTTCAAAAAATTCCTAATTGATGGATTGCTCGACTGCATAGCTATCGCATTGATATACGGCGGATTAGCAATCACTAAATCGAATCCCAGGAACTTTCCTTCGTTATCGAGGACCTCTGGAAACTCAAACCGCCACTCGAAGGCGTTTGAATATTTGATTTCGATCTTCTCCAGATCGGCTGTGATCTTAGCTATCTCATCATTCAACTTTTTGGTCCTAGTTTCGCGGGCATAGTCTGTATACTTTTCAAAAAGCTCAGGATTCTGGAACTGGTACAATAATGCGTATCGTTTCGTAAGCTTGTCTTTTAAATCTGTTGTT